>NZ_CP071383.1:2196089-2509816 GCF_017348915.1 Leclercia pneumoniae | reverse complement strand
ACCTATCTGCGCCCCTTCCTTGAGACCGTAGGCCAGGCGAGCGTCGAGACCATTTCACTGATCCTGCTCGGTTTTGGTATTGCCAACTTTGTGGGAACCTCGATTGCCGGACACCTGCTGGCGCGAAACCTCCGTCTCACGCTGGCTCTGGTGCCGTTTGCCATGGGTATCCTGGCACTGCTGATGGCGGCTTTCGGGCACCTGGCGATGCTGGATGGCCTGCTGGTAGCGCTGTGGGGGTTTGCCTTTGGACTGGTGCCGGTGGGCTGGTCAACCTGGCTTGCCACTACGGTCACGGATGAAGCGGAAAGTGCCGGCGGGTTAATGGTGGCCTCCATTCAACTGGCCATCAGCGCCGGTGCAGCAGGGGGCGGAGCGGTATTTGATCTTAACGGTGCCAGCGGGGTCTTTACCGCGAGCGGCGTGCTGCTGGTCGCTGCGATGGTGATGGTCTTTGTCGGCGTGCGGGTTAAACCGGTAACCGGGCAAGCGGAGTGAGTTCCTCCTTTACCGGCGGCTGCGGTTTTTAATCTCAACTATCATTCTCTACATCACGGCCTGCCGGGGGTGCCCTGGTACGGTCTTCGCAAGGTGTGGCTGCGCGACAGGGTACGTTATCACCGGCGCAACCAGGAAATGGTAAGGGGGGATAGCGAATGGTTACGCCAGTTCTGGAAACGCCAGGAGGATGTCACTGCCCATCCGGGAGGCGCGGATGAGCAGTCCGCTCGCCTTTCCCATGTACGCGGTTAATCCGGATGACAACCAGGCCTTCTGGCTGGCGGTAAAAACGCAACTGGTGAAGCAGGGGCTGGCCGTCGATCATCTTCAACCCGTCTTGCCCAGGGACCTTCTCCACCACTGGCGCAGCCCCGATCTGCTCCTGAGCCAGAGTTGCGGCTTTCCTTTAATGACCCAACTACCCGATGTGCAGGTGGTAGGAGCATTTCATTACTCGGCGCTGGGATGCGAAGGCGTTCATTACCGCAGCTGGCTGGTGGCCCGCTCAGAGGAGGAGGGCAAAACCCTGGCGGATTTTCGTGGCCGAAGGGTGGTGTGTAACGCCCCCGACTCCTGGTCCGGTTATAACGTGCTGTTGGGCATGATCGCCGGACTCGGCGTTGAAACACATTTTTTCGCTGCGACCCTCTTTAGCGGCAGCCATCGCCAGTCGCTGGTGGCGCTACGCGAAGGGCAGGCGGATATTGCCGCGATCGACTGTGTGACCTGGGCGCTATTACAGCGTCATGAGCCGGAGCTGTTGCAGGGGTTATCTATTATCGGCCGTAGCCCACTCGCGCCGGGGCTGCCGCTCATCACCCCGGCAGGCACGCCGGATGCGACGGTGTCGGCATTACGCGGCGCACTGGAGGAGGTCGCTCACAGCCCGACGGCGCAAAGGGTGCTGATCAGGGGATTTAGCGAAATGTCGCGCGAGGCGTGGCAAGTGCTGTTGACCCGGCGTGATGCTGCCGCCGGGCTCGGGGTCAAGCGTCTATCCGAAAAAGAAATTGAGTGCGGTGAAGGCCATCATGCCGACGATGACCGTGGCAAACAGGCTCCGGGTCGCCACCCCGGCCACCGCAGCGATGATGGCCGCCACGAGGGAGAGACTCATGCCGGAGGGAGTAAGCGCCGGTTTGCCCAGCAGCTCGGCGGTGATGATCGCCGCCATGATCGCGGCGGGGATGAAGCTCAGCCACTGTTGCACCACCGGGGCGAGCCGGAAACGTGATAGCAGCAGAATCGGTATAGTGCGCATCAGGGCGGTCACCAGGGCAGAAGCGACGATCGCCAGCAGAATATTTCGCTCCATATTAGCGCTCTCCTTTGTAGAACAGGCGCAGACCCAGGGTCGACAGGGTCGCGGCCACCGAGGCGGCAATGATAATGACAATGCTGATATCGGTCTGCCCGGCGGTGAAGAGGGTGACGATAACCGCCGCCGAAATGCTGAAGGTCTCCAGAATTTTGCGCTGGCTGGCAAACCACAGCATCAGCACCAGACCAATAAACATCGACACCAGGCTAAAGCTCAGCCCCTCCATCAATGCCGGTGGCAGCGCGGCGGCGAGCCATGCCCCTACCACGCAGGCCAGGATCCAGTTTAGCCAGGCGGCCACGTTCAGCCCGAACATCCAGGCAAAGCGGACTTTGCTTTGCTGGCTGCCATGTTGTACCGCTACGCCGAAGGTTTCGTCCGTTAACAGCAGGCCGCTCACGATCTTTTCCAGGGTAGTGTGTTCGCGAAAAAAGACGCTCATGGCTGAACTCATCAGTAAATAACGCAGGTTGACCAGCAGAACGCTGAACACCACCGAGGCGACCTCTGCCCCCGTCGCCCAGAGGGAGTAAAACAGAAACTGCGCCGACCCGGCGTAAAGCAGGCTGGCCAGCAGTGCGGTTTGTAGGGTGGTGAAACCGGAAAGGGTGCCTATGGCGCCGGCGGCAAAGCCAATGCTCCAGTAGCCCGGAATGGTCGGTAAACAGGCCGATACGCCTGCGCGAAACGCCAAAACGGCATCCCTGTGGAGTGGTTGTGTTTTCATTAACATCGCGCGTCCCGTTTTATCCTCACCGGGTGATTATCTTCAGAAAACGGGAAATGCGCGACAGTAAAATTTATGCCGGGCGTACTGCCCGGCATGACAAACGCTACAGCGGGCGGATCTCTTTCGAGCGCAGCGTAAGGCGAACGGGTACCGATTTGTAAGAAGGGGTGCCGCTCTCTTTATCAAGATAATCCAGCGGCACCAGCACGTTGGCTTCCGGATAATAGGCCCCAACCGAGCCCCGGGCGATGCTGTAGGCGACCACCGTAATATCTTCCAGACGCTGGGCGTGACCCGGCAGCGCGGTTTCAATATCTACCCTGTCGCCATGCTCCAGCCCACGTTCCGTCATGTCCTCTTCGTTCATAAAGAGAATATCGCGGCGGCCAAAGACCCCGCGGTAGCGGTCATCCATGGCATAAATGGTGGTGTTGTACTGGTCATGGCTGCGCAGGGTTATGAGGCGCAGTACACTCTCGCCCACCCCTTTGGCGTTCTCATCAACCCCCTCAAACACCGAGAACATCGCTTTGCCGCTTGGGGTAGGCCAGACGCGTTCGGTAGGCGGTAAGGGCATGCGAAAACCGCCCGGCGTGCGGATGCGCTGGTTGTAGTCGGTAAAGCCGGGGATAGTCTGCTCAATGCGATCGCGGATCATATCGTAATCAGCGACCAGCTCCTCCCAGTTGACTTTGCTGTCGGGCAGGGCGGCTCTCGCCATCCCGGCCACAATGGCCGGCTCTGAGAGCAGGTGAGGCGAGGCGGGACGCAGTTTTCCCGACGAGGCATGCACCATCGACATGGAGTCTTCAACCGTTATCGACTGGCGCCCGGTGCGCTGCATATCCAGCTCGGTGCGTCCCAGGCACGGGAAGAGCCAGGTCTCTTTCGCCACCAGCAGATGGGTGCGATTTAGCTTCGTGCCTACGTGAACGCTAAGGTCGAGCTTCTGCAGCGCCGGAAACGCCTGTTCATGGTCGGGCATCGCCACGGCAAAGTTACCGCCCAGGCAGATCAGCGCTTTGGCTTCACCGGCGATCATCGCCTGGGTGGCCATCACCGCATCGTGGCCATGTTTTGTCGGCGGGGTAAAGCCAAACACCTCTTCGATACGGGACAGGAACGCGGCGGTCGGTTTTTCGGTAATGCCCACCGTGCGGTTGCCCTGTACGTTTGAATGGCCACGCAGGGGACAGATGCCCGCGCCGGGCTTCCCAATATTGCCGCGCAGCAGGAGCAGGTCAGCAATCAGGCGCACGTTGGCGGTGCCTTTGTTGTGCTGAGTAACGCCCATGCCATAGGTAATGATAGTGGCGTTCGATTTGGCGTAGGCGCGCGCTACCACGTCCAGATCCTCACGGGTTAACCCGGACTCTTGCTCAATCTCTTCCCAGCCCGTGGCCGCGATATCCGCGGCGAAATCAGCAAATCCCTGGGTATGTGCGTCGATAAACGGCTGGTCGAGGATCCCGCCCTCGCGTACTTCCCTTTCCAGCAGATGTTTGGCGATCCCTTTTAGCGCGGCGGCATCGCCGCCTGCTTTGACCTGAAAGTAGGTTGACGCGATGTCTGTTGAACCCAGGGTTGCCATCTCAACCACGCTTTGCGGATCGGCGAAGCGCTCCAGAGCGCGTTCACGCAGCGGGTTGAAGACGATGATCGGCACGCCGCGGCGCGACAGCTCATGGAGGGTGCCCATCATCCGAGGGTGGTTAGTCCCGGGATTATGGCCGATAGAGATAACCAGCTCGGTTTTATCGAAATCTTCCAGCGATACGGTGCCTTTGCCGATGCCGATTGAGCGCGGCAGGCCGGTGCTGGTGGCTTCGTGGCACATATTGGAGCAGTCCGGGAAGTTATTGGTGCCCAGCTCACGGGCAAAAAGCTGCAGTAAAAACGCCGCTTCATTCGACGCCCGGCCAGAGGTATAGAACTCAACGGCGTCGGGGTCGAGTTGACGGAGTTTCTCACCGATTCGCCTGAATGCCTCTTGCCACTCAACCGGGCGGAAGGTGTCGCTGGCTTTGTCATACACCATCGGGTGGGTCAGGCGACCATAGCCCTCCAGCTCGTAATCGCTTTTAGCCCACAGCGAGGAGACGCTGTTGTTGGCAAAAAATTCCGGGGTGACGCGTTTGGTGGTCGCCTCCCAGGTGACGGCTTTTGCGCCGTTTTCACAAAACTGGAAGGTGGATTTGTGTTCTTTATCGGGCCATGCGCAGCCGGGGCAGTCAAAGCCGTCGGGCTGGTTAGTGCGTAACAGCGTAGCAGGGGCTTCCAGGGCATCCATCTGAGTGCGTACGGCGATGGCGGTGGCTTTCAGCGCTCCCCATCCCCCGGCGGGGCCATCGTAATGACGGATGCCGGGAACGGAGCGTCTTTTCTTATTCATTGGAACTCCTGACTGATCTGAAATTGCTACATAAATGTTGCTTATTAGTAATAGCATTTTTAGTCGTGGAGAAAAGTAAACATTGGGTCACTGACGCCGTACTTTCGTGAGGAAAAGCGGGATCGGGTTGGCATTTTGATAACTGGTGGTTAATTAATGCGCAATTAAGGCAGATATTGGTAGGTATTTAAGCTTGCAGTGCAATTGAATATGATATTAATAATAATTATCATTTGTTTTACGTAATTAAATGTAAAGAAAAATGACATGACACCTCAACAACCTAAGAAACAAGCATTCTGCGCAGTGGCTATTGCGCTGGCCCTGTACTCTGGTTCAGCGTTAGCAAAAACATTTAGCGAAAAGGATTTTCACTCCCAGGCGCTGGGGCACGGGGTTTACGAACTAGCCTATGACAACGCCCGGCACACGGTCTATGCCGCCTCTTCCCCCTCTTTTGCGGCCGACAAAACCACCGGCATCCTTTTCGAACTGGCTGCAGACTCTCTGGCTATGAAAAAGAGCATCGATACCGAACGGCGCATCTTTGCGCTGGCGCTCGATCAGGAGAACCACGTGCTCTGGATGGGCAATGCGCTGGATGGCTCCATCACCGCGCTGGATACCCGCAGCGGCAAGGCGGTCAAAACCCTGCAACTGAGTGACGCCAGCGATCCTAAGAAACGGATCCATCCGCGCGAAGCGGTGCTGGATAAGAAGCATCAGCGTCTTTATATCTCCGGCATGGGCGGTAAAGGAAAAGGGCTGCTGTGGGTCGTGGATACGCAAAAACAGGCACTGACGAAAACCCTCGAAGGGATGGATCCGGTTGGGTTTGCAGTGGATACCGCAGCGGACAAAGTCTATGCCGTAACCGGAAGCGGCGAGCTGGTGACCCTGGATGGCAGGAGTTCAGAGGTGCTTTCGCGCGTGAAGGTGGATCCCAAAGAGACCGACCATTACTTCCTCAATATTGCGCTTAACCCCGCAGCGGGCGTGGGCTATATCGCAGATACCAATACGCGCGATGTGCTGGTGGTCGATCTGGCGACCGGCAAGCTAAAGCAACGCATCGACACCCCGAACTCCATTGCCGCGCTTTACAACGGCGCGCGCAACGAGGTCTATGTCACCCATCGTAACGATCGCCAGATTAGCGTCATCGACGCGAAAACCAACGCCGTCAAACACACCATTACAACGGCGGCGATGCCTAACAGCCTGGTGCTCTCTCCCGATGCCAACACGTTGTATGTCAGCGTGAAACAGGATGAGAAGGCGAATAAGGCTGACTACGTTCTCAAGATCGATTTAACCCAACTTTAAGGAATACGTCGTGATAACCAGGACACGCATGGCCGTGGCGATTTCGCTCGCCTTAACCGGCATAACGCCTGCCGCCATCGCCGCCGATAGCGATCCGGCGAACGAAGATCAGCTGGTAGTAACCGCCACCGGTTTCAGCCAGGAGCGCCGCGAAGCACCGGCCACCATCTCGGTGGTCAATGAGAAAGAGTTGAACACCCGCTCGAACCAGAACGTTACCGAGGCACTCCGGGAGATGCCGGGTGTGTTAACGGGCAGCGGCAACGGTAGCCTGGCGACCGGTGACGTGCAGATGCGCGGTATGGACTCGTCCTATACGTCGTATATGGTGAACGGGATCAAGCAGGGGACCCGTGAATCTCGTCCATATGGTCACCACATTGGTACCGAAGCGGCCTTTATGCCGCCGATTGCGGCCATCGAGCGTATAGAGGTCATTCGTGGACCTATGTCTTCGCTGTATGGCTCGGACTCCATCGGTGGGGTGGTCAACGTGATCACCAAAAAAGGCTATAACCTTGATAGCTGGACCGGCGTGCTGGAGGATAACTACTTCCTGCAGGAAAAGAGCGAATACGGTAATACCAACCAGACAAATCTGTTCCTGATGGGGCCCGTTATTCCGGGCAAGCTTGGCGTTAGCCTGGCGGCGGATTATCTGGATCGTCGCGATGATGACAGCCCCGATAAAGAGCGCTTCGTTAAGCACGAGGCGGGCAACCTGGATGCCACCATCTCCATGTCGCCGACCGATACACAGCTCTGGGATCTCAATGCGGTCAAAGGGCATCAGGAGAAAACCCGCCACGGTAACCCCTGGTACTGGGGTTTCGATCGCGATGCGATCTCGCTGTCTCAGCACGCCTGGTACGGTGATATCCTCGAGTCGAAGAACTTTGTCAGCTATGAAAAAGCACGTACTGAGTACCGCGTGCCGTATTTGTCACCGCAATTCGTCAAACAGAATAACTTTGAGGCCAACAGTGCCAACACCTTCACCCTGGGCGATCACAAGCTGACGCTGGGGGCAAACTATACGCGTAATGAGCTGGACGACACCTTCGGCATCGCCGACAAAGAGGTGCCAGGGGTAACGCCGGTAAGCAAGATCAGCCGCGATGGCTGGGCGGTATTCGCTGAAGATGCCTGGATGATTGTGCCAGACTTTACGATGACCACCTCGGCGCGTCTGGATCACGACAGCTACTTCGGCTACCACGTAACGCCAAAACTTTACGGCAACTGGACGCTCGATGAAAACTGGGCAGTAAAAGGCGGCGTCTCTGCGGGCTATAAAAAGCCAGATCTCCGTCAGAACAACTCCGGCTTTACCAGCGTGTATGGCAGCTATCCCTACTCTGAGATTGGTATCGGTAATGACGACCTGAAACCGGAGAAGAGCGTCAACACCGAGGTGGGGGTTTACTGGCAGAAGGATACGCTGGCGCTGGATGCCACTGTCTTCCACACCAAATTCAAAGACAAGATCAGCGATTACACCATCTGTACCGCGACCGCGACGCAGATGTGTGTCTACAACGGTTATGAAGCCGAATCGGTCTCCCAGTACTTTAACGTCAGTGATGCGGAAATTTATGGTCTGGAGCTGAACGGTGACTGGCAGGCCACGCCGACCCTGAAGGCTAACGTCAACTACACCTATACCCACAGCGAGCAGAAGAGCGGCCAGTATAAAGGGGATGCGCTGAACGAATTCCCGACCAGCATGGCCAATATCTCCCTGACCTGGGAAGCGTTGAACGATCTGGAACTCTGGACGAAAGCGAGCTGGCGGAGCAACACGCCGGATATCGGTAAATCCACCTCGACCGAAGCCTATGCGGTAATGGATCTGGGGACGCGGTATCGGGTGAATAAGAACCTGACGTTAATGGCGGGCATCTATAACCTGTTTGATGCGAACCCGCTTCATTCCACCTCTTATAACGAAGCGTCGGTCCTGGAAGGGCGCCGCTACAACCTTGGCGCAAGGGTAGAGTTCTAAGGACAGCTAAAAAAAAATCCACGCCGGGGCGTGGATTTTTGTTTGGGCAGGGGAGAATTAGACGTTGAACAGGAAGTTCATCACGTCGCCATCTTTCACTACGTAATCTTTCCCTTCTGCACGCATCTTACCGGCCTCTTTCGCCCCTTGCTCACCCTTATAAGTGATGAAGTCGTCGAAGGCGATGGTCTGTGCACGGATAAAGCCTTTCTCGAAGTCGGTATGGATTTTACCTGCCGCCTGCGGAGCCGTTGCGCCTACCGGGATGGTCCATGCGCGCACTTCTTTCACGCCAGCGGTGAAGTACGTTTGCAGGTTCAGCAGCTGGTAGCCCGCGCGGATCACGCGGTTCAGACCCGGCTCTTCCAGACCCAGCTCGGCCATAAACTCTTCACGGTCGGCGTCGTCCAGCTCAGCGATGTCGGATTCAACAGCCGCACAGACCGCCACCACAACGGAGCCTTCCGCAGCGGCGATTTCGCGTACTTTATCCAGGTAAGGGTTGTTCTCGAAACCGTCTTCATTGACGTTTGCGATATACATGGTTGGCTTCAGAGTCAGGAAGCTCAGGTATTTGATCGCCGCTTTGTCTTCGTCGGTCAAGTTTTTCAGCGCACGCAGCATGCCGGCGTTTTCCAGCTGTGGCAGACATTTTTCCAGCGCAGCCTGTTCCGCTTTCGCGTCTTTGTCGCCGCCTTTGGCTTTCTTCTGCACGCGCTGCAGCGCACGTTCACAGGTATCCAGATCCGCCAGCGCCAGCTCGGTGTTGATCACATCGATATCATCAGCCGGATCCACTTTGTTGTTCACGTGGATAATGTTGTCGTTCTCAAAGCAACGCACAACGTGGCCAATCGCTTCGGTCTCACGGATGTTAGTCAGGAACTGGTTGCCCAGACCTTCACCTTTAGAAGCCCCTTTTACCAGCCCCGCGATATCCACGAACTCCATCGTCGTCGGCAGAATACGCTGTGGCTTAACAATTTCTGCCAGCTGATCCAGGCGTGAGTCAGGCATCGGCACGACACCGGTGTTTGGCTCAATGGTACAGAACGGGAAGTTAGCCGCTTCGATACCCGCTTTCGTGAGCGCATTGAACAGGGTGGATTTGCCAACGTTAGGCAGACCAACGATACCGCATTTGAATCCCATTTCTGAATCACCTTAATATCTTGATATTCAACACGTTAAGCATAACGAGTCGAAGAAAAGTAAATAACTACGCCTATTATACACGTAACCCGCAGCGCGCGGGGCAAAAAAGGGGCGTGACGCCGCTTATTGCGCTTTGAAAGCGTGCAGACGATTAGTGGCTTTGGTTAAGCCCTCTTTAATCCAGATCTCCGTACAACGCACCGCTTCGTCAACCGCGTCGTCGATCAATTTCTGCTCGGAGGCGGGAGGTTTACCTAACACAAAGCCTACAACTTTGTTTTTATCGCCCGGATGGCCTATCCCGACGCGCAAACGGTGGAAATTCGGGTTATTGCCCAGTTTGCTAATAATGTCTTTTAAGCCGTTATGGCCACCGTGGCCGCCACCGAGTTTAAACTTCGCCACGCCGGGCGGCAGGTCGAGCTCATCATGCGCCACCAGGATTTCGTCCGGGTTGATGCGATAAAAGGTGGCCATCGCCGCCACGGCTTTGCCGCTTAAATTCATAAAGGTGGTCGGCACCAGCAGACGCACATCTGCGCCGGCAAGGTTAATGCGGGAGGTATAGCCGAAGAATTTTGGCTCTTCGCGCAGGGGGGCACGTAACCGCTCAGCCAGCAGGTCGACATACCATGCGCCCGCATTGTGGCGGGTTGCCGCATATTCCGCGCCAGGGTTGGCCAGGCCGACAATCAATTTAATCGTCACGTTTAACTTCCTGAGGGTTCTAAGTCTGGCGCGTAGTGTACTGTCTGCCGCGCCGCTTGACAAAATTCTGCCGCCCGATGTTTGGGAATGGAATAATTGCTCCGCTGAATCATTAGATTTTCAAGTAGCTCAATAGGTTATTTGTAAAGTTTTGTTGACTCAAAGTGCATAAATGTGATCGCTCCCGCAATCAATAAAAGGGGGGCTGTCTATACTTTGCACATCAGGATTAGGGATAGTTAACCCTGCAACCCAAAGTTCCGGAGGTGACACATGAAACGCAGAAACGCTTCGTTACTCGGTAACGTGCTCATGGGGTTGGGATTGATCGTCATGGTAGGGGGCGTCGGTTACTCTATTTTAAACCAGCTTCCGCAATTTAACCTGCCACAATACTTTGCGCATGGCGCGATACTGAGCATCTTCCTGGGCGCCGTTCTCTGGCTCGCAGGAGCCCGCGTCAGCGGCCATGAGCAAGTCTGCGACAAATACTGGTGGGTACGCCACTACGACAAACGTTGTCGCCGCGATCAACATAAGCCCAGTTAATCTGGGATGCCATCAAGACGGTTCCTGCGGGAGCCGTTTTTTTTTGCCCCTTGCCTTGACCCTCACGTAACGTCAGGATCCACAGTGTCATCGATGGCGCGAAAAAAGGAGCAGCAATGTTAATTCAGGTTGGGCAGTTGGCAACGCGAGCGGGGATTACCGTCCGGACACTTCACCACTATGAACAAACAGGCTTACTGCTCCCCTCCGCCAGAAGTGCGGCAGGCTACCGACTCTATAACCTGGCGGATGTTCAGCGCCTGCACCGTATTCAGGTGCTGGCTAAAGCCGGGCTGGAGCTTGCTGAGATAAAGGATTGCCTCGATCGGGATACGCACTCTATGGCTGCACTGCTTGATGGGCAAATTGCCTTGCTGGATAAGCAACTACGCAGCATTCATACCCTGCGAGAGCAGCTGGCTGGCCTGCGCTGCAAACTGGCCGCCGGCGGCGAGCCCGATCTGGAGTCCTGGCTACATACGCTGGAGTTAATGAATATGTACGATCGCTGGTTTAGCAAAGAAGAGTTACAGCAGTTGCCGTTTGCCGTACAGGGAGAGGCGCTGGCCGCTACCTGGAGCGGGCTGGTTGCCGAGGCGCAGGCGTTGCTGGAAGAGAACGTTAGGGTAGATGATCCGCGCGCGACAGCGTTAGCCACCCGCTGGATGACGCAGCTGGAACAAGATACCGCCGGCAAGCCCGAGTTTCTGACCCGGCTGAACGAGATGCACAGCGTGGAGCCGCAGATGCGCGAACAGACCGGTATCAACGCCAATATCCTCGATTTTATCACCCGGGCCTTTGCCGAGAGCAAGCTCGCCATCTGGCAGCGCTATCTCACCCCGCAGGAGATGGCCTTTACCCGCGCCCACTACTTTGATCGGATGATGGAGTGGCCCTCGCTGGTGGCTAAACTGCACCAGGCCTGTCGGGAAGGGCTGTCAGCCGCGAGCCCGCAGGCGCAGGCTCTGGCGCAAACGTGGCTCGAACTGTTTCAGTCCTATGCAGGAACCGACCCGGTGACGCAGCAGAAATTTCGCCAGGCGATGGAGCAGGAGCCCCATCTGATGAAAGGGACCTGGATGACGCCTGAAGTGCTTGGCTGGCTACAACAGGCGATTGGCATCATGATGCAGCGCCGCTATTCATAACGTTTCTAACGCTGCGTCGCGGGTCGGATAGAATGACAAGCGGCCAGCAACTGGCTGGATCCCCGCACGCGCCATACTGCGCAGCGGCTGGAACTCCAGGTTACAGATCCGTAATTCACAGCCTTCCGGCAGACGTTGCACAACGCGCTGGAAGGCGTCCAGACCGCCCGCATCCAGTACCAGCACTGCGTCCCACTCCAGCACCACGACGCGTTTATTTACGATTCGGGCCTCCAGGTCATTAAACACCCCCTCTGCCGCTGCGAAGAACAGCGGGCCGATAACCCGCAGCACCAGCACGTCGTCGGGCACAATGACGTTTACCGGGGCAAGTCGCGTCATGCGGGCAATGCGGCGCATAAAGAGCAGGGATGCCAGTACGATCCCGACGCTAATCGCTATCACCATGTCGAACAAGACGGTCAGGGACATACAGATGAGCATCACGATGATGTCGTCTTTCGGGGCCCGGCGCAGGAGGTTCACCACCTTGTGCGCCTCGCTCATGTTCCAGGCCACCATCAGCAGCAGGGCAGCCATCGCCGAGAGCGGCAGCCATGAGAGTAACGGTGCCAGCACCAGCAGGGCGAGGATCACCAGCAGGGCGTGGATCACCGCGGAGATGGGCGACGTCGCCCCGGCGCGTACGTTGGCGGCAGAACGGGCAATCGCGGCCGTGGCGGTGATCCCGCCAAAGAACGGCGCAACGATATTCCCCAGCCCCTGGCCTATCAGTTCACTGTTGGCGTTGTGTTTAGTGCCCGTCATGCCGTCCAGCACCACGGCGCACAGGAGTGATTCGATAGCACCCAGCATCGCCATTGAAAACGCGGCGGGAAGCAGGGCTTGCAGGGAATCCCAGCTCAGGGTGAAATCAGAACCCGGCATATCCCAGGGGAGAACTAACTGGGGTAACAGCTGCGGAATACCGTTGCCCTGCGTGCCATCCGCCAGAAGATAGTGGAACTGCGAACCGATGGTGGCCACCTGCCCACCCAACAGGTTCACTACGCCCATGACCCCACAGCCCAGCAGTAGCGCCGGAAGATGCCCCGGCAGGCGAATGCCTAACCGTGGCCACAGAATTAAGGTGCCGAGCGTGACGATGCCAATCGCGGCATCCCCCAGATTGACCGTCGGCAGCGCCATCGCCAGCGCGCCCACCTTTTGCAAGTAATGTTCCGGCACATGCGTTAACTGCAGGCCAAGAAAATCTTTTATCTGCATGGTCCCGATAGTGATCCCGATCCCGGAGGTGAAGCCCAGGGTCACCGGAAGGGGGATGTACTCAATCAACCTGCCGAAGCGCGCCAGGCCAAACAGGATCAGAAATCCGCCTGACATCAGGGTGGCAACCAGCAGGCCGGCAAGACCAAACTGCTGGGAAACCGGATAGAGAATCACGACAAAGGCGGCGGTGGGACCGGAGACGCTGTAGCGCGATCCGCCGCTCAGGGCGATAACGATCCCCGCCACTGCGGCGGTGTAGAGGCCATACTGCGGCGCCACGCCGCTCCCTATCGCCAGCGCCATCGCCAGCGGGATGGCGATAATGCCGACGGTGATCCCGGCTATCAGGTCACGCGTCAGGCGCGACAGGGTGTACTTCTCTTTCCAGCAAGCGTCGATGAGGGCGCGAAAGGGCAATACATGAGAGGAAGCGTTTTTCACAATCATCATCCGTGTGCGCATCATCTGTCATATCAATGGCAGGTGAAGGAGGCATTAATCATACAAATGAAACTCACAGACAAAAAAACCCGCCGTAGCGGGTTTTCAGGCTGCGTCCGATTAGTGTTCGAACATAGCCGAGATAGATTCTTCGTTGCTGATACGACGAATCGCTTCGGCCAGCATCCCGGAGAGGGTCAGGGTGCGCACGTTTGGCAGCGCCTTGATCTCATCACTTAACGGGATAGTGTCGCAAACCACAACTTCATCAATAACGGAGTTGCGCAGGTTGTTTACCGCATTACCCGAGAAGATAGGGTGTGTTGCATAAGCGAATACACGCTTAGCACCACGCTCTTTCAGGGCTTCCGCGGCTTTGCACAGGGTGCCGCCGGTATCGATCATGTCATCAACCAGCACGCAGTCGCGGCCAGCAACGTCACCGATGATGTGCATCACCTGAGAGACGTTAGCGCGCGGACGACGCTTGTCGATGATCGCCATGTCGGTGTCGTTCAGCAGTTTGGCAATAGCACGTGCGCGAACCACGCCGCCGATATCCGGAGAAACCACAATAGGATTGTCCAGGTTGAGATGCAGCATATCTTCGAGCAGGATTGGGCTGCCGAATACGTTATCAACCGGAACGTCGAAGAAGCCCTGGATCTGCTCAGCGTGCAGGTCAACCGTCAGAACACGGTCAACGCCTACGCTGGAGAGGAAGTCAGCAACAACTTTAGCGGTAATTGGCACACGCGCGGAGCGGACGCGACGGTCCTGGCGGGCATAGCCAAAGTAAGGGATAACAGCCGTGATACGGCCTGCAGAAGCACGGCGCAGGGCATCGACCATAACAACCAATTCCATCAGGTTGTCGTTCGTTGGAGCACAGGTGGACTGGATGATGAAAATATCACCACCGCGTACATTTTCGTTAATTTGTACGCTGACTTCGCCGTCGCTAAAGCGACCTACAGCGGCGTCGCCGAGAGAAGTGTACAGGCGGTTGGCAATACGTTGTGCTAGTTCCGGGGTGGCGTTACCAGCAAAAAGCTTCATATCAGGCACGAGAAGAACCTCAGGCATGCGTCCAGTGGTGGATAACCTTCGCCAAAAACTGTGCGGGCCAGGCGAACGCTATCCAGGCGGTGTATTAAAGAGCGCGATGCAACGTCTGGAACAGGGTGACGTTGTCACCGAAACTCAGGTTGCGCCAGAATGGCCTGTCGTAGCGGGGAGATGTTCACACCTCGCGCCACAAAACCGTGCAGCCATTCCGGGGCCAGCTCGAGCACCTGACGTGCAGCAGTCTCTGTGTCAAATTCAGCAAAGACACAGGCTCCTGTGCCAGTCAGGCGCGACGGCGCGTATTCTAACAGCCAGGAAAGCGCCGCATCAACCTCGCGAAAACGTTTTCTTGCGATATCCTCGCAATCATTGCCGAATTCACAATTTAATAACGTTTCTATTGACCGCACCGGCGTATTACGTGTTAGCCCCGGATCCTTGAAAATGACCGGCGTCGGAATGCTGACGCCGGGGTGGGCCACCAGGTACCACTTTTCCGGCGGATTCACCGGCGTGAGCACTTCTCCCACCCCTTCGGCAAAGGCCGCGTGACCCCGCACGAAGACCGGTACATCGGCACCAAGAGTCAGGCCCAGTTCGGCCAGTTCATCGTCAGAGAGCCCGCAGCCCCAAAGATGATTCAATACCACCAGCACCGTGGCGGCGTTAGACGACCCGCCGCCTAGTCCACCGCCCATCGGCAGACGCTTCTCAACGCGAATATCCGCGCCGCTGCCGGCGGGCAGGCGACCGGACTGCTGCGCCGCGTTCATCAGCAGGCGCGCCGCACGCACAATCAGGTTGTCTTCGTTTTCCACCCCTTCAACAGGGGTCAGCAGGTTGAGTTGCCCATCCTGGCGCAACGCAACGGAGAGCGTGTCGCCATAATCAACAAACTGGAATAACGTCTGAAGCGTGTGATAACCATCGGCACGCTGTCCTGTAATGTATAAAAACAGGTTCAGTTTTGCAGGAGAGGGCCAGTGGGTCATCATTTGACAATCCAGTTATCCATTTTCAGCTTGATACGCTGGCTGCCCTCGGTCAACTCCAGGCTGGAGGGTAGCGCCGTTTTACCGCTGCTGTCATAGCCGCCGTAAACCACTTTCCAGTTTTTACCATTCTGGCTGTAATTTACCTGGCTCAGGCGATACTGGTCGTCGAGTTTGTAATCGGTGGCATCGCCCGGCAGACCCAGGATCCACTGACGCAGGCTGCTGATGGGGATCGGCATGCCGGTCAGCTTACCAATCATCTCTTCCGCGTCCGTTCCGCTATATTTCTGCCCTTTATTGTCGGTGATCTGCACGGTACCGGGCTGGGCCAGCAGCTCCATTTCGGTGCTGCCCAGCGGGTTCAGCAGCAGCAGACGATAGCGATCCTGGCCGGTCTGTTGCCAGAAGAAGCGGGCGTAGACTTTCTGCTGATCGGACAGGTAGGCGAAGGCGCCACGGGTCTGGTATTGGTTTAACGAACGCACCTCTTGCTGATGCTGGCGCCACTGAGGCGAATCAGGGCTTTTACCCGGCCCTTTTGGCGGAGTAATCGAACATGCAGTAAGCACCAGCGCGGCCAGGGGCAGCAGGCGAATCATTCTGGTCATAATGATGACAAATCCTTGAGATACGTGGCAGTTATAACTGTTAATGCTAGCGTCCCGTCGTGGTAGCGTCTACGTTCAAATTATCTCAAAGCGCGATCTAAGCTATTACTCCGAAAGGGGGCTGTCTCTTTTATTGATCTCGCGCATCCTGTATGATGCGACCTGCTAACCTTATTAACGCTGGTACTACTCCCGCTCACATGACCCTTTTAGCACTCGGTATTAACCACAAAACAGCCCCGGTTTCACTGCGAGAACGCGTTACGTTTTCGCCGGATAATCTCGACCAAGCGCTGGAGAGTCTCCTTGCCCAACCGATGGTGCAGGGCGGCGTGGTGCTGTCGACGTGCAACCGTACCGAGCTGTACCTGAGCGTAGAGGAGCAGGATAACCTGCACGAAGCGCTCATTCGCTGGCTATGTGAATACCATAATCTGAACGAAGATGAGCTGCGAAATAGCCTTTACTGGCACCACGACAACGACGCGGTCAGCCATTTAATGCGCGTCGCCAGCGGCCTGGATTCGCTGGTGCTTGGCGAGCCGCAGATCCTCGGCCAGGTTAAAAAAGCCTTTGCGGACTCCCAGAAGGGGCATCTGAAGGCCAGCGAACTGGAGCGCATGTTCCAGAAATCATTCTCTGTCGCCAAACGAGTGCGAACCGAAACCGACATTGGTGCCAGTGCGGTATCTGTTGCTTTTGCTGCCTGTACTCTGGCGCGTCAAATCTTTGAATCGCTCTCCACGGTCACCGTTTTACTGGTTGGCGCAGGGGAGACCATTGAACTGGTCGCCCGTCACCTGCGCGAACACAAAGTCAAAAAGATGATCATCGCCAACCGCACCCGCGAACGTGCGCAAGCGCTGGCAGAGGAGGTCGGGGCCGAAGTGGTCTCGTTGAGCGATATCGACGCGCGCCTGCAGGAGGCGGATATTATTATCAGCTCTACCGCCAGCCCGCTGCCCATTATTGGCAAAGGCATGGTGGAGCGCGCCCTAAAATCGCGTCGTAATCAGCCGATGCTGCTGGTGGACATCGCCGTCCCGCGCGATGTCGAACCGGAAGTAGGCAAGCTGGCTAACGCGTATTTATACAGCGTGGACGATCTGCAGAGCATCATTTCGCACAACCTTGCCCAGCGTAAGGCGGCGGCGGTGCAGGCAGAGACTATCGTCGAGCAAGAAACCAGCGAATTTATGGCCTGGCTGCGAGCACAAAGCGCCAGCCAGACTATCCGTGAATACCGTGGCCAGGCTGAACAGGTTCGCAATGAACTGACGGCAAAAGCGATGGCAGCCCTCGAACAGGGCGGCGATCCGCAGGTCATCATGCAGGATCTGGCGTGGAAACTGACGAATCGTCTTATCCATGCACCAACCAAATCACTTCAACAGGCCGCCCGTGACGGGGATGACGAACGCCTGAATATTCTGCGCGACAGCCTCGGGCTGGAATAGCGCCCTCTACCCCCAATTTTATTACAAGGTGCACTTACGCCTATGAAGCCCTCTATCGTCGCCAAACTGGAAGCTCTGCACGAGCGTCATGAAGAAGTTCAGGCTCTGCTCGGCGATGCCGCGACCATTGCCGATCAGGAGCGTTTTCGCGCTCTGTCGCGTGAATATGCGCAGCTGAGCGATGTTGCGCGTTGCTTTACCGCCTGGCAGCAGGTTCAGGAAGATATTGAAACGGCGCAGATGATGCTCGACGATCCGGAAATGCGTGAAATGGCGCAGGAAGAGCTGCAGGAGGCCAGGGCCCGTTCCGAAGAGATGGAACAAGAGCTGCAGGTGCTGTTGCTGCCAAAAGATCCGGACGACGAACGCAATGCGTTTGTGGAAGTGCGCGCCGGAACCGGCGGTGATGAAGCGGCGCTTTTTGCCGGCGACCTGTTCCGGATGTACAGCCGTTATGCGGAGTCCCGTCGCTGGCGCGTGGAGATCATGAGCGCCAGCGAGGGCGAACATGGTGGCTATAAAGAGGTGATCGCCAAGATCAGCGGCGACGGTGCCTATGGCCGTCTGAAGTTTGAATCTG
This sequence comes from Leclercia pneumoniae, assembly GCF_017348915.1. NCBI lineage: Bacteria > Pseudomonadati > Pseudomonadota > Gammaproteobacteria > Enterobacterales > Enterobacteriaceae > Leclercia > Leclercia pneumoniae. Next base: position 2,491,599 of record NZ_CP071383.1, on the reverse strand, counting down.
GCGGCCATCGCGTGCAGCGCGTGCCGGCGACTGAATCTCAGGGCCGTATCCATACCTCCGCCTGCACCGTGGCGGTGATGCCGGAACTGCCTGAAGCGGAACTGCCGGACATCAACCCGGCCGATCTGCGTATCGATACCTTCCGCTCCTCCGGCGCGGGTGGCCAGCACGTTAACACCACCGATTCCGCAATCCGTATTACCCACCTGCCCACCGGGATCGTGGTGGAGTGTCAGGATGAACGTTCACAGCACAAAAACAAAGCCAAAGCGCTGTCGGTGCTGGGTGCGCGTATCCATGCGGCTGAGGTGGCAAAACGCCAGCAGGCCGAAGCCTCTACCCGTCGTAACCTGCTGGGTAGCGGCGATCGCAGCGATCGTAACCGTACCTACAACTTCCCGCAGGGTCGCGTGACTGACCACCGTATTAACCTCACCATCTACCGTCTGGATGAGACCATGGAAGGCAAGCTCGACGCCCTGATTGAGCCCATCGTGCAGGAGTACCAGGCCGATCAGCTGGCGGCGTTGGCAGAGCAGGATTAATGGATTTTCACCACTGGTTACAGCAGGCTATTGCAGCGCTGGCGGAGAGCGAAAGCCCCCGCCGCGACGCCGAGATCCTGCTGGAGCATGTGACCGGCAAGGCACGCACCTATATTCTCGCGTTCGGTGAAACGCCACTGACGGCTGAACAGCAGGCACAGCTGGATGAACTGCTGTCCCGACGCAAAACCGGCGAGCCGGTGGCGCATCTGGTCGGCGAGCGTGAGTTCTGGTCGCTACCGTTGTATGTCTCTGCGGCCACGCTGATCCCGCGTCCGGATACCGAGTGTCTGGTGGAGCAGGCGCTGGCGCGTCTGCCTGCAACCCCCTGCGAGATTCTCGATCTCGGCACCGGTACCGGTGCCATCGCGTTGGCCCTGGCCAGCGAGCGACCCGATTGCGCTATCACCGCCGTCGACCTGATGCCCGATGCGGTGGCGCTGGCGCAACGCAATGTGGCCCGCCACGCCTTAAGCAACGTCACCGTCCTTTGCAGTAGCTGGTTCAGTGCGCTGGGCAACCAGACATTCTCAATGATCGTCAGCAATCCGCCCTATATCGATGAGCTCGACCCGCATCTGTCGCAGGGCGATGTGCGCTTTGAGCCGCTGACCGCACTGGTGGCGGCCAATGCGGGGCTGGCCGATCTTGACCACATCATTACCAGAGCGCGTCACCACTTGCAGCCAGACGGCTGGCTGTTACTGGAGCACGGCTGGACGCAGGGCGAAGCGGTACGCGAACTTTTTTGTGCGGCAGGCTATACCTCGGTGGAAACCTGTCTTGACTACGGCGGCAATGAACGCCTGACGCTGGGAAAACGGGCATGAGTTTCAGTCTGTTAATCACCCTGCATATTTCTGCCGTGGTACTCACCATCACTTTTTTCATCCTGCGGTACTGGTGGCGTTACAGCAATAATGCGCTGATAAACGCCCGCTGGGTACGCGTTGCGCCGCACTGCGTTGATACCGTCCTGTTTCTTTCCGGGGTCGGTTTAATGTGGAAAACGGGCTATCTGCCCTTTACGCAAGAAGGGGGATGGCTGACTGAGAAGCTGTTTGGCGTTATCATCTACATCGTTTTGGGTTTTATTGCGCTGGGGCGACGTCGTCCGCGCAGCCAGCAGGCGGGGTTTATCGCCTTTTTGCTGGGGCTGGTGGTGCTGTACATCATCATTAAACTCGCCACCACAAGAATACCGTTACTGGGGTAAGTATGAAGTCCTTAGCCGATTTCGAATTTAACAAAGTGCCGTTGTGCGATGGAATGGTCCAGATATCCGAGATAATCCGCGATGATTTCAACGCGCAGTATGTCTACGATGAACTGGAACATCTCGCCAGCCTGGCGCGTGAAGAAATTAGCGAAGCACGTCCACAGGAGTGGCAACTGGAAAAGCTGATTTCGCTTTTCTATGGCGAATGGGGATTCGGCGATAAACGTGGCGTTTATCGTCTGTCGGATGCCCTGTGGCTGGACCAGGTTCTGAAACACCGCCAGGGAAGCGCGGTGTCGCTGGGGGCCATTTTCCTTTGGGTGGCCCACCGTCTGGATATTCCACTGGTGCCGGTCATTTTCCCGACGCAGATGATCCTGCGCGGCGAGTGGCTGGACGGCGAAATGTGGTTAATCAATCCCTTTAACGGCGAGACGCTTAACGAGCACACCCTCGACGTCTGGTTAAAGGGGAACATCAGCCCGGTGGCTGAGCTGTTCAATGAAGATCTGGACGAAGCCGACAACGCCGAGGTGATCCGCAAATTGCTGGATACCCTCAAGTCCGCACTGATGGAAGAGCGGCAGATGGAGCTGGCCTTACGGGCCAGTGAAGTGCTGTTACAGTTCAATCCGGAAGACCCTTATGAAATCCGCGATCGTGGCCTGATTTACGTTCAACTGGAGTGCGACCACGTCGCGCTGAACGATCTGAGCTATTTCGTGGAACAGTGCCCGGAAGATCCGATCAGCGAGATGATTCGCGCGCAGATCAACTCCATCGCGCACAAACCGATTACACTGCATTAATCATAATTCCGATTCACCTTTGAATAAGGCAATCCTATGAAACAAAAAGTGGTTAGCATTGGCGACATTAATGTAGCGAACGACCTGCCGTTCGTGCTGTTCGGCGGCATGAACGTTCTGGAGTCTCGTGACCTCGCCATGCGTATCTGCGAACACTACGTAACCGTGACCCAGAAGCTGGGCATCCCGTATGTGTTCAAAGCCTCTTTTGATAAAGCCAACCGCTCCTCTATTCACTCTTACCGTGGCCCGGGCCTGGAAGAGGGGATGAAAATTTTCCAGGAGCTGAAGCAGACTTTCGGCGTGAAGATCATTACCGACGTACACGAATCCGCACAGGCGCAGCCAGTCGCAGACGTGGTTGACGTCATTCAGCTGCCTGCATTCCTTGCCCGTCAGACCGACCTGGTCGAAGCGATGGCGAAGACCGGCGCCGTGATTAACGTGAAGAAGCCGCAGTTCGTAAGCCCTGGTCAGATGGGGAATATCGTCGATAAGTTCATCGAAGGCGGTAACGACAAGGTTATTCTGTGTGACCGTGGGGCGAACTTCGGTTATGACAACCTGGTTGTCGATATGCTGGGCTTTGGCGTCATGAAGAACGTCTCTAACCAGTCGCCGGTGATCTTTGACGTCACCCACGCGCTGCAGTGCCGCGACCCGTTTGGTGCCGCCTCTGGCGGCCGTCGCGCCCAGGTGACTGAACTGGCGCGCGCCGGGATGGCAACCGGTCTGGCCGGTCTGTTTATCGAAGCGCACCCGGATCCAGCCAACGCAAAATGCGACGGCCCGTCCGCGCTGCCGTTGGATAAGCTGGAGCCATTCCTGAAACAGATCAAAGCGATTGACGATCTGGTCAAGAACTTTGAAGAGCTGGATACCAGCAACTAATAAAAAAACCCGCCTCGGCGGGTTTTTTTTGGCCTGAAGCCAGATACGCACTCAGGCGAATATCGTCATCAGGTAGGCGGCAAACAGGGCCATATGCGCGGCACCGTTCAGCACGTTGGTACGCCCGGTAGAGAAGGAAATCTGGCACAGCAGCAGCGAGGCGACCATTACGATCATCTCTGGTGCGCCCAGAGCGAACTGCAGCTCATTGCCGGTGATAAAGGCAATCAGGGTCACCACGGGTACCGTCAGGGAGATGGTGGCGAGCACTGAACCGAAGAAGAGGTTCATGGCGCGCTGCACCTGGTTATTCAATACCGCTTTCAGCGCACCCAGCCCTTCCGGCGAGAGAATCAACAGCGCCACCAGGAAGCCAGTGAAGGCCACCGGCGCGTTCAGCTCAGTGAGCAGCGCCTCCAGCGGATTGGCATTCATTTTGGTCACAGCAATCACGGCAATCAGGTGCACGACCAGCCAGACGGCATGCCACAGGCTACTGTGGGCGGAAGGCTTACCGTGGTGCGGATCATCGCCGTCATCTTCATGTTCATAGACGAACAGACTCTGGTGCGTTTTGGTCTGAATAAGCAGGAACACGCCATACATGGCCGCCGAGATCAGCGCCACCAGCAGGGCTTGTCCGGTGGTGAAGTTGCCGCCCGGTAACGCCATCGGAAAGACCAGCACAATAATCGCCAGCGGGAAGAGGGCGATCAGATACTGTTTGATTCCGAACAGGTTCATATACTGGGTGGCAAATTTGCGCCCACCCAGCAGCAGCGAAAAGCCCACCAGGCCGCCGGTCACAATCATGATGATGGAATAGAGCGTATCGCGCATTAATGTCGGCGCGGCGTCGCCCGTCGCCATCAGCGCGGAAATCAGGCTAACTTCCAGAATAACAACGGAAAGGCTTAAAATGAGCGAGCCGTAAGGTTCGCCGAGACGGTGGGCCAGAACATCCGCATGGCGCACCACGCTGAATGCGCTAGAAAGGATCCCCACCAGCGCCAGGATATTAATGCCGATGACCACTGGCAGTGACTGTGTGCTTCCCCAGAAGTACAGCACAGCCAGTGCCAGCACCGGGAAAATGAGTGACGTCTCCTTGTGGCGGGTCTTAACCGCCTCATGTGTGGTTGTCATGTGTTTCTCCATCAATGCAGGTGCTTGTAATTATAGATAGAAACTGAAGGTCAATAAGTTAACAGAATTCAGTCAATTTCTGATGATGCTTTACTTGATTTTACGGTTTTTAAGATATTTAGAGCAAAGAAGCTATTATTCAGCATCTTTTCTAAATAAATAATGAATAACAATTAATTATAAATCGTTTTCGAACAGTTACTTTCTTTTTCTGGCGCCATTTGGCGTTGTCTACCACACTTAATAAGTTCAGAAAAAGAGAGGTTCACAATGCCCTATAAATCAAAAAGCGATTTACCCGATAGCGTTCAGCATGTGCTTCCTGCCCATGCGCAGGATATTTATAAAGAGGCCTTCAATAGCGCCTGGGATCAATATAAAGATAAGGATGATCGCCGGGGTGATGACAGCCGGGAGGAGACGGCGCATAAGGTCGCCTGGGCCGCCGTCAAACAGGATTACGAGAAGGGAGAGGACGATAAGTGGCATAAAAAGCGCTAAACGCGCGTCAGGCGTGAGCGCTATCACACCGCAACACTGCAAACTTTGACGAATAAGGCGATTAATCTAGCGCCGGGTTGCAAGCGGCGAGGGAATTGCATATCGTCACTGGAACTGCTTTCTAAATGAGCAGTAAAAAGACCTGGATGGTTCAAAAAAAGTTGTCGCAAGGAGGCATGCAGTGGCGGAGGTGCAATGTGTTAACGCGAGATTTCTTAATGAAGGCCGATTGCAAAACGGCCTTCGGTGCGATTGAAGAGTCGCTTCTCTGGTCGGCTGAACAGCGTGCCGCGTCGCTTGCGGCCACGCTGGCCTGCCGTCCGGACGCGGGTCCGGTCTGGATCTTCGGCTATGGTTCGTTAATGTGGAACCCGGCGCTGGAATTTGTCGAGTCGGCCACCGGTACGCTACCGGGCTGGCACCGTGCGTTCTGTCTGCGCCTGACGGCAGGACGCGGCAGCGCCTGTCAGCCGGGACGCATGCTTGCACTGAAAGAGGGCGGACGCACCACGGGGGTGGCCTACCGTCTACCCGATACCGCTCTTGAAGAGGAGCTGACGCTGCTGTGGAAACGCGAGATGATCACCGGCTGCTATATGCCGAGTTGGTGCAAACTGGAACTCGACGATGGTCGTACCGTTAACGCGCTGGTGTTCATCATGGATCCGCGTCATCCTCTGTATGAATCTGATACCCGCACGCAGGTTATCGCCCCATTGATCGCCGCCGCCAGCGGGCCGCTGGGCACTAACGCACAATATCTCTTCTCACTCGACCAGGAGCTGACGCGTCTGGGAATGCAGGATGAGTGTCTGAATGAGTTGGTAATGAAGGTGCGTGCATTACTGGACTGTACCCCGCCGGAGAGCCATCTGCGCCCCGGCTACGCCTGAAAAAACGCCCGGGAAGCCGGGCGTTTTCGTTTTAAGCAGCCACAAAACTAATCGAATGCTCCAGCGACTGGCTATGGCTATCGATTAACACCTCCCAGGTGCCGGTATAGGGCACCGTCAGCCAGGCATTATCCCGGTTTTGTACGCTGAGTATATCTGCCTGCGTTTTCTGCGGCGCCTTGCAGTTCATCAGATGGATATGACAACGCTCTGAGCAGCGCACCACCACCGTATCCCCACCAAAGAGTTTTAAACTTGTTTTCACCAGTGCCATTTTTTACCCCGTTATGCGAAAAAAACGCGCTCCCTGCGGTTAATCCTGAGCGTGATGTTGTTCACAATCCACTCGCTGCATAACACCAAAGGGGTGGGGTTGGAGTGCTGATTTTGATCAAAAAAAAGAATAAGCCTTAAACAAAAATGACAATCTTTCTGAAAGGGCTTCACTGACGCGCATTTTCACGGTGAATGCGCGTCAGATTAAGATTAAATGCGGAAATGCCCGGCCGTTTCAGCCAGTTCGCCCGCCTGGCCCTGCAGTGCGCTGGCGGCTGCGGCAGATTGTACAACCAGCTCGGCGTTCTGCTGCACCATCCGGTCAAGATGATTCACCGCGTGGTTAATCTCCTGAATCCCTTTCATCTGCTCGTGAGTGGCGACGGTGATCTGGTGCATGATGCCGGACACACTGCCGATACTGGCCACGATCTCCTGCATGCTCTCACCCGCCAGGTGCACATAACGCGAGCCGGTAGCCACACTCTGGGTGGTTGAGTCGATCAGGGATTTGATCTCTTTCGCCGCCTGGGCGCTGCGGCTGGCCAGATTACGCACTTCGCCCGCCACCACAGCAAACCCACGCCCTTGCTCACCGGCGCGCGCCGCTTCCACCGAGGCATTCAGCGCCAGAATATTGGTCTGGAAGGCAATACCGTCGATGACGCTGGTGATATCCCCGATTTTGGCCGAGGCGCTCTCAATAGACTGCATGGTGGTGATCGCCTGAGACACCACATTGCCACCGCGCGAGGCGGCTTCGGTGGCACGGGAGGCCTGATCGTTTGCTTGTACCGCCGACTCCGTCGACTGCGCCACCGAGGCGGTGATCTGCTCGACAGCGCTGGCGGTTTCACGCAGGCTTGAAGCCGCCTGCTCGGTGCGGCCAGAAAGGTCATGGTTCCCGGCGGCAATCTCCTGGGCGGCGGTTTTCACCGACGCGCTGGCGTCGCGCAGCTGGGCCATCACCACCGACAGCTTGTCGCTAAAGGCGTTAAAGGCGTGGGCAATCTCGGCCACTTCGTCCTGGCCTTGCTCTGGCAGGCGCTGGGAGAGATCGTTGGTGCCGTTGGCGATGGCGTGCATGGCGTCGCGAATTTCCGACAGGCGTTTAAGCAGGCGGGCAATGGTGACGTGCACTACCGCGCCGGCGAGCAGGATCAAAATCACCAGCGACAGGGCGGAGGCTTTCAGCATCGAGCGCATACCGCTGGTGGCATCGTGCTGATCCAAAGCCACCACCAGCATCCACTGGGTACCCGGGATCGGCGTGGCGGCAAAGTTCTTCTCGGCACCTTTCAGCAGGCCGGTAGAGGTGTCCCCTTTTTTCAGGGCATTGAGGTCGGCACCGCTGATGGCTTCTGCAAAGGGTTTCAGCGTCAGAGCCGGATCGCTGGCGGCAATGACGCTGCCATCGCTGTTGACCAGCAGGCCGCTGCTGGCCGGCGTGGGATGGATCTCGCGCACGTTCGCCACCACGCTGTCCATCACCACATCCCCCGCCACGACGGCTTTCAGCGTCCCGTTCTCTTTAACCGGTACTGCGAAGGTGACCACCAGTTTACCAGTGCCTGCATCGACGTAGGGGGCCGTTACCGCCGGTGCGTCGGCGTTCAGCACCTGCTGATACCACGGGCGTACGGTGGGGTCGTAATCGGCGGGCACGCCGGTCGGGTCAGAAAATTTCGCGGTTTTCGTCGCATAGCCCACATAGACGTTACTAAAACCCGCTGCCTGCGCCAGCTGTTTGAAGACCGGTACTGGATCTTCGGTCAGGGCCACGCTTTGCAGGGAGGTAATCGCGGTCATTTTGGTCGCAACCCAGTCGCCAATGGCGAGGCTATGACTAGAGCCGCTGCTGGCGAGCATATCGCGCTGTGTTTGCAGGTTATCCAGGCGGGTGACCTGGTAGTTGATTACGGTGTTAAGAAGTAACGCGACGAACAGACACCCGACTGCCGCCGCGATAATGCGTGCGCGAATTGACCTGAACATAAGTGAAATACCTTCTGAGTGATTGTAAAGAGCCTATCGGCAACCCAGAGGCAAACTTGATGCTGCAACCGCGTCCATAAGAAAAATATATCTACTGAAGGTTATTATTAGAAAGTTAATACTTTATCGGCGGACAGAGTCCACTGCGCCAACTCAACCAGCGTCCCGATCTCCACGCCGTCAATCAGCGGTAACGCCGTGATGCCACGCCCATCGGTGCAAGTTTTGCAGAGTTTAACCGGCACATTTTGCGCCGTCAGGATCTCCAGCATTTGCTGAATGTTATACCCCTCCGCAGGCTTCTGGCCGCGCAGCCCTGCCGTGACCGCATCAGACATTAAAAACAGTTTCAATTCCGGCGCGTTGTCCTGTTCACGCAGGGCGATGGCCAGACGCAGGCTGTTGAACAGGGATTCACTTCCGTAGGCCGCCCCGTTGGCGATAATCACAATCTTCTGCATATTTTCTCCTGTTAAATGATAAGGCACGGTTATTGCTTACTGATCCTGATACCAACGACCCGGGAGAGTAAGCATGATGAAAATAACGGGCAGTCCACCCGGCGCCACCGAATGGTTACAGCACGCAAAATTGATGCGTAAACAGCAGCTCTGCAAACTGGCACAGCTGGGTACGCTGGTCAGCCGCATTAGCCATCTGGCGCATATGCTCCAGTGCGAACGCGGCGCCTCGAATATTTGGCTCTGTTCACAGGGTGCGCTGTATGCCCCGGAGTGTAAAGCCAGCCGCGCGCTGGTGGATGAACAGCTGCTCGCTTTACAGCAGGCGCTGGGCTCACCGCTGATGGCCAGCGCCGCGCTCTGTGAGCGCGTGGCCCATGCCCTGCATCATCTTGAACAGTTGCCCACTCTGCGCGAACAGATTATGGCCCGCACCCTGGCGGCTGACCGCGCCATGGAGCACTATAGCCGCACGCTGCGCCACCTGCTCAGTATCGTGCCGCAACTCAATGATAGCATTGACGATCCGCAAATCGCGGGCCGTTTTGTTGCCCTTTATAGTCTGATGCAGGGCAAAGAGCTGGTCGGGCAGGAGCGGGCGCTGGGGGCCATCGGCTTTACGCAGGGCTTCTTCAGCGACGAGATGCGTCAGACGCTGGTGGACCGCATCGACGGCCAGCAGGCCTGCTTTGACGTTTTTCTCTCACTTACCCCTCAGCAGTTGCAGGAGCATTTCACCTTAAGCACCCCCGGCGCGGAGGCGGAACAGCTGCGTCGTCTGGCCTGCACCCGACAGCCTGCTGCGGACAACGGCGTGCTGGCGCTGCACTGGTTTTCACTGCTGACCGAGCGGCTGGAACACCTGCGCAGCCAGGAAGAGCTGCTCATTGCCGATCTGATGATTGCCGTCGATCGGCTGATTACCCACGCCGACGACTACCCGCCGGAAGCTGCGGCGGTCGGTGAGCCCCTCGGCCACTATCCTGTTCAGCCACTCTTACCGCTGGTTCGCCAGCAGGCGCGCGAGATTGAGCAACTATCGCAGCAGCTGGCATCGATGCGCGACACCCTGGAGGAGCGCAAGATCATCGATAAAGCCAAAAGCGTGCTGATGACTCATCAGCAGATGAGCGAAGATCAAGCCTGGTGTCAGCTGCGTAAGATGGCGATGGACAAGAACCAGCGCATGGTGGATATCGCCCGGGCGCTGCTCACCGTTAAGGCACTCTGGCAGGTAACACCAAAGGAGTAGTTGCACGGTCTGTGGGCATTTGCTGCATGGTTGGGGTGCGTTTTGCTGCCGCCTGGCGTGAAAAAGCCCGGAAATGAAGCCGTTAAAAGCTGGCATCACCTTTGCATTAACTCATTAACCATTTTTCGACGACGCGCCAACGGCGGCGCGTCAGTCTTCGGGATAAAGGCGTCCTGCAGTGCTTCGGCACTGTCGGACGCTTTTTTTTTGGCTTTTTTTCAGGAGTGGGCATGGTGGAGTGGACGAGACGGCGATTTTTACAGGCCAGCGCGCTGGCAGGCGGGGCAATGATGTTACCCGGCATCATGCAGGCGGCCTGGGCTGCAGGCTCAGATAAGCCAGAACTGGAAACCGTACGCGTCGGATTTATTCCGCTGACGGACTGCGCCCCGGTGGCTATCGCGGCCCTCAAAGGGTTCGATAAAAAATATGGGATCACCATCGTGCCCACCAAAGAGGCGAGCTGGGCGGCGGTGCGAGACAAGCTGGTCGCGGGCGAGCTGGACGCGGCCCACATTCTCTATGGCCTGCTGTATGGCCTGGAGCTGGGGATTGCCGGTAAGGCCACGCCGATGGCGAACCTGATGACCCTGAACCAGAACGGCCAGGCTATTACCCTGTCGATGGATCTGGCGGAGCAGGGGATACGGGATGCCGAAGGGCTGCACAAGCAGGTCTCTCAGCAGGCGCCGGGAACCTACACCTTCGCCCATACCTTTCCCACCGGCACGCATGCCATGTGGCTCTACTACTGGCTGGCAAGCGCGGGAATTAACCCCTTTGACGATGTGCGCACCGTGGTGGTGCCGCCGCCGCAGATGGTGATGAACATGCGCATCGGCAACATGGTGGGCTTTTGCGTCGGCGAGCCGTGGAACGCCCGCGCCATCAACGATCGAATTGGTTTTACCGCCGCCACCAGCCAGGCGATCTGGCCGGATCACCCTGAAAAAATTCTTGGTACCCGCAGCGCATGGGTAGCGCAGCACCCCAATACCGCCCGGGCGCTGGTCTCTGCCGTAATGGAGGCGCAACGCTGGATCGACGCCTCGCCGGAGAATAAACGCGAAACCGCGCAAATTCTTGCCCGCCGGGCCTGGCTCAATACGAAAGAGCAGTATCTCACGGGCCGAATGTTGGGGGCGTACGACAACGGCCTTGGCGACCGCTGGCAGGACAGTCATCCGATCCGCTTTTTTGACGAGGGGGCAGTCAGCTATCCCTGGCACTCCGATGGCATGTGGTTTTTGACCCAGTTCCGCCGTTGGGGGTTGTTGAAAAGCGACCCGGACTATGCCGCTCTCGCCAGCCGCATCAATCGCACCGATATCTGGCAGGAGGCCGCCACGGCGGTCGGCGGGATCACCGCACCCACTTCACCCATGCGCAGCAGCACCCTGATGGACGGCACCGTCTGGAACGGAACCGATCCTAAAGCCTATGCCCGCAATTTTGCCATTCACCGTACGGAGGCCTGATATGAAACATCTGCAAAACACCAAAGCGGCGGTGGAGACGCCCGTCATCGGGGAAGTCATTACGCTGCCGCCGGTTCAGGTGCGTCGGCGCGCCCCGGCATTTGCCCGCCGAATGAACGGTTTTTTACAACAGCTTATCCCGGCCGCACTGGGCCTTGGGTTGCTGGTGCTCTGCTGGCAGCTGGCCGCCATCAACAGTAAAGGTTTCCCTACGCCGCTCAGCACTCTGGAGTCGGCGCGAACCCTGTTTGCAGATCCGTTCTATCGTGACGGGCCAAACGACATGGGTATCGGCTGGAATGTGCTGGCCTCGCTGCAGCGCGTGGCGGTGGGTTTCGGCCTCGCCGCGCTGGTGGGGATCCCTCTTGGCTTCCTGATTGGCCGTTTTGTCTTCTTCTCACGCATGTTCACCCCGCTTGTCGCGCTGCTGCGCCCGGTCAGTCCGCTGGCCTGGCTGCCGATTGGTCTGCTGCTATTCCAGAAAGCCGAACCGGCCTCCAGCTGGACCATTTTTATCTGCTCTATCTGGCCGATGGTGATCAACACCGCCGAGGGGGTACGCCGCATACCGGAGGACTACCTCAACGTGGCGCGGGTGCTGCAACTCTCCGAGTGGACCGTGATGCGCCGCATTCTCTTCCCCGCCGTATTGCCTGCGGTACTCACCGGGGTGCGCCTCTCAATTGGTATTGCCTGGCTGGTGATTGTCGCCGCCGAGATGCTAACCGGCGGACTGGGTATCGGCTTCTGGATCTGGAACGAGTGGAACAACCTCAACGTTGAAAACATTCTCATCGCCATCGTCATTATCGGCGTGGTCGGGTTACTGCTGGAGCAGGGGCTAATGCTCATCGCACGCCGCTTCAGCTGGCAGGATAAATAAGGAGCGCACATGAAACCATTAATTCAGGTCCAGGCCGTTAGCCAGCGTTTTTCCACCGCCAGCGGCGAGTTTCTGGCGCTGCAGAATGTCTCGTTCGATATCCACGAAGGGGAAACCGTCAGCCTGATTGGCCACTCCGGCTGCGGGAAATCGACGCTGCTAAATCTGATTGCCGGGATTACGTTGCCCACCGAAGGAGGACTGATTTGCGATAACCGCGAAATTGCCGGGCCGGGGCCGGAGCGGGCGGTGGTCTTCCAGAATCACTCCCTGCTGCCGTGGCTCACCTGCTTCGACAACGTGGCGCTGGCGGTGGATCAGGTCTTTCGCCGCACCATGAGCAAGGCTGAGCGTAAAGAGTGGATTGAGCACAATCTCGACCGCGTGCAGATGGGGCACGCCCTGCACAAGCGCCCGGGGGATATCTCGGGCGGTATGAAGCAGCGTGTCGGCATCGCCCGGGCGCTGGCCATGAAGCCAAAAGTCCTGCTAATGGATGAGCCGTTCGGCGCGCTTGATGCCCTGACCCGTGCCCATCTGCAGGACTCCGTGATGAACATTCAGCAGGCGCTTAACACCACTATTGTGTTGATTACTCACGACGTCGACGAGGCGGTGCTGCTCTCGGACCGGGTGCTGATGATGACCAACGGCCCGGCGGCGACGGTGGGAGAGATCCTGCGCGTCGACCTGCCGCGTCCGCGCAACCGGGTGCAGCTGGCGGACGATAGCCGGTATCACCACATGCGTCAGCAGATCCTGCACTTCCTCTACGAAAAACAGCCGAAAGCGGCCTGAGGAGTCTCTATGCGACTGGTCATCATCGGCAACGGCATGGCGGCAACGCGACTGATTGAGGCACTGACAGCCCGTGCTCCAGGTCGCTTTGCTATCACCGCGATCGGCGATGAGCCGTGTCACGCCTATAACCGCATTCAGCTTTCACCCCTACTGGGGGGCGAGAAGGCGTTTGCCGACATCGGTTATCACGATGACGACTGGTATCAACAGCGCGGGGTCGAGGTCATTAACGGCGAGCAGGTGGTTCGGGTCGATATCGCGGCCCGTTTACTTCATACCGATGCGCGTAGCCTGGCGTGGGATGAACTTGTATTCGCCACCGGCTCGCAGCCCGTCGTGCCGCCGATCCCGGGCAGTCACCAGCCACATGTTTTTACCTTTCGTACCCAGGCCGATGTTGAAGCCATTCTCTCGACCCTTGGCCCTGCGGTGGTGCTGGGCGGCGGGGTGCTCGGCGTTGAAGCCGCTGCGGCGTTGAAACGAATCTGTGACAACGTCACTTTGATACATCGCGGCCCCTGGCTGATGGATCAGCAGCTGGATCAGCAGGCCGGAGCCTTGCTGGAAGAGGCCCTGAGCGAGCGCGGTATTCACAGCGAGCTGGAGTGCGCCATCCGCGAGATCCACCCCCAGCACGTCACGCTCAGCACCGGGCGAGAACTCTGTGCCACCCGCGTGCTACTGGCGACGGGAGTGAAACCCCGTATCGCACTGGCCCAGGAGAGCGGGGTCCCGTGCGGACGCGGCATCCTGGTGAACCAGCAGATGCAGAGCGCCATTGAGGGCGTTAGCGCCATTGGCGAATGTTGCGAGCTGGACGGCCAAACCTGGGGAGTGGTCGCCCCTTGTCTGGCGCAGGCGGAGGTGCTGGCGGCGCGGCTGGCAGGGGAATATTGCGCACCTTTTGCCGCCACTGAAAGCGGGATGCGCCTGAAGGTGACAGGGATTGAGCTCTTCAGCGCCGGTCAGGTCGCAGCCGGAGAGGGGGATGCCCTCTGGAGCAGCTGGGATCCCCTGACCCGGCACTATCGTCGATTACTGATTCGCGACGGCAGGCTTGCGGGCGTGCTGTTGCTGGGAGAGTGCCGCAGCGCGGCAACCTTCACGGACTTACTGGCTCAGTCAGAACCCGCCCAGGCGGACTGGCTGTTCGATCGATTCACAACGCAGCCGCAGGTTGCAGGAAAGAACGCTATGACAAAACCAACGTTGGTGGTGGTAGGGCACGGTATGGTCGGTCACCATTTTCTGGAAGAGTGCGTAAAACACAATCTGCACCAGCAATATCAGATTGTAGTCTTTGGCGAGGAGCGATACGCCGCCTATGACCGCGTCCATCTTTCTGACTATTTTGCCGGACGCAGCGCCGACTCTCTGTCGATGGTTGAGGGGGATTTCTTTGCCGAACATGGGATCGAACTGCGCCTTTCCCGGCAGGTGGTGGCGATCGATCGCGATGCGCGCGTTGTGCGGTCTGCCTCGGGGCATGAAACCCACTGGGACAAGCTGGTCCTGGCGACCGGCTCTTATCCCTTTGTACCGCCGGTGCCGGGGCATGATCTGCCGGGCTGCTTTGTCTACCGTACCCTCGACGATCTGGACCAGATCGCCGCGCAGGCGAAAAATTCGCGTACCGGGGTGGTCATTGGCGGCGGGCTGCTGGGGCTCGAAGCCGCCAACGCCCTGAAACAGCTTGGGCTGGAAACGCATGTGGTGGAATTTGCCCCCAATCTGATGGCGGTGCAGCTCGACAACGACGGGGCAGCTATGCTGCGACGCAAAATCGAAGCCCTCGGGGTAGGGGTACACACCAGCAAAGCGACCAGCGAAATTGCCATGACGCAGGCCGGTCTGCTGCTGCGCTTTGCCGACGGCGGCGAGCTGGCGACCGATATGGTGGTCTTCTCGGCGGGGATCCGCCCCCAGGACGCCCTGGCCCGGGCGAGCGGGCTTCAGCTCGGCGAACGCGGCGGAATTTGCATTGATAACCAGTGCCGTACGCCGGATAAGGATATCTATGCGATTGGTGAATGCGCCCTGTGGGAGGGCAAGATCTACGGGCTGGTCGCCCCGGGTTATCAGATGGCCCGCGTAGCCGCCGCCACCCTTGCCGGTGAAGAGAGCGGTTTTACCGGGGCGGATATGAGCACCAAGCTCAAGCTGCTGGGGGTGGATGTCGCCTCGTTTGGCGATGCACACGGTCGCACGCCGGGCGCTCTGTGCTATCAGTGGACGCACGGCCCGCAGCAAATCTATAAAAAAATCGTGGTCAGCGCCGACAACAAAACCCTGCTGGGGGGCGTGCTGGTAGGCGATGCAGCAGAGTACGCCACCCTGGTGCAGATGATGCTCAACGGCATTGCGCTGCCGAAAGATCCGGAGACCCTGATCCTGCCCGCCAGCGCCGGGAACGCGCCGAAAGCCCTCGGCGTGGCGGCTCTGCCGGAGAGCGCGCAAATCTGTTCCTGTCATAACGTCAGCAAAGGGGATATCTGCCAGGCGGTCAGCAGCGGCGCGGGCGATATGGGGGCCATCAAGCAGTGCACCAAAGCGGCCACCGGCTGCGGCGGCTGCAGCGCGCTGGTGAAGCAGGTGATGGAGTACCAACTGGCGGCCCAGGGTGTGGAGGTGAAAAAAGATATTTGTGAACACTTCCCCTACTCGCGCCAGGAGATCTACCACCTGGTTCGCGTCAACCGGATTCATACCTTTGATCAGCTGATTAGCCGCTACGGCAGGGGCCACGGGTGTGAAATCTGTAAACCGCTGGTGGGATCGGTGCTGGCCTCGTGCTGGAACGAATACCTGCTGAAGCCGGCGCATCTGCCTCTGCAGGACACCAACGATCGCTACTTCGCCAATATTCAGAAAGATGGCACCTACTCGGTGGTGCCGCGGATGGCCGCCGGAGAGGTGACGGCGGACGGGCTGATTGCCATCGGACAGATCGCCAAACGTTATCAACTCTACAGCAAAATCACCGGTGGGCAGCGTATCGATCTCTTTGGCGCCCGGCTGGATCAGTTGCCGGACATCTGGCGCGAACTGGTCGCGGCGGGCTTCGAAACCGGGCATGCCTACGGTAAATCGCTGCGCACCGTCAAATCCTGCGTGGGGTCGACCTGGTGCCGTTACGGGGTGCAGAACTCCACCGGCCTCGCCGTCGCCCTGGAAAATCGCTACAAAGGTTTGCGGGCCCCGCACAAAATCAAAATGGCCGTCTCAGGCTGTACGCGCGAGTGCGCTGAAGCCCAGAGCAAAGACGTAGGGGTGATTGCTACCGATAAGGGCTGGAATCTCTATCTGTGCGGTAACGGCGGCATGAAGCCGCGCCATGCCGATCTCTTCGCCAGCGATCTTGACGACGCGACCCTGATCCGTCTGGTGGATCGCTTCCTGATGTTCTATATCCGCACCGCCGATCGTCTGCAGCGTACCAGTACCTGGATGGATAACCTTGAAGGAGGGCTGGAATATCTCCGGGAGGTGATCATAGAAGACAGCCTCGGTATTGCCGCGGAGCTGGAGCAAGAGATGGCGCGCGTAGTGGATACCTACCAGTGCGAATGGCAAACCACACTTGCCGATCCTCACCGTCTGGCGCTGTTCCGCAGCCAGGTTAACGAGGCGGCACCGGTTCAGCACAAACGCTGGCAGGCGATCTGCGGAATTGACGAGATCCCCGAGCAGGCCGGGATTGGCGCCCGACTGGGGGAACAACAGATTGCGCTGTTCCGCTTTGGCAAAGCGGTCTATGCGCTGGACGATCTGGAGCCGGGCAGCAGCGCCAATGTGCTGTCGCGCGGTATTCTGGGCGACGCGGGCGGCGAGCCGGTGGTGATTTCGCCACTCTATAAAACGCGCATTCGCCTGCGCGATGGCCGCCAGTGTGATACCGGGGAGCAGGCCGTACGCGCCTGGCCGGTTAAAATTGAAGGCAATCAGGTATGGGTCAGCAGTGAAGCGCTGCTCATGCGCGCGGAGGCCTCATGAGTGAAACCCGAACCACCTGTCCCTACTGCGGCGTAGGCTGTGGCGTAGTGGCCCGCGTTGAGGCGGGTTCCGTCACCGTGCGGGGCGATGAGCAGCACCCGGCCAACTTTGGGCGACTGTGCGTCAAAGGTTCTGCGCTCGGGGAGACCACGGGATTAGCAGGCCGGTTATTGCAACCGGAGCTGGATAACCAGCCGGTGAGCTGGCCCCGGGCGCTGGATGCGGCGGGCCAGCGGCTGCGTGAAATTATTGACCGCTTCGGCCCGCAGGCAGTGGCGTTTTATGCCTCGGGCCAGCTGTTGACGGAAGACTACTACGCTGCAAACAAGCTCATGAAGGGATTCATCGGCGCCGCCAACATCGACACCAACTCACGACTCTGCATGTCGTCAGCGGTGGTGGGCTACAAGCGCGCCTTTGGGGAAGATATGGTGCCGTGCAGTTATCAGGACATCGAAAACAGCGATCTGGTGGTGCTGGCAGGCTCGAACGCCGCCTGGACCCATCCGGTGCTCTATCAACGTCTGGTGCGGGCGCGCGCAGCGAATCCGGCGATGAAGGTGGTGGTTATCGATCCCCGTCGTACCGCCACCTGCGATATCGCCGACCTGCATATTAAACTGGCGCCGGGCAGCGACGCGGGCCTCTTTGTCGGCTTGCTCAATGCGCTTGGCGCGGGCGATAGCGAGGCCCAACAGCGAGCGCGCGACTGGCCTGTGAGCCGGGTGGCGGCCTTCTGCGAACTGCCCACCAGGGTCGTGGAGACCTTCTATCAGTGGTTTATCGCCGCCCCGCGGGCCATTACGCTCTACACCATGGGCATTAACCAGTCCGCCAGCGGCAGCGACAAATGCAATGCCATCATCAACGTCCATATCGCCAGCGGCAAAATCGATCGCGAAGGGTGCGGCCCCTTTTCGCTGACCGGACAGCCAAATGCGATGGGGGGGCGCGAGGTGGGCGGGCTGGCCAACCAGCTGGCGGCACACATGAATTTTGAGCCGGACGATCTTAGCCGGGTGGCCCGCTTCTGGGGTACAGAGCGGCTGGCGCAAACGCCGGGGTTGATGGCGGTAGAGTTGTTTGATGCCATCGCCCGGGGTGAGGTGAAGGCGGTCTGGATCATGGGCACCAATCCGGCGGTGTCGCTGCCCGATAGCCACACGGTGTGCCAGGCGCTGGCTGCCTGTCCGCTGGTGATCGTCTCTGAGGTGATGCGCGACACCGACACCAGCCGTTTCGCCCATGTACGCTTTCCGGCGCTGGGCTGGGGCGAAAAGGAGGGCACCGTCACCAACTCCGAGCGGCGTATCTCGCGCCAGCGGGCGTTTTTGCCCGCCCCAGGCGAGGCGAAACCCGACTGGTGGATTATCGCCCGTATCGCAGAGCAGCTTGGGCACGGCGCGGCCTTTAGCTGGCAACATCCCCATGAAATCTTCTGTGAACATGCCGCACTCACCGCATTCGAAAACCCGGGCACGCGGGCGCTGAATCTGGGAGCGCTGGCAAAACTGAGCCGGGAGCAGTGGGATACGCTCACCCCCTGGCAGTGGCCGCTGGACAGGGCGCGCCTGCAACGAGCCCAGATGGTGGCGGTTACGCCGCAGCGGCACGGCGCCACGCCAGACGCGCTGTACCCCTTCATTCTTAACAGCGGGCGGGTGCGCGATCAGTGGCATACCATGACCCGCACCGGTTACGTAGCCAGATTAATGCAGCACTGCGACGAACCGACGGTGGAGGTAAGCGTCAGCGATACCGCACGCCTGGGACTGCACGACGATCGGCTGGCCCGCATCAGCTCCCCTCGCGGGGTGATGGTGGCCCGGATCCGCGTCAGCACGGCCCAGCGCGACGGCGAGCTCTTCGCCCCCATGCACTGGAACAGCGTTTTTGCCCGTCAGGGGAAGGTCAACGCGCTGGTGGAGGGGCGGCGCGATCCGCTCTCCGGTCAGCCAGAGTGCAAACAGACTGCGGTTCGGGTCATGCCCTGGCAGCCCGGGTGGCAGGGGGAGCTCTACAGCCGCGAGGCGCCGGAACTGCCCGGTTATGTCACCTGGTGGCGTAAAGCGGCAACCGGTGTGCAGCGGTTTACGCTGGCCGCGGACCGACCGCTGCTGGAGGAGCTAATGAATCACTGCAGCGCTCGCGGCTGGCAACTGCAGGTGGCCCAGAGCGGGACGCAGAGTAACCTGCTGGCCTGGCACAATGGCGCGCTGATGCTGGGGTTCTGGAGCGGCACCGAACGCCCCGAACTGGCGCATCAGGCCATTAGCGATGCCTTTGACCAGCCGCCCCGGACGCTGGATGCCCGGCATGCTCTGCTCAGCGGGCAGGGGGCGAACGAGCGTCCCGCGCAGGGGCGGATCGTCTGCAGCTGTTTTAGCGTCGGAGAGGAGGCGATCCGTCAGGCGATTGCCGGGGGATGTGAATCGGCAATCGCCCTGGGCGCCGCACTGCGCTGTGGCACCAACTGCGGCTCCTGTATTCCGGAGCTAAAAGGGCTGCTGGCGCAGTGTCAGGTTATTCCTGAAAATTCCCCTTAAGGCTGCAAAAGGCGTCACAAAACGTTAAAGTATGGGGGTGTTTTTGATTTTCACAGGGCCCCCTTTACGACATTAATGGCTGTGTTACCTCGCGTCAGAACCCTGATCCCGATCCTTCTTTCCCTCGCTGGAAGCGTTACTGCTGCGCCTAACACCTTCGTTGAACAGGCACAGAATCCTTTCGATAACAATAACGATGGCTTACCCGATCTCGGCCTCGCCCGTCCTACCGGTGAGGGCGAGAAACATCTGGCGGAGATGGCAAAAGCTTTTGGTGAAGCCAGCATGACCGACAACGGCCTGACAACCGAGGAGCAGGCCCGGCTGTTTGCCTTCGGCCAGGTGCGGGATGTGGTGAGCGAGCAGGTCAATCAGCAAATCGAATCCTGGCTTCAGCCCTGGGGCAACGCCAGCGTTGATCTGCTGGTAGATCAGGAGGGGAATTTCACCGGCAGCCACGGTAGCTGGTTTATCCCCTGGCAGGATAACAACCGTTTCCTGAGCTATAGCCAGATGGGTTTAACCCAGCAGGAGGACGGGCTGGTCGGTAATGCGGGGGTGGGGCAGCGTTGGATTGCCGGCAACTGGCTGGTGGGCTACAACACCTTCTATGACAATCTGCTGGATGAAAACCTGCAGCGTGCGGGCGTAGGGGCCGAGGCGTGGGGTGAATATTTGCGGCTGTCGGCCAACTACTACCACCCGCTGGCCAGCTGGCGCAACGCCACTGCGCTGGAGGAGCAGCGGATGGCGCGCGGGTACGACGTGACCGCCAGAGCCTGGCTGCCGTTCTACCATCACCTCAATACCAGCGTCAGCTTCGAACAATATTTTGGCGATAACGTCGATCTGTTTCACAGCGGTACCGGCTACCATAATCCGCTGGCGGTGAACCTGGGGCTGGATTACACCCCCATCCCGCTGTTGACCTTTACCGCAGCCCATAAACAGGGCGAGAGCGGCGTCAGTCAGAACAACCTTGGGCTGAAGGTAAATTATCGCTTTGGCGTACCGCTAAAAAAACAGCTCTCGGCCAGCGAAGTCGCCGCGAGCCGATCGCTACGCGGCAGTCGCTACGATCCGGTTGAGCGCCAGAACCTGCCGGTGATGGAGTTTCGCCAGCGTAAGACGCTCTCCGTTTGGCTGGCTACACCCCCCTGGGATCTGAAACCGGGCGAGACGGTGATGCTCAAATTGCAAATACGCAGTGCTCACGGCGTGCGTCAATTGCACTGGCAGGGAGATGCTCAGGCGCTGAGTCTGACCTCGCCGGCTAACGCGAATGACAGCGATGGCTGGAGCATCATTATGCCCGCCTGGGATGATAGCGAAGGGGCCAGTAACCGCTGGCGGTTGTCAGTGGTGGTGGAAGATGAAAAGGGGCAGCGTGTCTCCTCCAATGAGATCACGCTCGCGCTGACGGAACCGCTGCTGGCGGCGCCTGCAGATGACCCGCGCTGGAACTTGCTGCCGGAAGAGTGATTAGAAAATACGCTCCTGATGGACCCATACCGCCGCTTCAACGCGGGATTTCAGCTTCATCTTTTTCAGCATATGTTTTACATGCACTTTTACCGTGCTTTCGGTGATATCCAGACGACGAGCAATCATTTTGTTCGGCAACCCCTGGGCAATCAGCTTCAGGATATCGCGCTCACGCGGAGTCAACTGGCTGACATCACGATCCGAGGTGGCGCGGTTGGCGCGCAGGCTGGCGGCCAGCACCGGGGTGAGAGCCTCGCTCAGGACCATTTCACCGGCGGCAGCTTGCTGCAGCGCTTTAAGCAGATCTTCCGGCTCCATATCTTTCAGCAGATAACCATCCGCACCACGCTTGAGCGCGGTAACGACATCTTCTTCATGATTGGAGACGCTAAAGACCACCACCCGGCCTGAGAGCGAGCGTTCACGCAGCTTATCCAGCGTCTCCAGACCGTTCATCCCCGGCATGTTGAGATCGAGCAAGATCAGATCCGGATCGAGGGCATCGGCAAGTTCAATACCCTGCTCGCCATTGCTGGCCTCACCGACCACCGTAATGTCCTGCGCCATGCTGATCAGTTGTTTCACGCCGGTGCGCAGCATCGGATGATCGTCGATTAACAGGATTGTGGCTGGCTCCTGGTTAGTCATCATGTTCTCCTTGAGAAGATAAATGGGGCTTTTCGGGAATAAAGGTCACCACCACTTCGGTACCGCCGGTGTCGACCCGACGTACCTGGCAATCCCCGCGCAGACTCTGCGCACGGTCTCGCATAATGATTAAACCGTAGTGGTTACTTCTTTCGGCATTTTCCGGCAGGCCGCAGCCGTTGTCGCGGACCCGGAGTCGAACCTGATTTTCATGTTGACTCACGGTCAGCGTCACCGCCGTGGCACCGGAATGTTTCAACGCATTGCTTAACGCTTCCCGGGCAATTTGCAGCAGATGGATCGCCTGATGGGAGGGGACAAAGCGCGGCGGCAACTGGTAATCGAGCTGCACCGGGAAACCGAGTCGGGCACTATACTCCTGGCAGCTGGCCTCCAGCGCCGGGCGCAGGCCTGGCTCAGTCAGCTGCAGGCGGAAGGTAGTGAGCAGCTCGCGAAGCTGTACCCAGGAGGTATTCAGTTCGTTGCGGATCTGGCTCAACAGCTGTTTGCTGCTCTCAGGCAACCCCTCATCCTGCATCTGCAGGCAGCTCACCTGCATCTTCATACAGGAGAGCGACTGGGCAATCGAGTCGTGCAGTTCGCGCGCAATGGTAGCGCGCTCTTCCATTACGATAAGCTGCTGCTGTTTCTCCTGATGTCGGTCGAGGGCCAGCGTAGCCGTCAGCTGCTCGACCAGCGTATCCACTAGTTGCTGCTGATCGTGGCTGAGGTGGCGGCCAGCGGGCAGCGTCGCCAGTAAGATCCCGTACTGATAGAGGTTATCGGCCAGCCGCCACTTAAGCGGGGTGCCGCTGGTGGTCAGGGGAGGGAGATGTCGCGGGCAGAGATGACAGCCGATTTCGTCGCAACTCATGTCCGACTGGCAGGTAAACTCCTGATGATTCTCTTCATCCTCCACGTCGTAGACGCGCAGTTCGATATCATGCAGCAAAGTCAGATTCTGTAACCCATTCAGTACCGGCGACAGACGTTCGCACAGCGGTACCCGGGAGTGCAGGCGGCGATTGGCCTGCCAGAGGAAAGAGAGGATCTCATTTTTTTGTTCAAGACCGGCGGTCTTTTCGCGTACCCGCTGTTCGAGCACCGCATAGCTCTCTGCCAGTTCAGCAGACATGGTATTCAGGGCATCGCCCAGCATCGCCATCTCGTTACGACCGCTAATATTCGCGCGACGAGTAAAGTCGCGCTCGGTGACGGCGCGCGCCATGGCCAGCAATTGCCGCCAGGGGTGCAGCAACTTTGCACGCAGCCAGATGATGGTAAAGACCAGCAGCAAACACATAAATACCGTCATCAGCCGGTGCAGGAATACCACCCGCTCAATGCGTTTTTCCGTACTCAGATCGATGGCGGTGACCAGAGCGTCGATGCGCCCGACAAAGGTCGCGACATCGCCGGCCACGCTGTCTGCGCTTTGCGCCTGCTTAAGCCCCGGTGCCAGTTGGCCGTGCCAGTAACCCTGCAGCGCCTGCAGCTGGGCTTGTTGCCCGTCGCGTTGTGCCGCTCTTTGCAGGTCTTTGCTGAAGGCCGTTTTCTCCATCTCGTCGAGTAGCGGTTGATCTTTCTCTTCTAGCGGTACGGCCGCCAGTAGCCGGTAGCTCTGCATCCGCAACGATCCGGCTTTGTTTATCGCATGCGCACTGCCTTGCACGCCCTGTACCAGCCAGCCAGAGATCGCCATGCCGGTCACCCCTATAGCGGTAGACAGCAACACAATCAGCACCAGTTGATTAACCAGGGTGAGCGGCGAAAAACAGCGTTTAAACATAGGGCGGTGTGGCTCCTGACAATGCCTGGACTCGGAGGAGCCTTATTCTCGGGCATACCCTGGAGTATACCCATACCTCTAAAGGATTACCCACAAATTGCCATAGGTATGATGAATGGGAGGAGGCGCGAGGGCGGTATGAGCAGTAGCGTGAAAAACCACACCTTTTTAAGCGTTAAATACTACTCACTTCGAGTGATGTGGAAATTTTTAACAAATTTTCGCCCACTTTTCCTTTGATTTGCATCAACTTACCGCCAGCTTAAAACCCTAATGTTTGCAGCATCTTTTGATAATCAGAGGTGTCTATGAGTCACTCATCTGCCCCAGAGCGGGCAACAGGGGCTGTTATTACAGAATGGCGTCCGGAAGATCCGGCATTCTGGCAACAGCGCGGTCAACGTGTTGCAAGTCGTAATTTATGGATTTCCGTGCCTTGTCTGCTGCTGGCGTTCTGCGTCTGGATGCTGTTCAGTGCGGTAGCGGTTAACTTACCCAAAGTGGGGTTTAATTTTACCACCGATCAACTCTTTATGTTGACGGCCTTACCGTCGTTGTCCGGGGCGCTGCTGCGCGTTCCTTATGCCTTTATGGTGCCCGTGTTTGGTGGCCGCCGCTGGACGGCGTTTAGTACCGGCATCATGATCATTCCTTGCGTGTGGCTGGGTTTCGCGGTGCAGGACACCTCTACGCCGTTTAGCGTCTTTGTCATCATCTCTCTGCTGTGCGGCTTTGCCGGCGCAAACTTCGCGTCCAGTATGGCGAATATCAGCTTCTTCTTCCCGAAAGCCAAGCAGGGTGGTGCGCTGGGCATTAACGGTGGACTGGGGAACATGGGGGTGAGCGTGATGCAGCTGCTTGCTCCGCTGGCTATTTCCATGTCCATCTTCGCTGTCTTCGGCGGAACCGGGGTTGAGCAACCGGATGGTTCCTCTCTGTACCTCGAAAATGCTGCCTGGATCTGGGTACCCTTCCTCGTGGTCTTTACCCTGGCGGCGTGGTTCTTTATGAACGATCTGTCAGCATCGAAGGCCTCTCTGAGCGAGCAGTTACCGGTGCTGAAGCGCGCGCACCTGTGGGTGATGGCATTACTGTATCTGGCGACCTTCGGCTCCTTTATCGGTTTCTCTGCGGGTTTTGCCATGCTGTCAAAAACGCAGTTCCCGGAAGTCCAGATCCTGCACTTCGCCTTCTTTGGTCCGTTCATTGGTGCGCTGGCACGTTCTCTGGGCGGTATGGTATCTGACCGACTGGGCGGCACCCGCGTAACGCTGGTGAACTTTGTGGTGATGGCCATCTTCTGTGCGCTGCTGTTCATGACGCTGCCATCGCACGGGGAAGGGGGAAGCTTTATCGCCTTCTTCGGGGTATTTATGGTGCTGTTCCTGACCGCCGGGCTGGGAAGCGCTTCAACGTTCCAGATGATCTCAGTTATTTTCCGTAAGCTGACCATGGATCGCGTCAAAGCCCAGGGCGGCACTGAAGAGCAGGCGATGCGTGAAGCGGGTACCGACACCGCCGCGGCGCTGGGCTTTATCTCGGCGATTGGCGCGATTGGCGGCTTCTTTATCCCTAAAGCCTTTGGTATCTCCCTTGAGCTGACCGGCTCACCGGCCGGTGCCATGAAAATCTTCCTCGTTTTCTATATCGTCTGCGTCCTGGTGACCTGGCTGGTATATGGCCGTAATTCCAATAAAAATAAGTAATATTTGATTATCCGTTTGCGCGGCTCGATGCCGCGCTTTTTTTTAGCCGTAATTAGTTACAACATACTTAACGGTGTGGGCAGTCGGGTAGCCCATGCAGCAGTGTGATCGCCATCGTCTGACAGGGCTACCTACCCCTTAATACCTCCGGGCAGAAATGACCCCTTACATATTGTACGATAAATAAATAATATCCTTTAAAAACAGAGAATTAATCGATTTATTTTTATACCGCTTTGGTGGTATGGCTTCGTTTGTCCTTTGCTCCAGACCCCCTTCGCCTTGATCGTTATCAATTCTCACCATCTTTCATAGCGTTACCTTCGCGGCAAATCAGCAATGTCGATTTAGAGAGCCACAGGCT
The DNA here is from genome assembly GCF_017348915.1 of Leclercia pneumoniae. Lineage (NCBI taxonomy): Bacteria > Pseudomonadati > Pseudomonadota > Gammaproteobacteria > Enterobacterales > Enterobacteriaceae > Leclercia > Leclercia pneumoniae. The sequence continues at coordinate 2,465,918 of NZ_CP071383.1, read as the reverse complement.
CCACACAGGAGATACCCGATGAGCAAATTTTTGGACCGGTTTCGCTACTTCAAACAGAAGGGCGAAACTTTTGCCGATGGGCACGGCCAGGTTCTGGAGACCAACCGGGACTGGGAAGACGGTTACCGTCAACGCTGGCAGCATGACAAAGTTGTGCGTTCTACCCACGGCGTAAACTGCACTGGCTCATGTAGCTGGAAAATTTTCGTTAAAAATGGTCTGGTGACCTGGGAAGTCCAGCAAACCGATTACCCGCGCACCCGTCCGGATCTGCCAAACCACGAGCCGCGCGGCTGCCCGCGTGGTGCCAGCTACTCTTGGTACCTCTACAGCGCTAACCGTCTGAAATACCCGCTGATGCGTAAACGCCTGATGAAAATGTGGCGTGAGGCGAAGGTTCAGCACAGCGATCCGGTTGATGCCTGGGCCTCTATTATTGAAGACGCTGACAAAGCGAAAAGCTTTAAACAGGCGCGTGGTCGCGGCGGGTTTGTTCGCTCTTCCTGGCAAGAGGTGAACGAGCTGATTGCCGCGTCTAACGTCTACACCGTGAAAACGTACGGTCCGGACCGCGTGGCTGGCTTCTCGCCGATCCCGGCGATGTCGATGGTCTCTTACGCCTCCGGCGCCCGCTACCTCTCCCTGATTGGCGGCACCTGCCTCAGCTTCTATGACTGGTACTGCGATTTACCGCCAGCGTCTCCGCAGACCTGGGGTGAGCAGACCGACGTGCCTGAATCGGCTGACTGGTATAACTCCAGCTACATCCTGGCATGGGGTTCTAACGTACCGCAGACCCGTACCCCAGATGCCCATTTCTTTACTGAAGTGCGTTACAAAGGCACCAAAACCGTTGCCATCACGCCGGACTACGCAGAAATCGCCAAACTGTGCGACCTGTGGCTGGCACCGAAGCAGGGTACCGATGCCGCGATGGCGCTGGCGATGGGCCACGTCATGCTGCGTGAATTCCACCTCGATAAACCGAGCCAGTATTTCACCGACTACGTGCGTCGTTACACCGATTTCCCGATGCTGGTGATGCTCGAAGAGCGCGATGGCTACTATGCGGCAGGCCGCATGCTGCGCGCCGCCGATCTGGTGGATGCGCTTGGTCAGGAAAATAACCCGGAGTGGAAAACCGTTGCCTGTAACAGCAATGGTGAGCTGGTTGCACCTAACGGCTCTATCGGTTTCCGCTGGGGTGAGAAGGGTAAATGGAACCTGGAGCAGCGCGACGGCACCTCCGGCGAAGAAACCGAGCTGCGTCTGAGCATGCTGGGCAGCCAGGATGAGATCGCTGACGTTGGCTTCCCGTACTTTGGCGGCGAAGGCACCGAACATTTCAATAAGGTTGAGCTGAATAACGTCCTGATGCACAAACTGCCGGTAAAACGCCTGCAGCTGGCAGATGGTTCAACTGCCCTGGTGACCACCGTTTACGACCTGACTATGGCCAACTATGGCCTGGAGCGCGGTCTGAACGATGAAAACTGTGCCACCGGCTATGAAGAAGTGAAAGCCTATACCCCGGCCTGGGCTGAACAGATCACCGGCGTACCTGCCGCGCAGATCACCCGCATTGCCCGCGAGTTTGCGGAGAACGCCGACAAAACGCACGGCCGTTCAATGATTATCGTCGGCGCGGGTCTGAACCACTGGTACCACCTCGATATGAACTATCGCGGTCTGATCAACATGCTGGTCTTCTGTGGCTGTGTCGGTCAGAGCGGCGGCGGCTGGGCACACTATGTTGGCCAGGAAAAACTGCGTCCGCAGACCGGCTGGCAGCCGCTGGCGTTTGCCCTCGACTGGCAGCGTCCGGCTCGTCATATGAATAGCACCTCCTATTTCTACAACCACTCCAGCCAGTGGCGTTACGAGACGGTCACCGCGCAGGAACTGCTGTCGCCAACGGCGGATAAATCCCGCTACAGCGGCCACCTGATCGACTTCAACGTGCGCGCTGAGCGTATGGGCTGGCTGCCGTCTGCGCCACAGTTGGGGACCAACCCGCTGCGTATCGCAGACGAGGCGAAGAAAGCGGGTATGTCGCCGGTGGATTACACCGTCAAATCCCTGAAAGAGGGCGCTATCCGCTTTGCGGCGGAACAGCCTGAAAACGGTAAAAACCACCCGCGTAACCTGTTTATCTGGCGCTCTAACCTGCTGGGCTCTTCCGGTAAAGGTCACGAGTTCATGCTGAAATACCTGCTCGGTACCGACCACGGTATCCAGGGCAAAGATCTCGGCAAGCAGGGCGGCGTGAAGCCTGAAGAGGTTGAATGGAAAGATAACGGCCTGGACGGCAAGCTGGATCTGGTGGTGACTCTGGACTTCCGTCTCTCAAGCACCTGCCTGTACTCCGATATCGTTCTGCCAACCGCGACCTGGTACGAAAAAGACGACATGAATACCTCGGATATGCATCCGTTTATTCATCCGCTGTCTGCCGCCGTTGATCCGGCATGGGAATCGAAAAGCGACTGGGAAATCTACAAAGGCATCGCGAAGAAATTCTCCGAAGTGTGCGTGGGTCACCTGGGTAAAGAGACCGACGTGGTTACGCTGCCAATCCAGCATGACTCTGCTGCCGAACTGGCGCAGCCGCTGGACGTAAAAGACTGGAAAAAAGGCGAGTGCGACCTGATCCCGGGCGTCACCGCGCCGCACATCATTCCGGTGGAACGTGACTACCCGGCAACTTACGAGCGCTTTACCTCTATCGGCCCGCTGATGGAGAAAATCGGTAACGGCGGGAAAGGGATTGCCTGGAATACCCAGAGCGAAATGGACCTGCTGCGTAAGCTCAATTACACCAAAGCAGAGGGCCCGGCCAAAGGCCAGCCAATGCTCAACACCGCGATCGATGCCGCAGAGATGATCCTCACGCTGGCACCGGAAACGAACGGTCAGGTGGCCGTGAAAGCCTGGGCTGCGCTCAGCGAGTTCACCGGTCGTGACCACACGCACCTGGCGCTGAATAAAGAAGACGAGAAAATCCGCTTCCGGGATATTCAGGCCCAGCCGCGTAAAATCATCTCCAGCCCGACCTGGTCAGGCCTGGAAGATGAGCATGTTTCTTACAACGCGGGTTACACCAACGTTCACGAGCTGATCCCATGGCGCACCCTGACCGGACGTCAGTCCCTGTATCAGGATCACCAGTGGATGCGCGACTTCGGTGAAAGCCTGCTGGTTTACCGTCCACCAATCGACACCCGTTCGGTGAAAGCGGTGATGGGTGAGAAGTCCAACGGTAACCCTGAGAAAGCGCTGAACTTCCTGACGCCGCACCAGAAATGGGGTATCCACTCCACCTACAGCGACAACCTGCTGATGCTGACGCTGGGTCGTGGTGGGCCAATTGTCTGGATGAGCGAGGCGGATGCGAAGGATCTGGGCATTAAAGATAACGACTGGATCGAAGTGTTCAACAGCAACGGTTCATTAACCGCCCGTGCGGTAGTGAGCCAGCGTGTACCGGCAGGTATGACCATGATGTACCACGCGCAGGAACGTATCGTGAACATTCCAGGCTCAGAAATTACCGAGCAGCGCGGCGGTATCCATAACTCCGTCACCCGTATTACGCCGAAGCCAACCCACATGATCGGCGGCTATGCGCAGCTGGCCTACGGCTTTAACTACTACGGTACGGTAGGGTCTAACCGCGATGAGTTTGTGGTGGTTCGTAAGATGAAGAATATTAACTGGTTAGATGGCGAAGGTAATGACCAGGTACAGGAGAGCGTAAAATGAAAATTCGTTCACAAGTCGGCATGGTGCTGAATTTGGATAAATGCATCGGCTGTCATACCTGCTCAGTCACCTGTAAAAACGTCTGGACCAGCCGTGAAGGTACGGAATATGCCTGGTTTAACAACGTTGAAACCAAGCCAGGCACCGGTTTCCCGACCAACTGGGAAGACCAGGAAAAATACAAGGGCGGCTGGATCCGCAAAATCAACGGCAAAATTCAGCCGCGCATGGGTAACCGTGCCATGCTGCTGGGTAAAATCTTCGCAAACCCGCATCTGCCGGGCATCGACGATTACTACGAGCCGTTTGATTTTGACTATCAGAACCTGCATAACGCCGCAGAAGGTAAGCACCAGCCGATTGCACGCCCTCGCTCCCTGATCACCGGGCAGCGCATGAATAAGATCGAGAAAGGTCCGAACTGGGAAGACGATCTGGGCGGTGAGTTCGAGAAACTGTCGAAAGACAAAAACTTCGAGAACATGCAGAAGGCGATGTACGGCCAGTTTGAAAACACTTTCATGATGTACCTGCCGCGTCTGTGCGAACACTGCCTGAACCCGGCATGTGTGGCGACCTGTCCGAGCGGTGCTATCTACAAGCGTGAAGAGGACGGCATCGTACTGATTGACCAGGACAAGTGCCGCGGCTGGCGTATGTGTATCACCGGTTGCCCGTACAAGAAAATCTACTTCAACTGGAAGAGCGGTAAATCCGAGAAGTGCATCTTCTGCTATCCGCGTATCGAAGCGGGTATGCCGACGGTCTGTTCCGAAAGCTGCGTGGGCCGTATCCGTTACCTCGGCGTGCTGCTGTACGACGCGGACGCGATTGAAACCGCAGCCAGCACTGAGAACGAAAAAGATCTGTATCAGCGCCAGCTGGACGTGTTCCTCGATCCGAACGATCCGAAAGTGATTGCCCAGGCGCTGAAAGATGGCGTACCGCAGAGCGTGATCGACGCGGCGCAGCAATCGCCGGTGTACAAAATGGCGATGGACTGGAAGCTGGCGCTGCCGCTGCATCCGGAATACCGCACGCTGCCGATGGTCTGGTATGTGCCGCCTCTGTCTCCGATTCAGTCTGCGGCTGACGCAGGTGAACTGGGCAGCAATGGCATTCTGCCGGACGTAGAAAGCCTGCGTATCCCGGTTCAGTATCTGGCGAACCTGCTCACCGCAGGTGACACCCAGCCGGTTCTGCTGGCGCTGAAACGTATGCTGGCAATGCGTCACTTCAAACGTACTGAAACCGTGGACGGTGTGATTGATACCCGTGCCCTGGAAGAGGTAGGTCTGACGGAAGCGCAGGCGCAGGAGATGTACCGCTATCTGGCGATTGCGAACTACGAAGACCGTTTCGTGGTGCCGAGCAGCCACCGTGAGCAGGCGCGCGAAGCCTTCCCGGAAAAAAGCGGATGTGGTTTTACCTTTGGTGATGGTTGCCACGGGTCTGACACCAAATTCAACCTGTTCAACAGCCGCCGCATCGATGCCATGGATGTGACCAGCAAAACGGAGCCGCACCAATGATTGAACTTGTCATTGTTTCGCGTCTGCTCGAGTACCCGGATGCTGCGCTTGCGCAGCATCAACAGGAACTCTTCGATGCACTCGCGTCATCTGAAAATCTGGATAAAGCCGATGCCCAGAAGCTGGGCGTGTTCCTGCGCGATCTGCTTGCGCGCGATCTGCTTGATGCGCAGGCAGACTACAGCCAGCTGTTCGACCGTGGCCGCGCAACCTCGCTGCTGCTGTTCGAACACGTACACGGTGAATCCCGCGACCGCGGTCAGGCGATGGTGGATCTGATGGCGCAGTACGAGCAGCATGGCCTGCAGCTCGACAGCCGTGAGCTGCCGGATCATCTGCCGCTCTATCTGGAGTATCTGGCGCAGCTGCCGAAAGAAGAGGCGCTGGGCGGTTTGCAGGATATCGCGCCGATTCTGGCATTGCTGAACGCGCGTCTGCAACAGCGTGAAAGTGCGTATGCCGTTCTGTTCGAACTGCTGGTGAAACTGGCAAAAGCGGCAATCGACAGTGAGAAAGTGGCGGAAAAAATCGCGGACGAAGCCCGCGATGATACCCCACAGGCGCTGGATGCCGTCTGGGAAGAGGAGCAGGTGAAATTCTTTGCTGACCAGAATTGCGGCGAGTCTGAAATCTCGGCTCACCAGCGTCGTTTTGCCGGAGCCGTTGCCCCGCAATATTTGAATATCTCTAACGGAGGACAGCAATAATGCACTTCCTGAATATGTTCTTCTTTGACATCTACCCGTACATTGTGGGCACCGTATTCCTGGTGGGAAGCTGGCTGCGTTATGACTATGGCCAGTATAGCTGGCGTGCGGCCTCCAGCCAGATGCTGGACCGCAAGGGGATGAACCTGGCCTCTAACCTGTTCCACATCGGGATCCTGGGGATTTTCGCCGGTCACTTCCTGGGGATGCTAACGCCGCACTGGATGTATGAAGCCTGGCTGCCGATCGAAGTGAAACAGAAAATGGCGATGCTGGCAGGCGGCGCCTGCGGGGTGATGACCCTGGTGGGGGGCTTATTACTGCTGAAACGCCGTCTGTTTAGCCCACGCGTGCGTGCGACGACTACCGGCGCGGATATTCTGATCCTTACCCTGCTGATGGTGCAGTGTGCGCTCGGCCTGCTGACCATTCCGTTCTCTGCGCAGCATATGGACGGCAGTGAGATGATGAAGCTCGTGGGGTGGGCCCAATCCGTGGTGACCTTCCACGGCGGGGCCTCTGAGCATCTGGACGGCGTGGCCTTTGTCTTCCGCGTGCACCTGGTGCTGGGGATGACGCTGTTTGTGCTGTTCCCGTTCTCACGTTTGGTGCACATCTGGAGCGCGCCGGTAGAGTACCTGACGCGCAGATACCAGCTGGTACGTGCCCGTCGCTAATCCACCGTTTTGATATCAACCCCGCACTCGCGGGGTTTTTTTTCGCCCCAGCCCAGATTGTTACCCGCCGCCGCAAACAGTATCAGTGCGCCGCCCGCCAGCTGTGTCAGATTCAGTGAGTGACCAAACACCAGGTTATCGACCAGGATAGCCACTACCGGATAGATAAAAGAGAGGGAGCCGGTGATGGGCGTTGGTAGTTTCTGAATGGCGCTGTAGAGCAACTGATACATGATGCCGGTATGGACGACCCCAAGGGTGAGCAAAATGGGCCACGGGAAGTTGCCCGAAAACGTTGGCATATGCGCCATCGGCAACAGCATCACCACCCCCACCAGTACCTGGATAAAGGCAATATGTTGCGGCGTGACGGAGGAGAGCTTACGGGTAATGATTGCTGTAAGCGCATAGAAAAAAGCCGCGCCGAGCGCCAGCCCGATGCCCGTAAGCCATTCAGCGTTATGGCCACCGGTAAGTTCACTGGAGAGCAAAATCACCACGCCCGTAAAAGCGAGCAGCAGCCACCCCCATTTCACCAGAGTGACGCGTTCTCCTAAAAACATCCCCATCATTACCAGCATGAAAGGCTGAGTGTTATAGACCACCGTCGACAGGCCAATCGAGATGCGCGTATAGGCCGCGAAAAGAAGTAACCAGTTCACCACCAGGGCGACCCCGCCGATAACTGCCAGCGCCAGTGCAGTGCGGGTGAGCGTACTGAACGGTTTATTGCCGATCCGAATAAAAGCCAGCAGCGTCACGGCGCCGATCGCGCAGCGCCAGAAAACGACGTCCGTCACCGGCAGACCAGAAAGAAGAACAAACGCGCCAATTGAGCCTGAAATGAGCATCGCCAGACCCATCTGCCAGACGCCTTTATGAATATCTTGCATCGCACACCTCCTGATTGAGGCTCTATTGTCGAAAAAGTCTGATATGTTTTACAGAGAGGAAATAAGGCGAAATGGGTTAAATGCTTTTTTAAATAAGGTGAAAATGATGGAAAGCCTGCTTGATGAAATCGATCGGCAAATACTGGCCTGTCTGGTTGAAGATGCGCGCATGTCGTTAAAGGTTCTTAGCAGCCGGGTTGGACTGACATCGCCCAGCACGGCCGAACGTCTGAAGCGGCTCGAAGAGCGTGGCGTGATTCAGGGTTATGGCGCACGCGTGGATCTCGCGGCGTTGGGGTATACCTTGCAGGCGCTGGTGCGCGTGCGGCCATTGCCAGGGTTACTGCACAAGGTCGATAAGTATATTCAGGCCATGCCTGAGTGCATTGAAAGCGATAAGGTCACGGGGGAGGATTGCTTTGTGATCAGGCTGGTGGTGCGCTCTATCGGTCAACTGGATACGCTGCTGGACGGTCTGGCTGAACATGCCCAGTGCAACACGTCAATCGTGAAGAGTTCGCCGGTGAAACGCCGGTTGCCGCCGATGTAACTGCAGTTGCTAATGGTGCACCAATGAATTGAGAGAGTGTTTGTAGCGACAGGTAAGTGATGGTGGTGGGGGAAGGATTACTCGGCGCGCTGCGCCTCGCCCTTCGGGTCGTTGCCTGCGGCAACGCTTTCTCGCTTCGCTTGAATCGAACCTTGGTCGAAGCTTCTCATCCTTCCCGCTTCGGAGAATATGGAGCACTGAACTGAGAGAAAGTTTGTAGCGACAGGTAAGTGATGGTGGTGGGGGAAGGATTACTCGGCGCGCTGCGCCTCGCCCTTCGGGTCGTTGCCTGCGGCAACGCTTTCTCGCTTCGCTCGAATCGAACCTTGGTCGAAGCTTCTCATCCTTCCCGCTTCGGAGAATATGGAGCACTGAACTGAGAGAAAGTTTGTAGCGACAGGTAAGTGATGGTGGTGGGGGAAGGATTACTCGGCGCGCTGCGCCTCGCCCTTCGGGTCGTTGCCTGCGGCAACGCTTTCTCGCTTCGCTCGAATCGAACCTTGGTCGAAGCTTCTCATCCTTCCCGCTTCGGAGAATATGGAGCACTGAACTGAGAGAAAGTTTGTAGCGACAGGTAAGTGATGGTGGTGGGGGAAGGATTCGAACCTTCGAAGTCGATGACGGCAGATTTACAGTCTGCTCCCTTTGGCCGCTCGGGAACCCCACCAGGGGTAATACTATTTTGAGGTGCTGCGTGAAGATGGTGGTGGGGGAAGGATTATTCGTCGCTTCGCTCCTCACCCTTCGGGCCGTTGCTTTTTGCAACGTTCTCTCGCTTTCGCGAGAGTCGAACCTTAGTCGAAGGTTCTCACCCTTCCCGATAAGCGCAAACCTTACGTTAACTCACCGGTGTTACCACATTGCTGTGGTGAATAATGGTGGTGGGGGAAGGATTCGAACCTTCGAAGTCGATGACGGCAGATTTACAGTCTGCTCCCTTTGGCCGCTCGGGAACCCCACCACGGGGTAATGCTATTACTGGTCTGCTTCCTGTTGGAAGCGGGGCGCATCATATCAAATGAGACGCCCCTGTAAAGCATTCCTTTAGGTAAATGACATTGTTTGACTGCTTTTTATCCGTAAAGGTGCAAAGCTAATCAATTCATTTCCCAAAGGATTAAAGAATAATTGTTCTGTTACCGTAGACGAACACACGTTGCGCCAGCACCTGATACAACGCGCGGCTTAAGACGTTTTTCTCAACATCGCGTCCGGCACGCATCATATCCTCTGCGGTATAGGTATGATTCACATGAATCACGTCCTGCATGATGATAGGACCCTCATCCAGGTTATCGTTCACGTAGTGTGCAGTGGCGCCAATGATTTTAACACCACGCTCATAGGCCTGATGATAAGGGCGCGCGCCGATAAAGGCAGGCAGGAACGAGTGGTGAATATTGATAATCTTGTTCGGGAAACGCGCCACGAAAGAGGGGGTTAATACGCGCATATATTTCGCCAGAACCACGTAATCCGGGTTATAGGCATCAATGGCATCTGCCATTAACGCATCATGCTCTTCGCGGGTATGCCCCTCGTGGCTGACCAACTGGAAAGGAATATCAAAACGTTCAACCAACGTGCGCAGGGTATCGTGGTTGCCAATTACCGCAGCGATCTCCACATCCAGCCCGCCGTAGTTCGCTTTCATCAGCAGATCACCCAAGCAATGCGCCTCTTTAGTGACCAGAATGACAATGCGACGACGACCCGCTGGGGTTAACTCGCGAACCGAACCTTCCGGCAACGCACCATCCAGATCCGCCAGCAGCGTGGCGTCGTTAAAAATCCCTTCCAGCTCGGTACGCATAAAGAAACGGCCGGTGCGATGATCAACAAACTCATTATTTTGCACAATATTCAGTTCGTGCTTGTAACAAATGTTGGTAATACGGGCGATGAGACCTTTCTGGTCAGGACAAATAGTGCGCAAGACTTTGCGTTGAATTGATTGCATTGCCGGTAAATCCTGTTGATTGTTGGCTTGTTATAGGTGGCCAGGGACTACTGCCCGCAGCACTTTTTAAATTTTTTACCTGATCCGCAGGGGCAGGGGTCATTACGGCCAAACTGCGGACGAGTACCATCAATATAGTACCACTGTCCCCCTTCCTTTAAGAAACGGGAACGCTCGATAATCGCCCCGGCTTTTCCCTGCTCGGAAAATCGGGCGACAAAGCTGACAAAACCTTCGTTTTCGTCATGGCCTGTGGCCGTGTCAAAAAGGGTGAGGCCGCGCCATTCGGTATGAGCAAAACCGGCTTCAATCTCCTGGCGAAAAGTCTCAGCCTGACAGGATGGATGCCAGGTTTTTATCAGATAGTTTGCGTCACGGCTCACAAAAGCACTGTAACGTGAACGCATAAGGTGTGACGGATCAGGAGCAACCTGTTCACCAGAAAGATATCGCTGGCAACATAGGCTATACTCGAGAGCGCTACCACAGGGACAGAGTTGAGACACCATTCTCTTCCTGAAAGCTAAAATAACGGCGAAAACGCCAGGGTGGCACTATGTTAACTGAGCGGTTGCAATGACGCCATTGTCAGGAGTCCAGGGGACGCTAAACGGTAAGAATGAGAAAGGTTAAAATTGGACTGGCTTTAGGGTCGGGTGCGGCCCGGGGCTGGTCGCATATAGGTGTGATCAATGCCTTACAACGTCTTGGTATCGAAATTGATATAGTTGCAGGCTGTTCGATTGGTTCTCTGGTGGGTGCTGCGTACTCCTGTGGCAAATTACCCGAGCTGGAAACCTGGGTACGTTCTTTCAGCTACTGGGACGTGCTGCGCCTGATGGATCTCTCCTGGCAGCGTGGCGGGTTACTGCGCGGTGAACGTGTCTTCAACCACTACCGTCAGGTTATGCCGCTGAGCGACTTTGCCGATTGCCAACGTCCCTTCGGCGCCGTTGCCACCAACCTTAGCACCGGCCGGGAACTCTGGTTCACCGAAGGGGATATCCACCTGGCCGTGCGCGCCTCCTGCAGTATGCCGGGCTTAATGGCACCGGTCCCGCACAATGGTTACTGGCTGGTGGATGGCGGTGTCGTTAACCCCATTCCTATCTCCCTGACGCGCGCCATGGGCGCGGATATCGTTATTGCAGTTGATCTCCAGCATGATGCCCATCTTATGCAGCAAGACCTGATGCCAGTAAACACGCATTCTGATGAAACCAGTAGCGAGGAGCGAGTATGGCATGAACGCCTTCGTGAAAGGTTAGGGCGCTTTACTGCGCGTAAGCTGGTTGCGGCACCTACGGCAATGGAAATTATGACGACCTCCATCCAGGTGCTAGAAAATCGCCTAAAACGCAACCGCATGGCGGGCGATCCACCTGATATTCTGATTCAACCTTTTTGTCCGCAAATCTCGACGCTCGATTTTCATCGGGCAGAAGCAGCCATTACGGCAGGCGTGCAAGCTGTCGAAAAGAAAATGGATGAATTGATACCTTTGGTGCGCACGACACACTGAGCGCCCCTTTTTTTGATTACTTCAGCAAAATCTGACAGGCGATAGTACCGATAGCGTGCCACTATTGATCTACTGTCAGCCCGGGGAGAAAACATGACGCAACCATTGGCCGGAAAACATATCCTGATTGTCGAAGACGAGCCCGTTTTCCGTTCACTGCTTGACTCCTGGCTCTCATCGTTAGGTGCAACAACAGCACTGGCCGGTGATGGTATCGACGCACTGGAAATTATGATGAGCATGAAGCCCGATCTGATGATCTGCGATCTCGCCATGCCGCGTATGAATGGCCTGGCGCTCGTCGAGCACCTCCGCAATGAAGGCGATCAGACGCCCGTGCTGGTGATTTCAGCCACCGAGAATATGGCTGACATCGCGAAAGCGCTTCGTCTGGGCGTGCAGGACGTACTGCTCAAACCAGTGAAAGATCTCAATCGTCTGCGGGAAACCGTCTTCGCCTGCCTTTATCCCAATATGTTCAATTCACGTGTGGAAGAGGAAGAACGTCTCTTCCAGGATTGGGATGCACTGGTCAATAACCCCCATGCAGCAGCGAAATTACTGAAAGAGTTACAGCCTCCGGTTCAGCAGATCATCGCCGAGTGCAAGGTTAATTATCGCCAGCTGGTTGCTGCCGACAAGCCGGGACTGGTGCTGGATATTGCACCGTTATCGGATAACGATCTGGCATTTTATTGTCTGGATGTTACCCGCGCAGGGGATAATGGCGTCCTGGCTGCTTTATTGTTACGCGCATTGTTTAACGGTTTATTGCAAGAACAGCTTTCTCATCAGCGGCAGCGGCTCCCCGAGTTGGGCAGCTTGCTTAAACAGGTTAATCAACTGCTGCGTCAGGCAAATTTACCGGGACAATTTCCGTTGCTGGTGGGTTATTACCATAGCGGTTTAAAAAATTTGATTTTGGTCTCCGCTGGGCTTAATGCCACGCTTAATACTGGGGAACATCATATTCAGGTCAGTAACGGCGTCCCTTTAGGTACTTTAGGAAATACCTATCTAAACCAAATAAGTCACCGCTGCGCATCCTGGCAGTGTCAAATTTGGGGGGCAGGCGGCCGTTTACGCTTAATGTTGTCTACGGAATAAGCATTTGTAATATATCTCCACAGATAGCTTTACCGTCGTTTCAAGGGCAGTGCTACTATCACTGCCAGTTTCATTCGTATTTATCCTAATTAATCGGTAGCGCGTCCTTTTCAGACCCGGACTGGTAACTGAGACTGATATACTAAACGCGTTATTTATGCAGATAAGTTCAAAACTTGAACAGTTCAGGAGAGTTTCAATGGCTGCCCTAAATTCGAAAGTCACAAAGGCCGTTATCCCGGTTGCTGGGTTAGGAACCCGTATGCTGCCGGCAACGAAGGCAATTCCAAAAGAGATGCTGCCACTCGTTGATAAGCCATTAATCCAGTATGTGGTCAATGAATGTATTGCCGCTGGCATTACTGAAATTGTGCTGGTAACGCATTCATCCAAAAACTCTATCGAAAACCATTTCGATACCAGTTTTGAACTTGAAGCCATGCTGGAAAAACGTGTTAAGCGCCAGCTGCTGGAAGAAGTTCAGTCTATTTGCCCGCCTCACGTCACTATTATGCAGGTGCGTCAGGGTCTGGCAAAAGGTCTGGGTCATGCCGTACTGTGTGCACACCCGGTTGTAGGTAATGAACCTGTCGCGGTTATTCTGCCAGACGTTATCCTTGATGAATTTGAATCCGATCTTTCTCAGGATAACCTGGCTGAAATGATCAAACGTTTCGACGATACCGGCAGCAGCCAGATTATGGTTGAGCCTGTCGAAGACGTAACTGCATACGGCGTTGTAGATTGCAAAGGCATTGCGCTGCAGCCAGGCGAGAGCGTACCTATGGTAGGCGTCGTAGAGAAGCCTAAAGCCGACGTAGCGCCGTCTAATCTGGCGGTGGTAGGGCGTTATGTCCTGAGTGCGGAAATCTGGCCGCTGCTGGCTAAAACCCCTCCAGGCGCCGGTGATGAAATTCAGCTGACCGACGGTATCGATATGCTGATCGAGAAAGAGACCGTTGAAGCCTACCATATGAAAGGTAAGAGCCATGACTGCGGTAATAAACTCGGTTACATGCAGGCGTTTGTAGAATATGGGATTCGCCACCAGTCACTGGGTGAAGAATTCAAGGGTTGGTTGAAAGAGACGCTGGGTATTAAAAACTAAGCTCGCTTTATCCACTCTGAAACCGGTGCCAGTCATGGCTCCGGTTTTTTTATGCCCACCAGGATGAGTCTTAATAAGACAATCTGTAACCTGATGTCTCTGTCAATAAAAGAGGGGCATAAAAAAATCCCGCCTTAAGCGGGATTTTTTATAAAGCGTTCTGGATTATTCCTTGATCAGGAAGTCGTCCAGCTGTTTGCCTTGTTCATCCATGGCTTTCTTGATAACAGCTGGGGTACGGCCCTGGCCAGTCCAGGTTTTAGATTCGCCGTTCTCATCGATGTAGCTATATTTAGCCGGACGAGCTGCGCGTTTAGCCTTGGTGCCAGATTTAGCCGCAGCCATGCTGTTCAGTAATTCGTTAGGATCAATACCATCAGCAATCAGCATTTCGCGATATTGTTGCAGTTTACGAGTACGCTCTTCGATTTCTGCAGCAGCAGCATTTTCTTCTTCACGACGCTCATTAACTACGACTTCTAATTTTTCCAGCATTTCTTCAAGCGTTTCAAGTGTGCATTCTCTTGACTGCGCGCGAAGAGTACGGATGTTGTTCAGAATTTTAAGTGCTTCGCTCATTGTAGTAATCTCAAACTTATATTGTGGGGTTTGTTGAGGTAATAATAGAGGCATAAATTGATATGTGCAATAGGGCAGAATGTAAGGAATTCAAAAAATAGCCAATATCTGACGATATTATTAAATACGCTAACTTAAATTTACTCTGTTGAAAGCGACGTTAGTTATCAAAAGATGCGGATTTAACCTGACGGTAATCGCTTTCTTTTGTGACGGTTCCCACAGCATTATAGTTTCCAGGGATAAATATCAACCATTTGTATTAGCGCGTTATAGACAGTAATCCTTAGGAATTCTTAATTAATTTCGGATTTTTTCTGCATTACATTAAACAATAAATAACTGCATTTTCCAGAACTTACAGTGGTTCTTGTTACATGCCATTCGCTTTATTTTAGATTTTAATAGCAACTCCATCGCGGCGCGGCTATGCCGCCTGTTGCAAGGCCAGACGGATGCCCCGACAAAATATGGTACAATGCCGCATCGGGAATAATACACATTCATTAGGGTTTTACGGCCAATGGCACAACTGTATTTTTACTATTCAGCAATGAACGCCGGTAAGTCGACGGCGCTGCTGCAATCCTCCTACAATTACCAGGAACGCGGGATGCGGACTGTCGTCTATACCGCTGAGATTGACGATCGCTTTGGCAGCGGTAAAGTCAGTTCACGAATTGGACTCTCTTCTCCCGCCCGGCTTTATAACCCGCAGACCAGCCTGCTGGAGGATATCCGCGCCGAACATGCGCGTCAGCCCATCCACTGCGTGCTGGTCGATGAGAGCCAATTTTTAACCCGTCAGCAGGTTCATGAACTTTCAGAAGTGGTCGATGAACTGGATATTCCCGTGCTCTGTTATGGCCTGCGTACGGATTTTCGTGGTGAGTTGTTTATTGGCAGCCAGTATTTGTTGGCATGGTCAGATAAACTGGTGGAATTGAAAACCATCTGTTTCTGCGGACGTAAGGCGAGCATGGTGCTGCGTCTGGATCAGCATGGTAAACCTTATGCAGAAGGGGAGCAGGTGGTAATAGGGGGGAACGAACGTTACGTATCGGTATGCCGCAAGCATTATAAGGACGCGCTGGTAGTAGGCTCCCTGACCGCAATTCAAGAAGCCTACCGCCGTTAATACTTAATCAATTCTCAGTTAACCCCATATATAAAAAAACCCGCCAGAAGGCGGGTTTTTTGTTGGGCCGTTAATTAAGCGCTTTTCTTCGCTTTCTTATCGGCCTTGACTGGCATTTCAACTTTAGGCGCAGCAGTTTCACCTTCGGTGTATTCGCGGCCATAGTAAGTATCCAGCAGAATCTGTTTCAGCTCAGCGATCAGCGGGTAACGCGGGTTAGCGCCAGTACACTGGTCATCGAAAGCATCTTCAGACAGTTTATCCACGTGAGCCAGGAAGTCAGCTTCCTGAACACCGGCTTCGCGGATAGATTTAGGGATACCCAGTTCAGCTTTGATGCTGTCGAGCCATGCCAGCAGTTTCTCGATCTTCGCGGCAGTGCGGTCGCCCGGTGCGCTCAGACCCAAATGGTCTGCAATTTCAGCGTAACGACGACGCGCTTGTGGGCGGTCGTACTGGCTGAATGCAGTCTGCTTGGTTGGGTTGTCATTGGCGTTATAGCGGATAACGTTGCCAATCAGCAGGGCGTTCGCCAGACCGTGAGGAATGTGGAACTGAGAGCCCAGTTTGTGCGCCATAGAGTGGCAAACACCCAGGAAGGCGTTAGCAAACGCGATACCGGCGATGGTTGCTGCACTGTGGACACGCTCGCGTGCTACCGGGTTTTTAGACCCTTCGTTATACGAGGCTGGCAGGTTCTCTTTCAGCAGTTTCAGAGCCTGCAAGGCCTGACCGTCGGAGAACTCGGAAGCCAGTACGGAGACGTATGCTTCCAGAGCGTGAGTGACCGCATCCAGACCGCCGAATGCGCAGAGCGATTTCGGCATGTCCATCACCAGGTTGGCGTCAACAATTGCCATATCCGGAGTCAGGGCATAGTCAGCCAGTGGGTATTTTTGACCGGTTGCATCGTCGGTAACAACCGCAAACGGAGTCACTTCTGAACCGGTACCGGACGTGGTGGTTACCGCGATCATTTTCGCTTTCACGCCCATTTTCGGGAACTTGTAGATACGTTTACGGATATCCATAAAGCGCAGCGCCAGTTCTTCAAAGTGGGTTTCAGGATGCTCGTACATCACCCACATGATTTTTGCTGCGTCCATCGGGGAACCGCCGCCCAGCGCGATAATCACGTCTGGTTTGAAGGAGTTGGCCAGTTCAGCACCTTTACGAACCACGCTCAGCGTTGGATCCGCTTCAACTTCGAAGAACACTTCCGTTTCAACGCCGGACGCTTTCAGTACCGAGGTAATCTGGTCTGCATAGCCGTTGTTGAACAGGAAACGGTCAGTCACGATGAGCGCACGTTTGTGGCCATCAGTAATCACTTCATCCAGCGCGATTGGCAATGAGCCACGACGGAAGTAGATAGATTTCGGAAGTTTATGCCACAACATGTTCTCAGCTCGCTTAGCAACGGTTTTCTTGTTGATCAGGTGCTTAGGACCAACGTTTTCAGAGATGGAGTTACCACCCCAGGAACCACAACCCAGAGTCAGGGAAGGCGCGAGTTTGAAGTTATACAGGTCACCGATACCACCCTGAGAAGCTGGGGTGTTGATCAGGATACGTGCGGTTTTCATCTTCTGACCGAAGTGAGCAACACGTTCTGGCTGGTTATCCTGGTCGGTGTACAGGCAAGAGGTATGACCTATACCGCCCATTGCCACCAGTTTCTCTGCTTTTTCTACCGCGTCGTCGAAATCTTTTGCGCGGTACATGGCAAGAGTAGGGGAAAGTTTTTCGTGCGCAAATGGCTCGCTTTCATCAACAACCGTGACTTCACCGATCAAAATCTTGGTAGAAGCAGGAACGGTAAAGCCTGCAAGTTCAGCAATTTTATACGCTGGCTGACCTACGATAGCCGCGTTCAGCGCGCCATTTTTCAGGATGATGTCCTGAACGGCTTTCAGCTCTTTACCCTGCAGCATGTAGCCGCCGTGGCTGGCAAAACGTTCGCGAACGGCATCGTATACTGAATCAACAACAACCACAGACTGTTCAGACGCACAGATAACACCGTTATCGAAGGTTTTAGACATCAGTACAGATGCCACAGCACGTTTGATATCCGCTGTTTCGTCGATAACGACCGGGGTATTACCGGCACCTACACCGATGGCAGGTTTACCAGAGCTGTAAGCGGCTTTAACCATACCTGGACCACCGGTCGCGAGGATCAGGTTAATGTCCGGGTGGTGCATCAGCGCGTTGGACAGTTCAACAGAAGGCTGATCGATCCAGCCGATTAAATCTTTCGGTGCACCCGCTGCGATAGCGGCCTGCAGTACGATATCTGCAGCTTTATTGGTTGCATCTTTGGCACGCGGATGTGGAGAGAAGATAATTGCGTTACGGGTCTTCAGGCTGATGAGCGATTTGAAGATAGCGGTAGAGGTTGGGTTGGTGGTTGGAACGATACCGCAAATGATGCCGATAGGTTCTGCGATAGTGATAGTGCCGAAGGTATCATCTTCAGACAGCACCCCGCAGGTTTTCTCATCTTTATAGGCGTTGTAGATATACTCTGAAGCGAAGTGGTTTTTAATCACTTTATCTTCAACGATACCCATACCGGATTCGGCAACGGCCATTTTAGCGAGAGGGATTCGAGCATCTGCAGCAGCCAGAGCGGCGGCGCGGAAGATTTTATCAACCTGTTCTTGGGTGAAATTGGCATATTCACGCTGGGCTTTTTTTACGCGCTCTACAAGTGCGTTAAGTTCAGCGACATTAGTAACAGCCATAATGCTCTCCTGATAAAGTTAAACTCTTTTAGTAAATCAGCTGCTCGACACGACAAACAGTATAGACAGTGCGTAAGTGACTTGCTTAACTCACATTGAAATCAACGGTTTATCTTGTTTATGCAACCCCTGACTTACTAAAAGAGCCTCCTTTCAACACCTTATTGAGTAGTATTGAAACTCCCTGGTGGCGTAATCAAGATTACTCACTTCTGAGTACGAAAATCATGATCCAAATCAATTTATCCATAAGCTGATACCTTTCAGCAGGGGCATTTCGTGTGATTTCATCCGGTGTTAATGAGTTCCGTAAATTATTGAACCATAATGACTCATTCAGTATACAAATATTTTACATTCCCAAATTCAGGGTTTGAGCAATATTGTGATGAAGTCTGGGTCTAAAAAGCGTATCTTCAGCGCGGTTATTATTCCCACCCTTATTTATCAGGCACTGCGTTTTACCGGAGCTAACAGTGGATCTATCGCTCTTTGATTTTCAAACCTATTTTAAATTTTTTATTGGTCTTTTCGCGTTAGTTAACCCGGTCGGTATCATTCCCGTGTTTATCAGCATGACCAGCTACCAGTCGGCCGTGGCGAGGAACAAAACTAACCTCACCGCAAACTTGTCGGTGGCGATCATCCTGCTGACCTCGCTCTATCTTGGCGATTCCATATTGCAGATTTTCGGCATCTCCATCGATTCGTTCAGGATCGCCGGGGGAATTCTGGTGGTTACCATTGCGATGTCGATGATCAGCGGCAAGCTCGGGGAAGATAAGCAGAACAAACAAGAGAAATCAGAAACCGCGATACGCGAAAGTATTGGCGTGGTGCCGCTGGCGCTGCCCTTAATGGCGGGGCCTGGGGCAATCAGTTCAACGATAGTCTGGGGAACCCGATACCATAACTGGATGCACTTAATCGGCTTTTCCCTCGCCATTGCGCTGTTTGCGTTATGTTGTTGGGGCGTCTTCCGCATGGCACCCTGGCTGGTTCGTCTGCTGGGCCAGACCGGTATTAACGTGATCACCCGTATAATGGGGTTATTGTTAATGGCCCTGGGTATTGAATTTATTGTCACCGGAATTAAGTCGATATTCCCTGGACTCTTGTCATAACTATTTCATACGAAAGAGCGGAGCTAATGGCTTCGCTTTTTTTCATCATTATTAGTAAATCCTATAATAAAAGTTGAAAATTTCATGAAAGATAAGAACTTCCACTCATCATTTTGTTCCCTTAACTTTCAATAGTTTGTCTATACATCCTCACTTCTGAAGCTCACATTGCACGCAACCAGCCTGTTATTTTACTCACACCATACTCTGGGGCTTGCTGAGGGATTAATGAAATGATATTAGTAATTTGATGATTCATGTAGATGAATGTGCTAAAAAATAGACAGTTGTTAATTTTTTGTACAGATTGCCTCTCGCCTCTGGATTTATAACGATCGGGGTGCATCATCATTCTTTATCCCATTGAAAATTGGCATTATTTGTCTGGTTTCGATGCGCGGCAGGGTAGCCCACAAAGCGTCATTATCTTTCGTAAAAGAGAATTGCTTAACAAATTTGCAAAATGTATTGGCACCGGTTACAGCCATTTGGTACTTTCCGGCCTTATAATTTCAGCAGATATCACGAAGATGAGAATCATTTGTATTTGAGGTTTTCGTTTTCACAAAAAAATACATCTCTCTGACAGGAGAGGGGTGTGAAAAATCGACATAAGGTGGTCGAACGAACCACCGGTAATAGTAAAGTCGGTGATAGCAGGCAGTAAAAACACCTGACAGCCACATAAACTCCTGGGTTGTCAGGAAACCCCAACAGGGGAATTAAACAGGCTGGTAAAAACCAGTAATTATAATGAGTGGAGTACCAACACAATGTCCATCATCACAAAAAAAAGTCTGGTAGCGGCGGGAATTTTGACTGCGCTAATCGCAGGCAACGTTGCAATGGCTGCAGACGTTCCTGCTGGAGTACAACTGGCGGAAAAACAGACGCTGGTGCGTAACAACGGTGCTGAGGTTCAGTCTCTGGATCCGCACAAAATTGAAGGTGTACCTGAGTCCAACGTTAACCGCGATCTCTTCGAAGGTCTGCTGGTCTCTGATGTAAACGGCCACCCGGTAGCGGGTGTGGCTGAAAAATGGGAAAATAAAGACGGTAAAGTCTGGACCTTCCATCTGCGTAAAGATGCGAAATGGTCAGATGGCTCTCCTGTTACCGCACACGATTTCGTCTATAGCTGGCAGCGCCTGGCAGATCCAAACACTGCCTCTCCGTATGCGAGCTATCTGCAGTACGGTCATATTGCCAACATTGATGACATCATCACTGGCAAAAAACCGGTCACCGATCTGGGCGTTAAGGCGCTTGATGATAATACTTTCGAAGTGACCCTGAGCGAGCCGGTTCCTTACTTCTACAAACTTCTGGTTCACCCGTCCGTCTCCCCGGTTCCAAAAGCTGCGGTTGAGAAATTTGGTGATAAGTGGACTCAGCCAGCAAATATCGTGACCAACGGCGCCTATAAGCTGAAAGACTGGGTTGTTAACGAACGTATCGACCTGGTGCGTAACACTAACTACTGGGATAACGCCAAGACCGTTATTAACCAGGTAACTTACCTGCCAATCTCTTCAGAAGTGACTGACGTTAACCGCTATCGCAGCGGTGAAATCGACATGACCTATAACAACATGCCGATCGAACTGTTCCAGAAGCTGAAGAAAGAGATCCCGGCTGAAGTCCATGTTGACCCGTATCTGTGTACTTACTATTACGAAATCAACAACCAGAAAGCGCCATTCAATGACGTTCGTGTTCGTACCGCACTGAAACTGGCGCTGGATCGCGACATTATTGTTAACAAGGTGAAAAACCAGGGCGATCTGCCGGCATACAGCTACACCCCTCCGTATACCGATGGCGCGAAACTGACTCAGCCTGAGTGGTTCGGCTGGTCTCAGGAAAAACGTAACGAAGAAGCGAAGAAACTGCTGGCCGAAGCGGGCTTTACCGCTGACAAGCCGTTGTCCTTCAGCCTGCTGTACAACACCTCTGACCTGCACAAGAAACTGGCTATCGCCGTCTCTTCCATCTGGAAAAAGAACCTGGGTGCGAACGTGAAGCTGGAAAACCAGGAGTGGAAAACCTTCCTGGATAGCCGCCATCAGGGTACCTTCGATGTGGCGCGTGCTGGCTGGTGTGCAGACTACAACGAACCGACTTCCTTCCTGAACACAATGCTGAGCGACAGCTCGAACAACACGGCGCACTATAAGAGCCCAGCGTTCGACAAGCTGATTGGCGATACGCTGAAAGCGACTGACGAAGCCCAGCGTTCCGAGCTCTACTCCAAAGCTGAACAACAACTGGATAAAGACTCCGCGATTGTGCCGGTCTACTACTACGTGAACGCCCGTCTGGTGAAACCGTGGGTAGGTGGATATACCGGTAAAGACCCGATGGATAATATCTACGTTAAAAACTTGTATATTATCAAGCATTAATGGCAATAAGTGGGGCGGGCAGCGCTCGCCCCACTGTGTCTAATCATCGTGACACTATATAGGCACACGCCAGAAGGTACGGGCAATGTTGAAATTTATCCTACGTCGCTGTCTTGAAGCGATTCCAACACTATTTATTCTTATTACGATCTCCTTCTTTATGATGCGTCTCGCGCCGGGGAGTCCATTTACCGGTGAACGTACATTACCGCCAGAGGTAATGGCCAATATCGAGGCGAAATATCATTTAAACGATCCGATCTCCACCCAGTACTTCAATTATTTGAAGCAGCTGGCGCACGGCGATTTTGGACCGTCATTTAAATATAAAGACTATTCCGTAAACGATCTGGTGGCCTCGAGCTTCCCCGTTTCGGCTAAATTAGGCGCTGCAGCATTCTTGCTGGCTCTGGTTCTCGGCGTCACTGCCGGCGTCATCGCCGCGCTTAAACAAAACTCAAAATGGGATTATGCAGTAATGGGGGTGGCAATGACCGGGGTCGTCATACCGAGCTTTGTCGTGGCGCCGTTACTGGTCATGATATTCGCTATCACGCTGAAATGGCTGCCCGGCGGCGGCTGGAACGGCGGGGCACTGAAATTCATGATTTTGCCAATGGTGGCGTTGTCACTGGCTTATATCGCCAGTATTGCGCGTATCACCCGTGGTTCAATGATTGAAGTTCTGCACTCTAACTTCATCCGTACTGCGCGTGCGAAAGGGCTGCCAATGCGTCGGATCATTTTCCGTCACGCTTTGAAACCTGCGCTGTTGCCCGTGCTCTCCTACTTAGGTCCGGCGTTTGTCGGCATTATCACCGGCTCAATGGTTATCGAAACCATTTATGGTCTGCCGGGTATCGGCCAGCTGTTTGTTAACGGTGCGCTTAACCGTGACTACTCGCTGGTGCTGAGCCTGACCATTCTCGTCGGTGCGCTGACTATTCTCTTTAACGCGATCGTCGATGTGCTCTATGCCGTTATCGATCCGAAAATTCGCTACTGATCCTGGAGCTCGCGATGATGTTAAGTAAGAAAAATAGCGAGGCGCTGGAAAACTTCAGTGAGAAGCTGGAAGTGGAAGGACGCAGCCTGTGGCAGGATGCTCGCCGTCGCTTTATGCACAACCGCGCGGCGGTTGCCAGCCTGATTGTGCTGGTGCTCATTGCCCTGTTCGTCACGCTGGCGCCAATGCTGTCGCAATTCACCTATTTCGATACCGACTGGGGCATGATGTCCAGCGCCCCTGATGCGGAATCGGGCCACTATTTTGGTACCGACTCCTCCGGGCGAGATTTGCTGGTGCGCGTAGCCATCGGGGGGCGTATCTCGCTGATGGTGGGTATTGCCGCAGCCTTCGTCGCGGTGATCCTCGGTACCCTGTACGGTTCACTTTCTGGCTATCTTGGCGGAAAAGTGGACTCGGTAATGATGCGTCTGCTGGAAATTCTTAACTCCTTCCCGTTTATGTTCTTCGTGATCCTGCTGGTGACCTTCTTTGGTCAGAACATCCTGCTGATCTTCGTGGCGATCGGGATGGTGTCATGGCTGGACATGGCGCGTATTGTGCGTGGTCAGACCCTGAGCCTGAAGCGTAAAGAGTTCATCGAAGCGGCCCAGGTTGGCGGTGTTTCTACCGGCAACATCGTGGTGCGCCACATTGTGCCGAACGTGCTCGGCGTGGTGGTGGTTTACGCCTCGCTGCTGGTGCCAAGCATGATTCTGTTCGAATCTTTCCTGAGCTTTCTCGGCCTGGGTACCCAGGAGCCTCTCAGCAGCTGGGGCGCGTTGCTTAGCGATGGCGCCAACTCCATGGAGGTTTCACCGTGGCTGCTGCTGTTCCCGGCTGGTTTCCTGGTCGTGACGCTGTTTTGTTTCAACTTTATCGGCGATGGCCTGCGTGATGCCCTCGATCCGAAAGACCGCTAAGGAGCGCCGTGATGACAATTATTGAAACGGCATCTGCACCCATTGCACAGCAGCAGGGCAACGCGCTGCTGGACGTAAAAGATCTGCGCGTCACCTTTAAAACCCCTGATGGCGATGTGACTGCGGTAAACGATCTCAATTTCAGCCTGCGCGCCGGTGAGACGCTGGGCATCGTAGGTGAGTCGGGTTCCGGTAAGTCCCAGACGGCATTTGCGCTGATGGGCCTGTTGGCGGCGAACGGCGTCATTGGCGGTTCTGCTAAATTTAACGGCCGGGAGATTCTGAATTTGCCTGAGCAGGAGCTGAATAAGCTCCGTGCCGAGCAGATTTCGATGATTTTCCAGGATCCGATGACCTCCCTGAACCCTTACATGCGTGTGGGCGAGCAGCTGATGGAAGTCCTGATGCTGCACAAAGGGATGGGCAAAGCCGAAGCGTTTGAAGAGTCCGTCAAAATGCTTGATGCGGTGAAAATGCCCGAAGCACGTAAGCGTATGCGCATGTTCCCGCACGAGTTCTCTGGCGGGATGCGTCAGCGTGTGATGATCGCTATGGCACTTCTCTGCCGGCCTAAGCTGCTGATTGCCGATGAACCGACAACGGCCCTGGACGTGACCGTGCAGGCGCAGATCATGACCCTGTTGAATGAACTGAAGCGTGAGTTCAATACCGCGATCATTATGATCACCCACGACCTGGGGGTTGTGGCAGGTATTTGCGATAAGGTGCTGGTGATGTATGCCGGCCGTACCATGGAGTATGGCAAAGCGCGCGATGTCTTCTATCAACCCGCGCACCCTTACTCTATCGGTCTGTTGAATGCTGTGCCACGTCTCGATGCAGAGGGTGAATCTCTGTTAACCATCCCGGGCAACCCGCCAAACCTGCTGCGCTTGCCGAAAGGCTGTCCGTTCCAGCCGCGCTGCCCGCATGCGATGGAGATCTGTAACAGCGCTCCACCGCTGGTGGAATTTGCACCAGGCCGTCTACGCGCCTGCTTTAAGCCGTACGAGGAGCTGGTATGAACGCTATCGACGAAAAAAGAAACGTATTGCTCGAAATCGCCGATCTGAAGGTGCACTTCGACATCAAGGATGGCAAACAGTGGTTCTGGCAGCCGCCAAAAACGCTGAAAGCGGTAGATGGCGTCACGCTGCGTCTGTATGAAGGCGAAACCCTGGGCGTGGTAGGGGAGTCGGGCTGCGGTAAATCGACGTTCGCCCGTGCCATCATTGGCCTGGTGAAAGCTACCGACGGCAAGGTTGCCTGGCTGGGTAAAGATCTGCTGGGAATGAAGCCGGAAGAGTGGCGCAATGTGCGCAGCGATATCCAGATGATTTTCCAGGATCCGCTGGCCTCGCTGAACCCGCGTATGACCATCGGCGAAATCATCGCTGAGCCGCTGCGTACTTATCATCCAAAAATGCCGCGCACCGAAGTGCGTGACCGCGTAAAAGCGATGATGATGAAAGTAGGGCTGCTGCCAAACCTGATCAACCGCTACCCGCATGAGTTTTCTGGCGGCCAGTGTCAGCGTATCGGGATTGCCCGTGCGCTGATCCTTGAGCCGAAGCTGATTATCTGTGATGAACCAGTGTCGGCGCTGGACGTCTCTATTCAGGCGCAGGTGGTTAACCTGCTGCAAAAACTGCAGCGCGAGATGGGGCTGTCGTTGATCTTCATTGCCCACGACCTGGCGGTGGTAAAGCACATCTCTGACCGCGTTCTGGTCATGTATTTAGGCCACGCCGTTGAGCTGGGCACCTACGATGAGGTGTACCACAATCCGCTGCACCCTTACACCAAAGCGCTAATGTCGGCGGTGCCGGTACCCGATCCGGATCTGGAGAAGAACAAAAGTATTCAGTTGCTGGAAGGTGAACTGCCATCCCCGATCAATCCGCCGTCTGGCTGCGTGTTCCGTACGCGCTGCCCGATAGCGGGGCCGGAGTGTGCTAAAACGCGCCCGGTGCTGGAAGGGAGCTTCCGCCACGCGGTCTCTTGTCTGAAGGTTGACCCGCTCTAAGCGAACACCATCAATAAAAAAGGCTGCTACCGCAGCCTTTTTCTTTTATTCGCGCCAGAGAATGTGGCAAAGCTTATGGTCTTTTTCCCGACACAGCAGAACGCGGGCAAAAATATCGTTAATTTCGCCGCCGTCTTCGTCCGCCAGTCCAATCACCACTTCGGCGAAGAAGTCCGGGTTGAGGTCGTAATCGACATGCTCGGCCCAGTCTTCTGACGGATCAAACAGCTCTGCGCCGCCACGCTCTTCGAACTGCAGATTGAAAAGAATAACGTCTGCGGGATCGAGGTTATCAACCGCCAGTTCGAGAAAAATATCGTAAGCCTGCTCGAGCGTTTCGTCTTCGGTCAGGCGATTGTTCAGATCCATTTCCATGATGACTACCTGTTTAACATCGTTGGGCACGTTTTACAGCAACGGACTAAAGAAGTAAAACAGTCGTTCGGCAATTCGCTGCCACAGCGGACGTTTCATCCACAGGCGCGCATCCAGCAGGCGAGAGCGGGAGATGTAGTCGTCCTGAACAGCCGCCAGATCGCCGCCAAAACCGGCGTCATCAATGACCAGCGTGATTTCAAAATTGAGCCACAGACTGCGCATATCGAGGTTCACCGTCCCCACCAGGCTCAGTTCGCCATCGACCAGGACGCTCTTGGTATGCAGTAAGCCGCCTTCAAACTGGTAGATTTTCACCCCGGCGGCCAGCAGTTCGCTAAAGAAAGCACGGCTGGCCCAGCCCACCAGAACCGAATCGTTTCTCCGCGGCAGAATAATGCTCACATCAACCCCGCGCTGCGCTGCGGTACAGATGGCATGCAGCAAGTCGTCGCTTGGCACGAAGTAGGGCGTCGTCATAATCAGGTACTCACGCGCCGAGTAGGCGGCGGTAAGCAGGGCCTGATGAATCAGATCTTCCGGGAAGCCGGGGCCGGAGGCGATGGTGTGAATGGTGTGCCCGCTGGCCTCTTCGAACGGCATGATATTGCCATCTGGCGGCGGGGGCAGAATACGTTTACCGGTTTCGATTTCCCAGTCACAAGAGTAGACAATCCCCATGGCCGTGGAGACGGGGCCTTCCATACGCGCCATCAAATCAACCCACTGGCCGACACCCGCGTCCTGTTTAAAGAAGCGGGGATCAACCATATTCATGCTACCGGTATAGGCGATGTAATTATCGATCAGCACCATTTTTCGATGCTGGCGAAGGTCCATGCGGCGTAAGAACACACGCAACAGGTTGACTTTCAGCGCCTCCACGACTTCGATGCCGGCATTGCGCATCATCGCAGCCCAGGGGCTACGGAAGAAGGCGACGCTGCCTGCGGAGTCGAGCATCAGGCGGCAGTGGATGCCTCGACGGGCCGCGGCCATCAGCGACTCCGCCACCTGGTCAGCCATACCGCCGGGTTGCCAGATATAGAAGACCATTTCGATGTTATGCCGGGCGAGCTGAATGTCTCTGATTAGCGCGTTCATGACATCGTCGGAAGAGGTCAGCAGCTGCAGCTGATTGCCCTTGACGCCGGCGATCCCCTGGCGACGTTCGCACAATTTAAACAGGGACGACGCCACGTCACTGTTGGTTTCGGCAAAGATATGATTGCAGGCTTTAAGGTCGTTCAGCCATTTTGCCGTCGAGGGCCACATGGCACGGGCACGCTCGGCGCGACGCTTCCCCAGGTGCAGTTCCCCGACGGAGAGATAAGCGATAATCCCCACCAGAGGCAGAATATAGATAATCAACAGCCAGGCCATCGCGGACGGCACGGCGCGGCGCTTCATCAGTATGCGCAGCGTTACCCCGGCTATCACCAGCCAGTATCCCAGAATGACCAGCCAACTCACCACGGTGTAGAAGGTCGTCATAAAAAAAATCCTTTTGAAAGCGTATTGTTATGAGTTTACGCATCAGGATTTTTCTGGCAAATAAAAACGGCAGATAAAAGCGCTGGTTTGCGTCTGGTAAGGGTCTATAATGGCGCCTCTGTTAAGGCAAGAGTTGTAAACATGAAGCGCAGTAAAACTGAAGTAGGGCGCTGGCGCATGTTGCGACAGAGCAGCCGCCGCAAGTCGCGGTGGCTGGAAGCACAATCCCGCCGCAATATGCGTATCCACGCCATCAGGAAATGCAGTGTGAACCGTCAACGAAATTCGTTGTTGTTCGCCGTTCAGATTCAGTGAACGATACCAGGGCACCCTCTGCGGTGCCCGATGTTCTCTTCACCCTTTAAGTTTTCCCACCGTTTCGCTTAATCGGGTTAATTTCCTTGCCCGCTGCTGTATGATATAGCCCCCGTATCGCAGATATAACAACAATGAATCCATTTCTCTGGGTAATTATTGCGTTATTTATCGTGGATGCGTTGAGGGAATATACACAACAGCCATCTTTATCGGCCTTTATTGACTATATTTTGACCCTCTCGGCGCATTGCATGACGATATAAGCGCGTTGTTAAAAAACGTCTCTTCGTCAGTCAGGTGTCACCCGGAGATAGCCGGGTTATGCAATTTCAACAGGAGTGAAAGGTGTTTGCTGAATTTGGTGTGGTGAATTTTTGGACTTATGTCGTCGGTGCGATTTTTATCGTACTGGTGCCCGGGCCTAATACGCTGTTTGTGTTGAAAACCGGAATTGGGCACGGTGTGAAGAAGGGATACCTTGCGGCAAGTGGCGTTTTTATTGGTGATGCGGTACTGATGTTCCTCGCCTGGGCGGGCGTGGCAGCCTTGATTCAGACGACCCCGGTTCTCTTTAACGTGGTTCGCTATCTGGGCGCTTTTTATTTATTGTGGCTCGGTGGAAAAATCCTCTGGTCAGTTATTACGCATAAGCAGCAGGGCGAATCCGGCAGCGCGGAGCCGGCAAAAATGATCATGAAACGCTCGCTGGTATTGAGTATGACCAACCCGAAAGCGATTCTGTTTTATGTCTCCTTCTTTGTGCAGTTTATTGATGTCAACGCCAAACATACCGGCGTCTCTTTTATGATTCTGGCACTGACGCTGGAGCTGATTAGCTTTATTTATATGAGCTTTTTGATCTTCTCAGGGGCATTTGTCACCCGTTATCTGAAAACCAAAAAGAAACTGGCCAAACTGGGCAACGGTTTAATCGGGCTGTTGTTTGTTGGTTTTGCTGCCAGGCTGGCATCGCTGCAGTGATTCAAGGCTCCCTCGGGAGCCTTGACTACTTTTAGAAGACTTTCTTGTAAGGCGTGACCGCGACCTTTTGATACACTCCCGCCGCAACGTAGGGATCCGCCTCCGCCCAGGCTTTGGCGGCCTCCAGCGACTCAAATTCCGCAATAACCGTTGAACCCGTAAATCCTGCGGCGCCCGGATCGTTACTATCAACAGCAGGCAGTGGACCCGCAGTCAGCAATCTGCCCTCATCGTGCAGCAGTTGCAAACGGGCCAGATGGGCAGGGCGGACGGAAAGACGTTTTTCCAGGGAATCTGCAATATCTTCAGCGTAAATCACGTAAAGCACGGTGGAGCTCCTGAAGCGATAAAAGAGTTAATTACGTTAAGTGAAACGTCATATGACTGCAATGTAAAGATATAGACAATGTTAAAACTGTAACAAACGCGTGCCTTTTTTCAGCGTCAGTGGGCTTAAATCGCCTGAAGATGAACTGGCTTATTGAATATGATTGCTATTTGCATTTAAAATCGAGGTCTGGTTTTTTAACTGAAACGATTATGACTTCAATGACCCTTGATTTACCTCGCCGCTTTCCCTGGCCGACATTGCTGTCAGTCGGTATTCATGGAGCCGTCGTGGCGGGTCTGCTATACACATCGGTACATCAGGTTATTGAAATGCCAGCGCCTGCGCAGCCTATTTCCGTGACCATGGTTACGCCTGCAGAGCTGGAGCCTGTCCAGGTTGCACCCCCGCCACCGGAACCTGTTGTTGAGCCAGAACCCGAACCGGAACCCATTCCGGAGCCACCTAAAGAAGCACCGGTGGTGATCCATAAACCCGAGCCGAAGCCTAAACCCAAGCCGAAGCCAAAGCCGAAACCGGTGAAGAAGGTCGAAGAGCGTCCGAAACGTGAAGAACGTCCGGTTGAACCACGTACCGCACCGTTTCAGAATACGGCCCCATCGCGGCCATTAGTCAGTAACACGCCGAGCACCGCGAAGCCGGTAGTCACTGCACCTTCAGGGCCGCGCGCATTGAGCCGTAATCAGCCGCAATATCCGGCACGCGCACAGGCGTTGCGTATTGAAGGCCGCGTTCGCGTGAAATTCGACGTTACGCCTGACGGGCGCGTTGAAAATGTGCAGGTGCTTTCCGCCCAGCCATCAAACATGTTCGAGCGCGAAGTGAAAAACGCAATGCGCAAATGGCGTTACGAAGCGGGCAAACCGGGCAGCGGTTTAATTGTCAATATTGTCTTCCGCCTGAACGGCGGTGCGACGATGGAATAAAAAAAGCCTCCGTAAGGAGGCTTTTTTTTGTCTGTTCGTTAGATCTTGGGCAAAGGACGCGGTTTACCGTCGTTGTCTACGGCCACATAAATAAACAGCGCCTCGGTCGCTTTATAACGCTGACCAATTGGCTCGGAAGAGACTTTCTTCACCCACACTTCAATATTGATCGACACCGAGGTATTACCCCTCTTCACGCAGCGCGCGTAACAGCACACCACGTCACCGACGGCAACCGGGCGCAGAAAGGTCATGCCGTCGACTCTGACCGTCACCACGCGGCCATGGGCAATCTCTTTCGCAAGAATTGCACCACCCATATCCATCTGCGACATCAGCCAGCCGCCAAAAATATCGCCATTCGCATTGGTATCTACGGGCATGGCGAGTGTGCGTAAAACCAGTTCGCCCTGTGGGGCGTTCGTTGTTGTCATTATGTACTCTACTCATTACGGAGGACTTCAGGCGGGATGCTACTATGATTTCCAGCCGAGGAGAACAGGTGATAGCGTCCATTTTGCAGGAGCGAATGGCGGGAATAAGCAACGGATGTCGTCAGAAATGGCTCGCCCTGAAGGCGTCACAAGCAGGAGGGGTTTTTATAAAGTATCAGAATGAAAGCCAGGCCGCAGAGCAGCCTGGCGCAGAGATTATTGCTGATCGTCTTGCGGCATATGGCGATAAATATAGACACCGCTCAACAGCGTAAAAATCAGCGTCAGCGCGGTAAGACCAAAGACTTTAAAGTTCACCCAGATATTTTGCGGCAGCCAGAAAGCGATATAGATATTCGCCAGTCCACAAAGAATAAAGAACACCGCCCAGGCGATATTCAGGCGTGACCAGACCTCCTGCGGCAGCGCCAGTTCTTTACCCAGCATGCGCTGGATCAGCGGCTTCTTCATGACAAACTGGCTAACCAGCAGTGCGCCAGCGAACAGACCGTAAATGACCGTCACCTTCCATTTAATAAACTCGTCGTTATGGAAGAAGACCGTCAGACCACCAAACACGGCGACCAGGATGAAAGTGATGAGTGCCATCTTCTCTACTTTGCGATAGCGCACCCAACTGTAGATAAGCACAACAGCGGTAGCAACAATCAACGCCGTGGTAGCGGCATAGATGTCGTAGAGCTTATAGAACGCAAAAAAGACAATCAGCGGTAAAAAATCAAGAAACTGCTTCATTCTTCGATTCCATTATCTGCGACAGCCTGAGCATGACCCAGGCCGTCAGGGAGGTTACTGGCGAATCAGCGTGTACAGACGGAACAGGTATACCAGCAAAATCGCGGAGATCAGGTTGCTCAGCGTGTTGGCAACAACGGCGCCCACATTAGGTGTTAATACAGCAAAATTGGGGGCAAACAGCAGAAGGGCGGTTTTAGCCAGCAGCCAGCCGATCACGGCGGGCGCCACCAGACGCATATTCGCCCAGGCCAGACGCACACTGCTGCGCATGGCGACAAAGATGCCCATCTTATCCTGTACCACCATGACCGGCGCAAAGGCCAGAACAATGGCCAGCAGCACGCCAGGCACCACGACCAGCATAATACCCATCTGCACCAGCAGGGTCGTTAAGAAGATGAGGATAAAGAGTTTTGGCAACACCGGAGCACTGGCCCCGATAGCGCGCAGAGCACTCACCCGCTGACCGGCAGTGACCAACTGAATCATCAGCAGCACGCCACCGGCCATAATTGCATTACCAATCAGACCAGAGAAGGTAGAGGCCGCCGACGCGCGCAGTAAAATCTGCTGCTGCTCGGGCGTCATATTCTGTACAAGCTCAAACAACCCAACGCTACCGGCCAGATTGTCACCCTGACTCAGGCTGGCAATCTGCTCCTCACTCGGCGAAAAAGCATGACCCAGTACCACCGTGATAAATGCGCATAACAAGGCAATCAGTAAAAAGGTAATGAACTGATTGCGGAAAAAATTCCCCGTGTCACGGTAGACAGACTTCGCCGTGATAGACATGCACTCTCCTTGAGTATTGCAGGTATTAATTAGCGGGCAATTGTACCCTGGATAACTCTGCGGTGGCAGCATCAAGGCTTGTATGGAAAAGCATATCTTTGTAAAGCATCAGTAATCCATGACAGGTTTTTACCCCTCAAGACGCGCACATTTTTGAATTTGGCATCTATCGGCAAAATTGATCTGCTTACCAATACTCTTTTTAACGAACCACAGGAAAAATTAACGTAGATCAATGAATGTTAAATTACTGAAATGAATGTGATCTGAGTAAGATCACTTCGTAATTATTTGTAGGTATATTCCCCCTCGCAGTTAAAACCATAACGAGGGAGTGGATATGAAAAAGGCAGTGGTTGCAGCACTTATCTTAGGCAGTCTGTCAGGCGGCGCTTATGCCCATGAGGCAGGGGAATTCTTCTTCCGGGCGGGCTCCGCCACGGTTCGCCCAACGGAAGGCTCTGACAACGTGCTGGGAATGGGCGGCTTCAACGTCAATAACAATACGCAACTGGGTATGACCTTAACCTGGATGGCCACCGACAATGTCGGGGTTGAGCTTCTGGCCGCCACCCCGTTCCGTCATAAAGTGGGGCTTGGGCCAATGGGCGATATCGCCACGGTTCACCATCTTCCGCCAACGCTGATGGCCCAGTGGTATTTTGGCGATGCAGGTAGCAAGGTTCGCCCGTATATCGGCGCCGGGGTGAACTACACCACCTTCTTTGACGAGAAGTTTAATGACAAAGGTAAAGAGGCCGGTCTGTCGGATCTGAGCCTGAAAGACTCCTGGGGTATGGCGGGACAGGCGGGGGTGGATTACCTCATCAACCGCGACTGGCTGATCAACATGTCCGTCTGGTACATGGATATCGACACCGAAGTGCGCTTTAAAGCGGGCGATCAGCAGCAGAATATCAGCACCAGACTGGATCCGTGGGTGTTCATGTTCTCGGCGGGCTACCGCTTCTGAAACTCTTCTGCAAAACTCCTGCAAAACCTTTCTGCAAAACTGGTCTCTAAATGACCAGTTTTTTATACCCTTTTCCTCGAGTGTCATTATATTTATTCGTCATGATTACGCTGGAGTGTCCAAGTAAAACCTGAGTGTCTATCCCTTGCTCGCGGTAAAGGCGCTCCGATAATGATCTCTGTTCGTGGAAGCTTGGTGCCGAGCCGTTTTTGTCCCATTCATACGCCACGCTATCTCTCGCTTTGCTAAATGCGACCGTTAAAGTTGCCGGCTTTACCATGCCGCCCCGTTTGGCTTTCCCTTTTGCGTGGTGGTGGTGCAACAGGTAAGGGCTCAGAACCTTGTCGCGGCATGATGAGATCACTTCACCGAGCGAGATGCCCAGCGCGTTACAACGTAACTCAAGAGGAATTGCCAGCTTGAATCCTGTCTTGCTTTGCTCGATGCACAGACAGCCTTCCATGATGTCACTGAACTTCATATTGCAAATATCAGACAGACGCTGACCTGTCAGTATCGCCAGCTGCATGCCACGTTGTAAAAAGTAGTTATCTTTTTCTGCTGCGTTAAAGATAAGCACCCACTCTTCCAGCGTTAACCTTTGCCGTGTAATTTTCACGTGCGGTTTTTTGCTTGCCAATGCAGGGTTAAAACCAGCAGGAACTTCACCAACCTGCTGCGCCTCCGTAAACACATCGATAGCCACCTTCCTGAAGATCTGCCCCATTCGGTTATGACCCCTCTCTTTATAATCATCCAGAATAGAAACAACATCCTTCACTGTGATCTCATCCATTTTTCGTTGCCCGTAAAACTCCTCCAGCACCTTCAAAGGAGAACCTTTTTGCTTGTAGGTGTTGAGCTTTATTTCGCCACGCTCCAGTCGCTCTTCCTGCAGTTTTTTGTAGCGAACCAAAAATTCGCTGATTGTGGCCGCACCGCCAAGGCGTTTATTGATCTCGTTCTTGGTCTGGATCAAATGTCGCATTT
This sequence comes from Leclercia pneumoniae, assembly GCF_017348915.1. Lineage (NCBI taxonomy): Bacteria > Pseudomonadati > Pseudomonadota > Gammaproteobacteria > Enterobacterales > Enterobacteriaceae > Leclercia > Leclercia pneumoniae. The sequence continues at coordinate 2,431,755 of NZ_CP071383.1, read as the reverse complement.
TCTGCTCTGCCAGGCGGCTATTTGCTTCCACTGCGATTTCTTTGGCGACACTTTCATCCGTTCCCAGTCCGTGAAACTTACCAGTTACCGGATGCTTATATCGCCAGTAGACTTTCTTGGTGCGCGAATCGAGATAGCAGGAAAGGCCTGGAATAGACACGTTATGTTTCCGCGGTCGCGCCATCTTCTAAAATCCTCCTGAGGAGTGGGTGATCTTGTTTCTTTATAACTGGCTCAGCAGAAAACCCAACAAATCTGGCTGATACCTCAACGCGCCAGCTTTTACCGACTTTGCAGGGTGGCGGGGATATCATGCCGTTCTTTGCGTACTTATTAAGGGTAGATGCGCCGGGCACTGGCTCACCAAACTCAAGCTTTGCCCATTCAGATAGCAGAACTAATCTGGACATAGTCTTCTCCAGATAATGGCCCTTTACAGGGCCAAAATGTGAATATAGGAAATCAGTTTGCGTTCAGGCGCTGCCAGATAGCTGAAACGTATTTGACCTGGTGGCGGGCGTCGGCCAGAGCGTTATGCTGATCGCCTTCAAAAGGAATGTCGTAACGAGCATTTAGCCCAACCGCTTTTCCCAGCTCAACGACGGTTCGCACGTCCCGGTAATTCCAGTGCGGGATAGGGAAGGGGGTGTCAGCCAGTTCAAATGCCGCTTCAAGGAGGGAGCAATCAAACGAACTACCATTCCCCCAAAGCTGCACATTCTTAGAACCGTTGGCTGCGTTTTCAGCAATGAAGTCGAGAAGTTGCTCGAGCGCTTCTACCAGCCCGACCGTATCATCGACCACGATTGCAGATCGGGCCTCCGGCGATTGCTTCAGCCACCAGAGGATGGTGCTGGCGTCTGGCCTGGCCCCGAATGACATCGACGATTCGAGGTTAATCACCTGGTAATGTTCGGCGCCAGTTTTTCCGCTGGCCGGGTCAAAGAATACGGCCCCCATTGAAACGATCGGCGCGCCCGGTTTTTTACCCATAGTTTCGAGATCCACCATCAGGTGCGTGAACAAGGTTTCCGGATTAGTTGAACCATGCTCCAGCTCTTCTTTCAGTCCCGCCTCCATTGCTACATAGGTTGCATCGCCAGCTACACCGCTGCAGTCGGGGCAACCGCCGCCACCTTCGATACCACAGTCGTCGCAGACGGTATCCGCTACAGCATCTGCTTGCGAATCAGCTGCATCAGCGCTTTCGCCTGGTGATACCGCATCAGTAGCTTCGACTTTCTCTGGCTGAGCCGCTTCCATCTGCACATCGCTGGTGGTCTCCGTTACGATTTCCGTTTTATCGACATCATTTGAGGGGGTTGTGGTGATCGGGTCAGTTTTTCCGCCCATCAGGCCATCGATGGAGAAAATTCCCCCACCCACGTTGGCGATTTCTGGTTGTTTGGCTGCGACTTTCTGCTCTGCTGCGACCTGCTCGTTAATTTCGTTTTCCCAGCTTTTTTCCGGCACGTTGCCAGCGGCTGCCAGAGTTTCTTCAGTCGGGTGCTCGTGGTCGGTTTCAGTCAGGTTCGCGTTGATATACGTCTGCAGACTGACCGGGAAGTGGTGAACGCTATCTGCGGCGCCACGGATGAGTGCGAAGATAGCGGCGCGCGAATAATCCAGGATGCCGGCGGTTTTACGTAGTGCTTCGGACCACTCTTTGAACGGGCTTTCTTTATTGCTGACGATCTCTTTTGCACGACGGAAAACACCACCAGGGATATCGTGGATGTTGAAATCCATTGGCAGAGTGGCCAGCGCAATTTCAATGTCCAGTGTGTCCAACGTGTGGGTAAGGGTTGGGTTGCGGTCTGTCTTATTACCGCCGCCGGCATTGGTTTTCGTATCAGTGCGTTGAATCTGCGATACACGATTACCCTTCAGCCACTCTTTGACTAGCAGGCCGCGGTCGATATATTCAGATTCCACCCAGATTTTAGTGAAGCGAAGTACCAGCGCGAGCTCGTGACGCTTACACGGTTGCACCCGATGCTGACATTCCAGACGTTATCTTGCCCTGCATGATCCTGAAAAGTGACCCGGCGAGAATCATGGCAGCTGAACAGAAAGCGAAGGCGCTGGCTGACAAGGGTTTATGGCGGCGTGCAGCTGGCGTTTATACCGACATGTTCAGCATTGCCTGCAGCTCAGTTGAAGTGGCACGTATAGCCAAACGCCGCAATGAATGCCTGCGAATGGCGAGGAGAGCATGAATATGGCCAGCAATAAGCTTTGGACAATCATTCGCGCTATCCAGTCCGGTGGTGAGATTACACCGCGTCAGGTTTGCCGATTGCTCGACTGCGACAGCAAAAAGGCGTGTCGCATGCTTGAGCACCTTGTAACAGCAGGAGCAGTTAAGAACATTGGCCAGCCACGGCACCCCGTATTCGTCATGCTGCCGGGTGGAGAGAAGCGCATCAAGCCATTGCAGGTGGTGCTGGTGGAGCGCCAACAGCCAAGCATTACAGACGTCTGCCGCCAGAACTGGCAGGGCTATCAGGTACACAAAATTTTCGGGAGCGCGCGGGTATGAACGATTCACTGAACAACAAACAGCTGGTGGCGGTTGGTCATTAGTTTGCGAAGGCGATGAGCAGCGACACGCCGATCATCGATATGGCGAAGATGTTCACTCGCCTGGGCGATCGGCTGGACTGCACCACACTGGCGCTGCGCTGGATGCTTACCGCGCCGCCATGCTTCAGGGTGCCGAACCTGTAAGCCAGTCTTACATGTTGCGAGAAGGATGTGTTGAATAAGGTTGCCTTTGTCTCTTGAATGACAAACCCCAAATAGACACTTAGAGCGGAAGAGGGAAAATGTGCTCTCTTTCACAAAGGAGGGTTTATGGCTAATTTCATTAAGATTCAGTCTAGTCAACAAGAAATTTATTATCGTCAAATAGCGGCCGCTTTGGGGTTAACGTGGGATGAGTATCTTAGAATGAATCCCCACTTGAAAAAATTATTTGGTGAAGTGTTCTACTAGTTCATCACTGTAGCTATTAGGCTGTGGTAGTTTTAACAAAAATCTGAAATTGATTGTGAGGTTCGTATGGAAGTAGATATTTTACTAATCGGAAATGGACTGACTGGCGAAGTAAAAATGTATGATTATCCGAATAAAAAGTTTTTGGTGACTGAAGTGACGGTACAGTCCGCTAATGCGGCCCGTGTTTTTGATGTTGTGTTGCATGAATACAATGGAAAAACCTATGCGATAGGAATCGGAAAAGCGACGGACTCGCTGCAGGTCGAAAGCTTGATCGATACCAAACAGCCAAAGCCAATACCAGGAAACCTGCTTTAAAGGTTCTAAAAGCTAAATTCGGTTTTAATAATTGGATGGCAAAAGTCATGGGATCATAATGAGCGTGGAGTACCGTATTGTGGATATCAGTATGCGCATGCTGCAGAGCTGTGCCACGCCCGAGGTTTCCCGGAGTGGTAGATCATCGACCGGGACTATCGTGGTATGAAGTATGCGAAGGATAAGCAAGTTGCCCGGTGTGGCAATTCAGTACTAGGGCCGTTTGCTGAAGCACGGGTAAGGACAACATGCCAGAAATGCGCATCATTAAGAATGCGACATAATTGACTAAAATGTAGCCGCGAAGTCGCGGCTACATTTTAGCGCTTTGTCCGTTTGAAACGGGGGAGGAAACGATATTTTTATCAGGCAGTTAGAACTTTCTGTTTCTAAAACTGGAATACATCATCAGATATCTTTTAATATTGCGAAGTGTCATCAATTTCATCAGCGTTCGCGAACTCATGCTTTTATTACGGATATAGTACAGGGTAAAGAGTTGATATTTTCTACTGGAAGCATCTAATTTAGATTTATGCTTTCGATAGAAATCCAGATAACCTGCGAACTTTCTCCCTGAGCATGTAATTCGAACTTCTCCATGATTTACATAAAGCACTTGAGTAATGTCATCCAGTTTGAATGGGTCGCCATATGTTTCAGCCAATCGATAAAAAGCATCATAATCCTGCGCTGCGCTTAAATTCTCATCAAACAATGTTTTACGCAGTCTGTCGGTTAATGTCAGGATCTGATTGCCAATTATATTTCTTTTATCAAACAGGCTCTTTTTGTATGCGGGTTTAGGATAATCTTTCAATTCGCTTAAATTTTGGTAACTATTGCTTTCACATAGGTAATCATTTGCATACAAAAATGCGTGAGTCTCAAGCTTGTACTGATAGGCAACAAACGACGAAAGACGGGTAGGTAGCCATTCGTCATCATCATCCAAGCCTGTAATCAAATAGCCTTTGGCCATTTTTATGGCCTGATTTCGGACAGCGCAGGCACCCGAATTAAATTCGTTACGAATATAGGTTATACGTGGATCTTTAAGTTCAGCAACAAATGCCTGCAGCTTCTCAAAAGAAGAGGAAAAATCATCAATAATGATAAGTTCCCAATGAATATAATCTTGCCTAATTACAGAATTTATAGCCCGTATTGTCAGCGCTTCACGATTCCATGTCGGCATGTAAACAGTGATAAGAGGTGTAGCGGTCAACGTAGCCTCCGGCACGTAATCATTATCCATCAATGCACCAGTAAAACTTGCGGCTTTGATATTACTTCCAGAGAAGTCAACGCCAGCGCAAACCGCATGATCGAAGATAGCCCCCTCTGTATTGCAGTGACTCATATTAGCCCCGTTAAGATTGGCAAATGAGAAATTAACCCCACGTAGATCACTGAAAGAAAGGTCACTTCCGGATAAGTTGATATTTTTCAAATTTAGCCTCCGGAGGTCCATAAAACGCAAGTCAGCGCCTGCTAGATCTGAATAATAGTCTGGATTTTTTAAAGATTTATTGTGATGTTTGAGCAATTTTCTCTGTGCCACTTTTTTGCTGTTCATGTTTAAATTTTTTGCTTTATGTAAGCGCATATAACAAACATTCTGCACAGTTAAACACTGCTGTTGCTGTTCAGCAATCATGCCAATAATTTTTAGGATATATGCCATGGAACTTACAAAAAAAGACGATCATGTTGCCTTAACAATAAAGCAACTTAAGGTTAAATTTTATGTAACCTCTTGGCCTTGACCACTCGAGAAGACAATGCTTCCGAAACAGCCTGATCGATAAGTAACCAAACATGGAGCGAGGCGTACGTTGTGTGCAAGGATCTCCTGGGGTTTCTAACAAAACATGGTCGATGCGTCCTTATCTTCATCAATACAAACCGCATTTGATGCCCCGAAATTATTGCAAACCAGAAATGAGAGGTTTATAAAGTAACTGTATAAATATACAGTTTTTCAGCGAGGAGGGAAAAATGAAAGTTGATTTAACCATTGATCGGACTAAAAAACTTCCAGATGGCGCGCTCCCGGCGCTTCAAACAGAACTATCTAAACGATTACAGAATGAGTTTGAAGATTGCTCGGTGACTATTCGGCGCGCAGGTATGGATGGGTTGAGTGTTTCTGGTGGTGAGAAAGACGTTAAAACGAAAGTTGAAGAAATCCTCCAGCAGACCTGGGAAAGCGCTGACGACTGGTTTTATTAATACAGCATTCAATGACTTTTCCAGGCTGAAGGGGGGACTGGTGAAACAAAAAGAAGAATTACCAAAAAAGGGATATGCGGTCATTAGGTGTCACGATGGGGTTATCGTTGCACGACTGCAATCATTTCCAGAATGTGAGCGAGCGCTGATGTACAGGCGTGGCGATGAAGTATCCTTCATGCCGCTCCAGCGAGATGAGATAGTAGGCACACCAACACTCTTTACACAGATGCTGGAGAAGGCGGGTATTCGCGTTTCTCTAAACTCTGATACACTCCCCTCATAGGCCTGAACAACCTATACCTGCTGCGCCACTGGAGAGATACCATGGCGCAAAAACCAATCAATAAAACCTTACCACTGACCCCATCCGGGGACAGCGTTTTTTTATTGTCTGCAGCTTTACGGGAGCAGGCGTGAAAAAGAGCTGGTTCACCCACACCAATCTGACTACAGACGAAGCAGAGGAGCTGGTTAAGCGCTATCGCGAAAAAGGCGTTCGCGTAGAGAAAACCCTCGACATGGATCCGCGATACTGGACCGTAAGCGCAGAGCTGCCCCAGCAAAAGTCCAACCCAAAAACAGTACAAAGCATGCGTTCCCGTGCGTGGGGTCACTCATGAAAATCTATAACGTAGTGCCGATGGGCAAGCCACGCATGACCCGCGCAGACAAGTGGAAGAAACGACCAGAAGTGCTTCGGTACCGGGCATTCTGCGATCACGTCCGTTTGCTTGGAGTTAAGCTGCCAGAGGCAAACTCCCACGTTACGTTCATCCTCCCCATGCCCAAGAGCTGGAGCAAGAAGAAACGCGCTGAAATGAACGGCAAGCCTCACCAGAGCAAGCCCGATAAGGACAATCTGGAAAAGGCGTTGCTGGATGCACTATTCGAGGATGATGCCCATATCTGGGATTCACGCGTAACGAAACTTTGGGGAGAAGTAGGGCAAATCATTATTCGGGAGATTAACTGATGCGAGCGTTATTAAAGCCAGTTATAGCCCGGGAACTTGGTGTGGTTCTGCTTAAGCCGGGCAGTGAACTAATGAGCCTTTTCAGCGGTGGCAGGGTTCTGGTGGAACGCCAGCCTGAAAGCATGAAAAGCTACCCAGCTGGCCGAGTTCCCGATGCTCTGCAGCCGTTGGCTTTCGAGCAGGATCTGATCCCATTCTTCCATTCGGAGAAAGTGATTTACGCAGCTGGTGGGCTGCCAAGTCTTGAGAACTGGTTACTCAGGAGTAGCTCTGGGCATTGCCAGAACGAACATAGCGATTATCACTATCACGAAATGACCGTCATGCGACACGACCCAGGCGCGCTTCGGTTGTGCGGCTACTGTGACAACTTATTGAGAGGGCAGTATACAGAAGCGCTGGCAGAGCTGGCTCGTCAAAACCTCATCGACTGGATTCTGGACACCATCCGCTCCACGCTTCTGCTGGACAAGACTCGCCAGCTCTCCCTGTCTGAGTTGTGCTGGTGGGCTGTCATTAAGGGCGTTTTCGGAGAGCTGCCAGAGTCCTTCGCACGTAAGGTCCTTCGATTACCTCAGGAGAAGATGAGTAATCGGGAAAGTGACATCGTCCCGAGTGTGCCGGCCACCAGCATTATCGCTGACAAAGTGGCTGAAATGCCTATTCCTCAACCCGTAGTTGTCACTGTTGTTGAACCTGAATCGCCGTTGACCTTCATGAAGCGCCCCAAGCGCATCCGCTGGGAGAACAGCAATTATCTTGCCTGGGTTAAAACCCAATCTTGCGCCTGTTGTGGTCAGCAGGCTGATGACCCCCATCACTTAATCGGCTGGGGGCAGGGTGGTATGGCAACGAAAGCGCACGACATTTTTGTGATCCCGCTCTGCCGTATCCATCACACCGAACTGCATAACGACCCGGTTGAATTTGAGCGCAAGTACGGCGCGCAACCAGTACTGATTATCAATTTGCTGGACCGGGCTTATGCGCTCGGCGTTCTGGCGTAAGGAGAATTACAAATGACACCACGTCAACGCCGCAATCACCTAGAAGCTCTTGGGCAAGCAGCAACTGCTCCTCGAAAGAGCTGGCTCGGCAAATTCAAACCATTAACGAGTGTCCAGTCAGCGTGGATAAAATCACTGTTAACAATCTGGGGTGAAGTGACTGGAGGAAAAACCCGCTCACAGTATCGACTTGAGAACTCCAGCCAGTTCTGGTCTAAAGTCAAAAAAGAGGAGTGGTCCGACGCTCAGTTAACCCGCATTACAGCAGCTCTGGGCCAGGCACGTGAAGAAGGGTTCCGTGGAGTTCAGGCGGCACTGCGAGCAAAAGCCATCCTTTGGCCTGTCACCTTGTCAGAACTGATTGATGAGAGCGAGCGCCGCGAGGATTCGGACTTTATAGAGCAAGTGATGTTGGCAACCTTCGATTCTCATGATCCCGTTTATCAGGTAGGGCTGCAGTTCTACACCACTCGCAAGAAGATATCCGACATCACCCGTGAGCTTCAGGCTGTAGCCCCTTGGCTAACTACCGGCGAGGCCCGGAAACGCGTTCGCTGGTGCTTGGAGATATTCCAGGCGAAGGTCTTTCTGGCCGTTCGCCGGCAGATTGAAACCGAGCGAAAATGAGATTTATGTCAAAAAGTTTCAAAGAGGTGTTGAAAACGGGCCAGAAAAGTGAATAATCCATTCATGCTTGGCAGAGCTGCGCCACGATGGCAGCGACGAAAAGCCCTTACCAAATAAATTCAGAAACCTCGCTCATGCGGGTTTTTTTATCTTCTGAGGTCACCATCTGGTGGCCTTTCCTATTTCAGGCTCCCGGAAACCCCCATCAGGTGCTTTGTCGTTAAGCATCCGGAGAGCCTGACCTTCTACACACGGAATGCTTATGTCTGAACCACTATCCGGCAGCGCTACGGCGCATGCAGCGGTTACGACTGCCACTTTTGCCGGGTTCTGGGCAAACACAGAGGCAGGCGTAATCCTCGGGGCGCTTGCCGGGGCGCTAATCTACGTTCTCACGTCTCATAACCTCAGCGCGATAGAACGAGGTCTCTTCGGTGTGGTGTCGTTTATCCGTTGCGCAGGGAGGGACTGGTGCAACGAATGCAGAAGGCGCTCGCACAAACCTCGGTTTGGGAAGTAGCGCGACACGAAACGCGTACAGCAACACTGGAGACATGCTTTCAGTTGGAGATTTCGGCGTTGGGGGTAGTGGCATATCGCCAACAAGCGCCAGCTATGCCCTGGACAGCGGCTTCTATGCAGGTCCAGGTGCAGCCGGAACAGGCTACTGGAATAACTACATGCCTATGCTCGTAATGAACCGGGCTGCTGGTACTTATGTAGCGCAACTTCAGATTGCAGATGGTGGTGTTATTGCCACCCGACTGAGAGTCAACGGAACCTTCAGTCCATGGACAATCCAGTACAGCACAGCAAATACCACCAAGGCCAGTGACGGAACATTAAAAGCCGCTTCCCCGGTAGCCCGCATCGTTAATTCCCAGGCAGATAACCAGCGTAAGGACGTTGACGAAGAGGGCTTTGCCTGGTGCGGTTGCGGAACATCAAATGCCGAGGCTGAAGGAATCAATATTTCCCGGCTCGATGTTGGTGTCTATGTACTGACTGGCTCGGCTGGCCTGGCATCGGAAGGATGGCAGCTACTTCCCCCAATGGACCCGGCAGGCATGGGGGAACTTGGTATAGTCGAGGCAGAGCAGACGGAAAGCGGAGGGCTGACGATCCGTTTGTTCAGGCGCAAATACATGCTTACCGAATCTGGTGAGATGGTGAAAACGAAAGGCGAACTGATAGATGTTCCTGCCAATAGCTGGATTGATATCCGACTCGATATGCCCGAGGACAGCATCTGGAATAAAAGGATTGCTGAGGCATCACTAGAGCAGAAAGTGAACACTGAAAACCATCTGTCATAATTATTGATAGGCGGCTTCACATTGATCTACTCTCCGTTAAAAACTACTGTATATAAAAACAGTATAAATGGAGTATGGATCATGCCCCGCAAATCAGACCTTCGCGCCGCTTTCGTTGCGGCCGTACACAAAAACCCGAAAGGGTATCAGTGCCTGCGCACCGCTGACTTTATCAGGGAGCTACGCGCCAGAAACTGGCATTTCACAGAAGCTGACGCCAATGAATGGATAGAACGATACCAGGCTGGCTTTGTAGATAAAACACCCGACGACAGCCAGAACCGCTTGTGGATTATGCGCAACATGGGGTACATCCGCTGATGGGGTTCGTCTCGCCGGCGGGCGACTATATCGAGCGCAGGTTAAATCCCGAGGATATGCTTACAACGGATCTGAGTCGTATCGTCGAAACGGCAACCGGCTATGCCGTTATTGAGCCGGTGACAAAACTTTCACAGGGGCAGGTGCTGCTAATTCTGTGTGGTGGATATACCCAGTTTGCGAAACTACAAGGCCGATCGTTGATCACTGACGATGGCGAAGCGATAGAAGGAGAGGCTATGGGTGAAGTAGGGGTGCTGGGCAGGGTGACGTTTTTCATCAATCGTGTACTTGAAGATGATAGACCAACGATTTGATCGAGTAGCGTTCAGAAATCATCTGGGGATTCGTTCTGCAAAACTATTCTTTTACATCTAAATATCAAGAGGTTAAAAAGATGTCGTTTGAGGTCAAGTCTTAGTATTGAATTGTCTTAAAATCTATATAAATCATACTGATATTATAAAATCAGAATGGTGCCCGTCTGGTACATGGATATCGACACTGAGGTGAAATTCAAGGCGGGCGGCGAGCAACAAAATATCAGTACCCGTCTGGATCCGTGGGTGTTTATGTTCTCAGCGGGTTATCGCTTCTAAGAGAAAAGGGTGGCGCAAGGCCACCCTCACTTTACTTCTGAATCAAATAGCGAATGGTCGGCCCGTCCTGCTGAATATCCAGCACGGTATAGCCATGGTTTTTAGCGTCAAGGGGAATATTATTGATCGACTGCGGACAGTCGCTCACTACCTCCAGGATCTCGCCTTTCTTCAGCTGTGGCATGGCCTCCAGCGTGGCCACGGCGGGATACGGACAGGGCTCACCCACCATGTCCAGGCGATAATCAGGAATGAACTGTTTCATGCGGTCTCCTTACAGGTTGCTGTTTGGCGGGACGTGCGGCGAAAGAAGCGTTTCTCCTGGGCCAGCACCAGTAAAAAGGCGGCCAGCAACATCACATAGGTTGCCAGTAATCCCCCCAGCGGACCGAAGGTATTCAGCAGATTGACTTTATCCCAGTTTGTCGCGAGCGCAGGCGAGAGATCATCCCAGTAGTAGGCCAGCAACGTTGAGCCGATAACATTACCCAGCCCCACCCACCAGTAGTGAACCTGGCCTTCAACGGCACGATACATCCAGCCGGTTTCACAGCCGCCGGCCAGCACGATGCCAAAACCAAACAGCAAACCGCCAATCACGGCGTTCGGGCCTGCCCACATGATTTTTGGTTCGACGCCAAGTTGTACGTAGCTAAAGATGCCGATGGCGCTCACTGCCATCCCGGCAATAATGGCTTTCGCCATCATGGTCCGTCCGGTGATCCACATGTCGCGGAAGGCGGAGGTAAAGCAGATTTGCGCGCGTTCAATTAACAACCCAAAGCCAACGCCGAAGAGCATCGCCAGCCCTAATTTGGGTTGATTAAGTGCCGTGCACAGCGCCCAGGCCAGGATGCCGAAGAAGACCAGCATCCCCATGCGGAAGCGGCGTCGAGCCTTCTCCGGTTTCTGTGTCAGGGGCGAGGCTGCACTCACTTTTTGAATTTTGACCGGGATACGGAACATCGGTAACAGCGTGAAGCGCGCGCCGAAGTACGAGCCGACAGCGGTGGCCAGGGCGAAGAACCATGCGTGCAGCGAAAACTGTGGAATGCCGGTGAAAAAGGCCGCCAGGTTACACCCCATCGCCAGACGGGCCCCAAAACCGGCGATAATGCCCCCGACGACGGCCTGCGCAATACGAACCCGGTTTTGCGGCATACGCAGCTTCACGTTATTGGCCCACAGTGCGGCGGCAAAGCAGCCGCCAAACATCCCGATAATCATCATGCCGTCGATACGGGTCAGAGGCGAACCCTCAAGATGGATCAGTTTGAAATATCCCCACTCTTCGGTATGCACCCCCGCTAACTGGAGCAACTGCCCGCCCCAGCGGGTGAATTCACCCGTCACGGCCCAGAAGGTGCCGGTGATGCCGAAATAATAGGTAGAGAGAATGCCCGCTGCGATAACCGCAGGGACAGGTGACCAGAACTTAATAAGATAAGCCTGTTTGAAGTCATGCCATGACATGGATAAACCTCTGAACTCAGAAGGATTAGGGGCGTTAGCCGTAAAAGAAGAGGGGATGATACGCCGGGAATGGCGTTTGAAAAGAGAAAAAAGCCGTAAAGCTCGACGGGATCAATTTATGCGAAACGCCGCCTGAAAATTTCAGACGGCGAATAGGTTATCAGCCTCGTGTTGCTGCTTTCATGCTGCTAACAAAGGTTTTCAGCTCGCGAAGCATCTGGTCAGGGCTGTTGAGGTTGTTCTCGATGATTTTGACAATCGCCGAGCCGGAGATCGCCCCTGCGGCCTTCGCCTCGATGGCCGCTTTAACCTGGTCCGGTGAAGAGATGCCAAAGCCCTGCAGCGGCGGTGCCGCATGATATTCGGCCAGTTTTGCGACCAGGTGATGCAGAGGGAGCGAGGCTTTATTCTCTGCGCCGGTTACCCCTGCACGAGAGAGCAGATAGGTATAACCGCGGCCATAAGAGGCAATCTGGCGCAGCAGTTCGTCGTCGGCATTAGGCGGGCAGATAAAAATCGGCGCCACGTTATGACGCATCGCCGCCTGACGGAACGGCGCAGACTCCTCCACCGGCACGTCTGCCACCAGTACCGAGTCCACACCCACGCGAGCGCATTCGGCATAAAACGCATCAATCCCGCGACTAAAGACCAGGTTGGCATACATCAGCAGGCCAATCGGAATGGTCGGGTATTTCTGACGAACGGTGGCCAATATTTCAAAACATTGGGTCGGGGTGACACCGGCGGCAAAGGCGCGCAGAGTCGCGTTCTGGATGGTCGGGCCATCAGCCAGCGGATCGGAGAAGGGGATCCCCAGCTCCAGCGCATCGGCACCGGCCTCAATCAGCGTGTCGATAATTTTTAAAGAGTGTTCAGGCGACGGATCGCCCAGGGTCACAAAGGGAACAAATGCGCCTTCCTTGCGTGCTTTGAGCTCAGCAAATACGTTATCGTAACGTTCCATCACATTTCCCCTCGTGCTTTCAAAATATCGTGAACGGTGAAGATATCTTTATCACCGCGACCGGAAAGGTTAACCACCAGCAGCTGCTCTTTTTCCGGGTTTTCCTTAATCATTTTCAGGGCATGGGCCAGCGCGTGCGAGGACTCCAGTGCCGGGATAATACCTTCGCTGCGACAGAGCGTTTTGAAAGCTTCCAGCGCTTCGTCATCGGTAATAGAGACGTAATCCGCACGACCGGTACTGTTCAGGAACGCGTGCTGCGGCCCCACGGACGGGAAATCCAGCCCGGCAGAGATTGAATAGGACTCTTCGATCTGCCCCTCCTCAGTCTGCATCATCGGCGCCTTCATACCGAAATAAATCCCCACGCGGCCATGCTTCAGCGGCGCACCGTGCTCGCCGGTTTCAATACCGTGCCCGGCCGGTTCAACGCCAATCAGTCCGACGCTGGTTTCATCAATAAAGTCGGCGAACATGCCGATGGCGTTAGATCCACCGCCAACGCAGGCGATGACCGCATCCGGCAAACGCCCCTCTTTTTCGAGGATCTGCGCTTTGGTCTCTTCGCCAATCATGCGCTGGAATTCGCGCACAATGGTCGGGAACGGGTGAGGGCCCGCCGCCGTGCCCAGCATGTAGTGGGCGGTGTCGTAGCTGCCAGACCAGTCGCGCAGCGCTTCATTACAGGCATCTTTCAGGGTTGCGGAGCCGCTATGTACCGGAATCACCTCCGCACCCATTAAACGCATCCGGAAGACGTTCGGTGACTGGCGCTCCACATCTTTAGCCCCCATATAGATGCGGCATTTCAGGCCGAGCAGGGCGCTGGCAAGGGCAGAGGCAACGCCGTGCTGACCGGCACCGGTTTCAGCGATAATCTCGGTTTTGCCCATCCGTTTTGCCAGCAGCGCCTGTCCCAGCACCTGGTTGGTTTTGTGCGCGCCGCCGTGGAGTAGATCTTCACGCTTCAGGTAGAGGGTCGTCTTCGTCCCTTCCGTGAGGTTGCGGCATTTGGTCAGCGCGGTCGGGCGTCCGGCGTAGTTTTTCAGCAGGTCGGTAAATTCGGCCTGAAACGCAGGATCTTTTTGCGCGCTGACAAAGGCTTCTTCCAGCTGGCGCAGCGCGGGCATCAGGATCTGTGGCACATACATGCCACCGAACTCACCAAAATAGGGGTTAAGTAATGTTGTCATCTTCTCTTCCTTAATATGAACGCAGCGTTTTAAACACCGAAGCCAGTTTGCTGGCATCTTTAATGCCAGGCTGCGATTCGACGCCTGAATTGAAATCGAGTCCTGCACAGCCCGCTTTAGCGGCCTCTACACAGTTATCCGGACCTAAACCCCCCGCGAGAAGAACATTGTCGAGCTTCTCGCCGGTTAGCAGTGACCAGTCGAAACGTTGCCCGGTACCGCCCTGGCCGTTATCCAGCACATATTTAGTCACGTGTTGCAGGTTACGTACGGGCAGAACATCACTCACGCTCAGCGCTTTCCAGATGTCGACCTGTTCGGGCAGCGATTCGCGCAGCGCGTCTATATAGGCTTGATCTTCACTGCCGTGCAGTTGAACGGCGGTCAGGTTCAGCGCTCTGGCTGTTGCGGCAACGTCGGCAATAGCGGCATCGCGGAATACGCCAACATAGCGCAGCGGCACGGCGGCCATGACGTCACGGGCGCGCGCGATATCTACCGCCCGCGGGGAGGAGGAGACGAAAATGAGCCCGCCATAGATCGCGCCAGCAGCATACGCCGCGGCGGCATCTTCCGGGCGCGTCAGTCCGCAAACCTTATTCTCACCTAACAGCACCCGGCGCACGGCGGCGCTCAGGTCGACCTGCTCCATCATGGCGGAGCCAATCAGAAAACCGTTGGCAAAGTGGCTCAGCTCACGCACCTGGGCATAGGTATTGATCCCCGATTCGCTGATGACCGTTACCCCGGCACCCAGGCGCGGCGCGAGCTCGCGAGTACGGTTGAGGTCGATGGAGAGATCGCGCAAATCGCGATTATTAATCCCCACCACTTTGGCCTCCAGCGCAATGGCGCGCTCCAGCTCCTCTTCATTACTCACTTCCGTCAGCACGCCCATGTTAAGGCTGTGGGCGACGGCCGCCAGTTGACGATACTGCTCGTCATCCAGCACCGAGAGCATCAACAGGCAGGCGTCGGCCTGATAGAAACGCGCCAGCCAGATCTGATAAGGATCGATGATAAAGTCTTTGCACAAAATCGGCTGCGGCGCGATACCGCTGACGACAGGCAGAAAATCAAAGCTGCCCTGGAAATACTTCTCATCCGTCAGAACAGAAATCGCCGACGCATGGTGTTTATAAATTCCGGCGATGGTGGCCGGGTCGAAGTCGTCGCGGATCACCCCTTTGGACGGGGAGGCTTTTTTGCACTCCAGGATAAATGCCGTCCGTGCGCCCTGCAGGGCTTCGTAGAATCGACGGCTGCTGGGAACCACCTCGTTCTGAAAGCTGGCGAGTGGCTGCTGCGCCTTACGGGCTTCTACCCAGATAGCCTTATCGGCAACGATTTTCGCTAAAACGGTCTGCATGAATTACCCTCTTGCCGCAAGTGCGGTCACACGGTCGTATGCTGCGCCAGAGCGCAACACGTCGATAACTTTTTGCGCATTCGCCTTAAGATCCTCCTCGCCGTGCAGGCGCATCAGCATGGCGACATTGGCGGCGACGGCAGCCTCATGAGCGGCTTCACCTTTACCTTGTAACAGGCGGGTGAGAATGTCACGGTTTTCTTCCGGGGTACCGCCTGCCAGCGCCTCCTGATGGTAAGGCGTTAAGCCAAAATCGCTCGCCTCAAGCTGATAGCTCTTGATTTCGCCATCGTTCAGTTCTGCCACCAGGGTAGGGGCATGCAGTGACACTTCGTCCATGCCGCCGCTGTGAACCACGGCTGCACGCTGATATCCCAGCATGCGCAGTGTTTCAGCTATGGGCAGTACCAGTTCAGGGCTGTAAACGCCAATCAGCGCCAGCGGAGGGTGTGCCGGGTTAATCAGCGGCCCCAGCACGTTAAACAGGGTACGGGTCTTCAGCTGCTGACGCACCGGCATAGCATGGCGGAAACCGGTGTGGTACTTCGGCGCGAACAGGAAGCAGACCCCCAGTTCGTCCAGCGCAGCGCGAGACTTTTCAGCATTCATGTCGAGGTTAATGCCAAATGCGGCCAGCAGATCGGATGAGCCGGAACGGCTGGAGACGCTACGGTTACCGTGTTTAGCCACCTTGATACCACAGGCGGCAGCCACAAAGGCGCTGGCGGTGGAGATATTGATGCTGTTACTGCCGTCGCCGCCGGTACCCACGATGTCGGCAAAGCGATAATCCGGACGCGGGAACGGCGCAGCGTTTTCCAGCAGAGCGGTTGCTGCGCCAGCGATCTCCTGCGGGCTTTCACCACGGACTTTCATGCTCACTAGGGCGGCTGCCAGTTGCTCGGGTTTCAGCTCACCGCGTACCACGGCGGAGAATAGCTGGTGGCTCTCTTGTTGGCTCAGGGTCTGCGCCTGGTACAGTTTTTCCAGAACAGGTTGCAGGGTATTCGTCTGCTCCAGTTTTTGCAGCGCCCAGTTCAGCGTCTGCTCCAGCAGCCGAGCCCCCTGTGAGGTCAGAATGGATTCCGGGTGAAACTGCAGGCCGCAGACGCGGTCGGCGTCATGACGTACAGCCATCACCATTCCCTCGAAATGGGCGTTAATGGTCAGACCCCCCGGAATGTTGCTGCCCACCAGCGAGTGGTAACGCGCCACCGGCAGCGGGTTCATCAGCCCGGCAAACATCGCCTGGCCGTCGTGTTCAATACTGGATGCCTTGCCGTGCAGAATTTCACCCGCCTGGCCGACGTAGCCGCCGTAGGCTTCCACAATCGCCTGATGGCCGAGGCAGATACCGATAATCGGTAGTTTACCGCGCATACGGGTCAGCAGTTCTGGCATACAGCCTGCTTCGCTTGGCGCACCCGGGCCCGGAGAGAGCATCAGCACCGGGTTCTGCATGGTGGCCAGGCGCTCAATTAAGGTCTGAGCCGGGACGTGATTACGGTAGATCACCACATTGTGGCCGTTGGCACGCAGCTGATCCGCCAGGTTGTAAGTAAAGGAGTCGATATTATCGAGCAGCAGAATGTCAGCCATCAGAAAATCTCCTGTGCGTGATGTGCGGTGGCAATCGCGCGCAGTACGGCGCGGGCTTTATTGCGGGTTTCGTCGGCTTCAGACTGCGGTACGGAATCAAGAACGATGCCAGCGCCAGCCTGAACGGTAGCGATACCATCTTCAACGTAAGCGGAGCGGATGACGATGCAGGTATCCAGATCGCCATGGGCCGTGAAGTAACCTACCGCGCCGCCATAGCTACCGCGGCGTCGTCCCTCTGCCTGAGCGATAAGCTGCATGGCGCGGACTTTTGGCGCGCCGCTCAGGGTGCCCATGTTCATGCAGGCCCGATAGGCGTGCAGCACGTCCAGATCGCTCCGCAGCTCGCCAACCACGCGGGAGACCAGGTGCATCACGAAAGAGTAACGGTCGACCTTGGTCAAATCCGCCACGTAGCGACTGCCCGGCGTGCAGATACGCGCCAGGTCGTTACGCGCCAGATCAACCAGCATCAAATGTTCAGACATCTCTTTTTGATCGGTACGCATCTCCAGCTCAATACGGCTGTCCAGGTCGCGATCAAGCGTGCCGTCCGCACGACGACCCCGCGGGCGAGTCCCGGCGATCGGATAGATTTCAATCTGACGGCTGGTGGCGTCATATTTCAGGGAGCTTTCCGGCGAGGCGCCGAACAATGTGAAGTCGTTGTCCTGCATGAAGAACATGTACGGGCTCGGGTTGCTCTTCTTCAGCACATCATAGGCTGCCAGCGGAGAAGGGCACGGCAGCGAGAAGCGACGGGATGGCACCACCTGGAAAATTTCGCCTGCGCGGATCGCTTTCTGCATCTGGCGTACGACCACGCCAAATTCGTCGTCGGTCTGACTGTATTCGCAGCGCATCTGCTCAACGCGTTGCACCGGCAGAGAAGCAGGCTCTTCCGTCATCTGCTGCTGTAACTGGGCGATACGTTGCTCGAGGCGCTCTTTCTCATCCGTCAGGGGAGTAAAAAGGCTGGCCTGAATACGGGTGCTTTTCTTCTGGTGGTCGATCACCAGTAAGGTTTCTGCCAGGTAGAAGCAGTAATCCGGGCAGCGATTTCCCTGTTCAACGTCAGGCAGATTTTCAAAACCGGCGACCAGGTCATAGGCAAACAGCCCGCCAAAGAACATCGCTTCACGCTCGTCTTCCGGCACATTGACCAGGTTTTGCAACAGGCGGAAGGCATCAAAGACCGATAATGAGCAGAGCCGGGCATCTTCATCCAGCAGCTGGCTTACCGGCGGGAAGTGCAGAACGCGGGCGTCCGGGCGTTGTTCATTTTCAATGCCAGCGGGCAGGACGCTATCCAGTAAAGGTAACAATGCCGCGCCGTTAGCCGATAACGCCTGGATAGTGACAACGTCACCCATGGAGGTGATCCGCAAAGCGCTGTCTACCAGCAGCAAACTCTTTAGATCATCTTTGCTGTCGATATCGGCGGATTCCAGCAGCAGGGTGGCCGCGCGGGCGCCGCAGAGGTGATGAAACAGGGCCGTTGGGTTATGGCGATAGGCTGCGTCCCGGGTAAGCAGTTCGAGGGTTGGTTTGGCTGTTTGCATTAGTGTGTTCTCATATTCTGTTCAATAAAAAGCCCGCTCTGTGGCGGGCCTGGTATCTGTATGCGCGACGCAAACGTCTGACACTGCCCGTAAATTCAGGAAGTGCGCCACCAACCATGCTGAGAGAAAGAGAGGGTCATTTGCAGATACCTTAAAAAGTGAACTTGCGTACTAGTTAACTAGTTCGATGGTTGAATGTCAACCCCCGATTTCAGTTATTCACGGCATACCGTTATCATAGTGAGCGCAAAGAGATGAAAATAGTGACGGGAGCCGCTTTGAGCGACACGAATTATGCAGTGATCTACGATTTACATAGCCACACAAAGGCCTCAGACGGCCTGCTTACGCCCGAAGAGTTAGTTCATCGCGCCCATGAGATGCGCGTAGGCACCCTGGCAATAACCGATCACGATACCACCGAGGCGATCCCGGCAGCACGGGCGGAAATTACCCGCAGCCAACTGCCGTTAACCTTAATCTCAGGCGTGGAGATCTCCACTCTCTGGGAAAATCATGAGATTCACATTGTTGGTCTGAATATCGACATTGAGAACCCGCTGATGTGCGAATTTCTGGACGAGCAAAAAAACCGTCGTAACCAGCGGGCTGCGTTGATTGCCGAACGTCTGGAAAAAGCACACATTCCGGGCGCCCTGGAAGGGGCGCTTCGGCTGGCGGGAGGCGGGGCTGTAACCCGGGGTCATTTCGCCCGTTTTCTGGTGGAAGCGGGGAAGGCCAATAACATCGCCGATGTTTTCAAAAAATACCTGGCGCGGGGGAAAACCGGATACGTTCCTCCGCAGTGGTGTACAATAGAACAAGCTATTGATGTCATTCATCATTCTGGCGGTAAGGCGGTACTGGCCCATCCGGCACGGTATAACCTCTCCGCCAAGTGGCTGAAAAGGCTGCTGGCCTGGTTCGCGAAACAGGGCGGCGATGCGATGGAAGTCGCACAGTGCCAGCAAGCCCCCAATGAGCGTACACAACTTGCAACTTATGCCCAACAGTTCGGTTTACTGGCCTCGCAAGGCTCCGATTTTCATCAGCCTTGTCCGTGGATAGAGCTGGGCCGCAAGCTGTGGTTACCCGCGGGCGTCGAGCCGGTGTGGCAGCTCTGGGAACAGCCCGAGCCAAATAAAGAGAGGGAAGTATGAGTCAATTTTTCTATATCCATCCGGATAACCCGCAGGCGCGGTTGATTAACCAGGCGGTGGAGATTGTGCGTAAGGGCGGCGTTATCGTCTATCCCACGGACTCCGGTTACGCGCTGGGCTGCAAGATCGAAGACAAAGGGGCGATGGAGCGTATTTGCCGCATTCGCCAGCTGCCGGACGGGCACAATTTTACCCTGATGTGTCGCGATCTCTCGGAGCTCTCCACCTACTCCTATGTGGACAACGTGGCGTTTCGCCTGATTAAAAATAACACCCCGGGCAACTACACCTTTATCCTGAAAGGGACTAAAGAGGTACCCCGTCGTCTTCTGCAAGAGAAGCGTAAAACAATCGGTATGCGTGTGCCGTCGAACCCCATTGCACAGGCGTTGCTTGAAACACTGGGCGAGCCGATGCTCTCGACATCCCTGATGCTACCGGGCAGCGAATTTACCGAGTCAGACCCGGAAGAGATCAAAGACCGTCTGGAGAAAGTGGTGGATTTGATTATTCACGGCGGTTACCTGGGTCAACAGCCGACAACGGTGATCGATTTAACCGACGAAGGGCCAACTGTTATCCGTGAAGGTGTGGGTGACGTTAAGCCTTTCTTGTAATGATGTAAGCCGCTATACTACGCGGCCATCATTATTGCGGTGTTATCCCGCTATAATGAATCCTGTTCGACGCCTGTGAAGGCGACACCTGAAGGAAGCTCAATGAGCGAGAAATTACAGAAAGTGCTGGCGCGTGCTGGCCACGGTTCACGCCGTGAAATCGAAACCATTATTGAAGCAGGTCGCGTCAGTGTAGACGGCAAAATCGCTACGCTGGGCGATCGCGTTGAGATCGTACCGGGACTGAAGATCCGTATCGACGGACATCTGATCTCGGTAAAAGAGTCGGCGGAGCAGATCTGCCGCGTGCTGGCTTACTATAAGCCAGAAGGCGAACTCTGTACCCGTAACGATCCTGAAGGGCGTCCTACCGTCTTCGATCGCCTGCCGAAATTGCGCGGTGCGCGCTGGATTGCCGTGGGCCGTCTGGACGTTAACACCTGCGGGCTGCTGCTGTTCACTACCGATGGTGAACTGGCCAACCGTCTGATGCACCCAAGTCGTGAAGTTGAGCGTGAATACGCGGTACGCGTGTTTGGTGAAGTCGACGACAATAAAGTGCGCGACCTGTCGCGCGGTGTGCAGCTTGAAGATGGTCCGGCAGCATTTAAAACCATCAAATTCACCGGCGGTGAAGGCATCAACCAGTGGTACAACGTGACCCTGACCGAAGGCCGTAACCGTGAAGTGCGCCGTCTGTGGGAAGCCGTGGGCGTGCAGGTCAGCCGCCTGATTC
Organism: Leclercia pneumoniae; assembly: GCF_017348915.1. NCBI lineage: Bacteria > Pseudomonadati > Pseudomonadota > Gammaproteobacteria > Enterobacterales > Enterobacteriaceae > Leclercia > Leclercia pneumoniae. The sequence goes on along the minus strand of NZ_CP071383.1, from coordinate 2,410,680 downwards.
GCGTGCGCTACGGCGACATCCTCCTGCCGAAAGGTTTGCCTCGCGGTGGTTACACCGAGCTGGATTTAACCCAGACGAACTACCTGCGCGAGCTGGTGGGGCTGACGCCAGAAACCACCTCCAAGGTGGCGGTTGAGAAAGATCGCCGTCGCATGAAGGCGAACCAGATCCGCCGTGCGGTGAAGCGCCACAGCCAGGTGAGCACCGGTCGCCGCTCAGGCAGCCGTAACAATAACGGTTAAAAAATCAAACCCGGCATTGCCGGGTTTTTTCTTAATAGTCGATACCGATTTGCGCTTTCACCCCGGCATCAAACGCATGTTTGACCGGACGTAGCTCACTAACGGTATCTGCTATCTCCAGAATATCTCTGTGACAACCACGCCCGGTCACGATCACCGTCTGATGAGCTGGCCGGTTTTGCAGCGCGGTGATGACCCTTTCAAGCGGCAGATAGTCGTAGGCCACCATATAGGTAATCTCATCCAGGAGCACCATGTTCAGGCTGGGATCAGCCAGCATCCGCTCGGCATGCTGCCAGACTGCCAGGCAGGCGGCGGTGTCAGTCTCCCGGTTTTGCGTGTCCCAGGTAAACCCGGTTGCCATCACCTGAAACTCTACCCCATGCGGTTCCAACAGATTACGCTCGCCGTTTGGCCATTCGCCTTTAATAAACTGGATTACGCCGACCTTTTGACCGTGACCGACCGCGCGAGTGGCGGTGCCAAACGCGGCGGTAGTTTTACCCTTACCATTGCCCGTAAAGACAATAATAATTCCACGCTCGTCCTGAGCGGCGGCAACGCGGGCGTCGACCTGTTCTTTTAACCGCTGCTGGCGCTGCTGATGACGATCATCACTCATTGGGAAATCCCTGGTTTACGGCCCGGTTGGGCATCAAAAGTCATACCGGTTTTCCGGCGGCTATCATCGCCCATCAGCCATAAATAGAGCGGCATAATGTCGGCAGGTGTTTTGAGTTTGTCCGGATCTTCCGTCGGGAATGCGCTGGCACGCATTTTGGTACGCGTACCTCCTGGGTTAATACAGTTCACGCGCAGATGACGGCTCTGATATTCTTCTGCCAGAACCTGCATCATCCCCTCAGTAGCGAATTTCGAGACGGCATAAGCGCCCCAGTTGGCACGCCCCTGACGGCCAACGCTGGAAGAGGTAAAGACCAGCGAGCCAGAGTCTGACTTCAGTAATAAAGGAAGCAATGCCTGAGTCAGGAAAAAAGTACCGTTGACGTTGACCTGCATCACTTGCTCCCACAACACCGGATCCTGTTCATCCATCGGGCGCACTTCCCCCAGTAAACCGGCGTTATGCAGCACCCCGTCGAGGCGAGGGTAGTGGGCGGCAATGCGCTGCGCCAGGGCCTGACAGCTCTCAGGGGTGCAGGTCAGGAGATCCAGTGTATACCAGCGCACCGGATGCGGGCTCACCTGGGCGACATCGTCGGCCGCAGCGCGTAATTTCTCTTCGTTACGGCCCAGCAGGATCACGCTGGCGCCGTGGCGGGCATAGGTCAAGGCTGCTTCAAGGCCAATGCCGTCGCTGGCGCCGGTGACCAAAATAATACGGTTTTGCAGTAGATCTTTTTTCGGTTGATAGTGCACGGTAACTCCTCTGGCACGCATGTTTTCTGCGTCTGCTCTCTACGCTTTTCGGGTTTATGCCCGAAAGCGCGTGTGATTTCAATCAGTCTACCGGAGACTTGGTAGTGAAATTAACAATTTGCAAACATTTCGCGGCGGTTTAACCATTCCGGAAGCGCGATCGCAAGGGTAACTTCACAAGCGAGACGCCCGGCCATGGCTGTTGTACACTGGGTGCGAAAACAAGTGGTTAAATCAAGGTGGACGCGTGGAATTACTCTCTGAATATGGTTTATTTCTGGCGAAAATCGCAACGGTGGTGATTGCCATTGCGATAATCGCAGTTCTCATTGTTAACCTGACGCAGCGCAAGCGTCAGCGCGGCGAGTTACGTATTACCCGTTTGAGCGAGCAGTACAGCGAAATGCAGGAAGATATGTCGGTCTCCCTGCTCGACAAACATCAGCAAAAGCTGTGGCATAAAGCCCAGAAGAAGAAACACAAGCAGGAAGCCAAAGCCGCTAAAGCGAAGGCTAAACAGGAGCAGCGAGACGAGCCGACAAAACCGCGCGTCTATGTGCTGGATTTTAAAGGGAGTATGGATGCGCATGAGGTGGCTTCCCTGCGTGAAGAGGTAACCGCTGTTATTGCCGTTGCCAAACCGCAAGATAAAGTGGTGGTACGACTCGAAAGCCCTGGTGGGGTGGTGCACGGTTATGGCCTGGCAGCCTCGCAGCTGCAGCGCTTACGTGACAAGCAGATCCCTCTGACGATCGCGGTCGACAAAGTCGCGGCAAGCGGCGGCTACATGATGGCCTGCGTGGCGGACAAAATTGTCGCGGCGCCATTCTCGATTATCGGGTCGATTGGCGTGGTAGCGCAGATCCCTAACTTCAACCGCTTTCTGAAAAGCAAAGATATTGATATCGAGTTGCACACGGCGGGGCAGTACAAACGCACCCTGACGCTGTTAGGTGAAAACACCGAAGAGGGGCGGCAGAAGTTTCGCGAAGATCTTAATGAAACTCATCATCTGTTTAAAGATTTCGTTAAGCAGATGCGTCCGTCACTGGATATTGATCAGGTTGCAACCGGTGAGCACTGGTACGGTGTCCAGGCGCAGGAGAAAGGGCTGGTTGACGAAGTGGGGACCAGCGACGATCTGCTGCTGGGCCTGATGGAAAACCATGAACTGGTAGGGGTACGGTTTGTCCAGCGTAAACGCCTGACTGACCGCTTCACCAACAGCGCGGCTGAGAGCGCCGATCGCCTTCTGCTACGCTGGCTTCAGCGCGGTCAAAAACCGCTGCTGTAACTAAAACGCGAGGCCAAGGCCTCGCGTTTTTTTAATCAACAAGGTGATACTTTTCCGAGAGCGTATGCGCCAGGTATTTAAACATATTAAACACCGCGGTGCTTTTTGGGGTTGGAAGCCCTTGCTCATCAAGGAAATACTCACCGCTGAACACCAGCACGCCGTTGCGCTGCTCGACGCCCGTGGCTTCAATGCCGGCCAGGGTGTCTTCATGTTCACGAATCAGTTTATTTGCTTCTGCGAGCAACGTGGCTCGGTCAACAGGTTGGGTCGTTTGCTGCATAATCCACTCCTTAAACAGTGACAATAGTCTACGCCGCAGCGATGAAGTGGGCAAATTTTCCCTGTTTTAGCAGTGGGTTTATCCTGCTGACCCCGCTGGCGAGATTTGCTTTTGCATGCTAATAAAGTTGCGTAACGAATTATATCAGGTAGAGTGTGCGCTTTCGTCATTCTGGCAATAGATTTGCTTGACATTCGACCTAAACTTCGTCGTGCAGTCACGTTGATGCGAGAAAAAGCCCGTTAACTCAACCGCCTGGAGAAAGACGCGTTGTCGTCCGGAAACCGCAGGGGGTTGATATCCACCGGGGATGTCGCAATATAAATGGCTCGTCGCCAGTGGAAGGTGAAATTACGTGCGACGTATTCCTGGAAGAAACAAATTAGGTAAAGGTGATTATGGGTAAAGCTCTCGTTATCGTTGAGTCCCCGGCAAAAGCCAAAACGATCAATAAGTATCTGGGTAGTGACTACGTGGTTAAGTCCAGCGTCGGTCATATCCGCGATTTGCCGACCAGTGGCTCAGCCAGTAAAAAGAGCGCAGACTCTACCTCCACCAAAGGGGCTAAAAAGCCTAAAAAGGATGAACGTAGTGCGCTCGTCAACCGCATGGGGGTCGATCCCTGGCATGACTGGCAGGCACAATATGAAGTGCTGCCAGGAAAAGAGAAAGTTGTCAACGAGCTGAAACAGCTGGCTGAAAAAGCAGACCACATCTATCTCGCAACCGACCTTGACCGCGAAGGGGAGGCCATTGCATGGCACCTGCGGGAGATCATCGGTGGCGACGAGACACGCTATAGCCGTGTCGTATTTAACGAAATTACCAAGAATGCGATTCGTCAGGCGTTTGAAAAGCCGGGCGAACTGAATATCGATCGTGTAAATGCGCAACAGGCTCGTCGTTTTATGGACCGCGTTGTGGGTTACATGGTCTCTCCGCTGCTGTGGAAAAAAATTGCCCGTGGGCTGTCCGCCGGACGTGTTCAGTCAGTAGCGGTACGCCTGGTCGTAGAGCGCGAGCGTGAGATTAAAGCATTCGTCCCGGAAGAGTTCTGGGATATCAATGCCAACGTTACTACCCCGGCTGGCGATGAACTGCCGCTGGAAGTCACGCATCAGAACGACAAGCCGTTTCGTCCGGAAAACCGCGACCAGACCATGGCTGCCGTGGCGCTGCTGGAAAAAGCACGTTACGACGTGGTGGAGCGTGAAGACAAACCGACCTCCAGCAAGCCTGGCGCACCATTTATCACCTCCACCCTGCAGCAGGCGGCAAGTACCCGTCTGGGCTTCGGCGTGAAGAAAACCATGATGATGGCGCAGCGTCTGTATGAAGCAGGCTACATCACCTATATGCGTACTGACTCGACGAACCTCAGTCAGGATGCTGTGAGCATGGTGCGGGATTACATCAGCGATAACTTCGGTAAGAAATATCTGCCGGAGAGTGCGAACCAGTATGCGAGCAAAGAAAACTCTCAGGAAGCGCACGAAGCGATTCGTCCTTCTGATGTAGCCGTCTCCGCTGAATCGCTGAAAGATATGGAAGCGGACGCGCAGAAACTTTATCAACTGATCTGGCGTCAGTTTGTTGCCTGCCAGATGAACCCGGCCCAGTACGACTCCACAACCTTGACCGTTGCTGCGGGTGATTTCCGCCTGAAAGCGCGCGGACGCATTCTGCGCTTCGACGGCTGGACTAAAGTGATGCCTGCGCTGCGTAAAGGTGATGAAGACCGCACCCTGCCGGCAGTGAATAAGGGCGACACACTCTCGCTGGTTGAATTAACCCCGGCTCAGCACTTTACTAAGCCGCCGGCACGTTTTAGCGAAGCGTCACTGGTTAAAGAGTTAGAAAAACGCGGTATTGGTCGTCCGTCGACTTACGCGTCAATCATCTCCACCATCCAGGACCGCGGCTATGTACGCGTTGAGAGTCGTCGTTTCTACGCCGAGAAGATGGGAGAAATTGTCACCGACCGTCTGGAAGACAACTTCCGCGAGCTAATGAACTACGACTTTACCGCCCAGATGGAAGATCGTCTCGATCAGGTGGCGAACCATCAGGCGGAATGGAAGAAGGTGCTCGATAGCTTCTTCAGCGACTTCACCCTTCAGCTGGATAAAGCGGAAAAGGCGCCGGAAGAGGGCGGCATGCAGCCGAACCAGATGGTGCTGACCAGCATCGATTGCCCGACCTGTGGCCGCAAAATGGGTATCCGTACTGCGACCACCGGTGTCTTCCTGGGCTGCTCCGGTTACGCGCTGACGCCGAAAGAGCGTTGCAAAACCACCATTAACCTGGTGCCAGAGAACGAAGTTCTTAACGTACTGGAAGGTGATGACGCAGAGACCAACGCGTTGCGCGCCAAACGTCGTTGCCAGAAATGTGGCACGGCGATGGACAGCTACCTGATCGATCCGAAACGCAAATTGCACGTTTGTGGTAATAACCCAACCTGCGATGGATACGAGATCGAAGAGGGCGAGTTCCGTATCAAAGGCTATGACGGCCCGATTGTAGAGTGCGAAAAATGTGGTTCTGAAATGCACCTGAAAATGGGGCGTTTTGGCAAATACATGGCTTGTACAAACGACGAGTGTAAAAATACGCGTAAGATTCTGCGTAACGGTGAAGTGGCGCCGCCGAAAGAAGATCCGGTTCCGCTGCCTGAACTGCCATGCGAAAAATCGGACGCTTACTTTGTACTGCGCGACGGTGCTGCAGGGGTCTTCCTGGCGGCTAACACCTTCCCGAAATCTCGCGAAACCCGCGCGCCATTAGTGGAAGAGCTGTACCGCTTCCGCGACCGCTTGCCGGAAAAACTGCGTTATCTGGCTGATGCGCCGCAGCAGGATCCAGAAGGGAACAAGACCGTGGTCCGCTTTAGCCGTAAAACGAAACAGCAGTATGTTGCAGCGGAAAAAGAGGGCAAAGCCACTGGCTGGTCTGCATTCTTCGTTGACGGTAAATGGGTTGAAGGTAAGAAATAACCTTTACATACCGTAACTTACCTGTAAAAGGGCCGGATCTCCGGCCCTTTTTTATTACATTCTTATTATTTTTAGTTCCGTACTATACAGTGATGATATAAATGATATAGTGGTTATAGTTAACCCCTTTCTTATTATCAAATCGTCTTAAGCGATTGCCCGTGTGCGTTAAATCGGATGGTCTGGCATGAAACTACAACAGCTTCGCTATATTGTTGAGGTCGTTAATCACAACCTCAATGTCTCTTCGACCGCAGAAGGTCTTTATACCTCCCAGCCCGGTATCAGCAAGCAGGTGCGTATGCTTGAAGATGAGCTGGGCATCCAAATCTTTGCCCGTAGCGGTAAACACCTGACGCAGGTTACCCCCGCCGGACAGGAAATTATTCGTATTGCCCGCGAAGTACTATCCAAAGTGGATGCCATCAAATCCGTGGCGGGCGAACACACCTGGCCTGATAAAGGTTCGCTCTATATTGCGACGACCCACACCCAGGCGCGTTATGCGCTGCCAGGCGTTATTAAGGGTTTCATTGAGCGTTATCCGCGCGTATCACTGCATATGCACCAGGGGTCGCCTACGCAAATTGCTGAGGCGGTATCGAAAGGCAATGCAGACTTTGCGATTGCTACGGAGGCCCTGCACCTGTACGACGATCTGGTCATGCTGCCATGCTATCACTGGAACCGCTCTATCGTAGTAACTCCGGATCACCCCTTAGCGGCGAAAAGCTCCGTCTCTATTGAGGAACTGGCCCAGTACCCGCTGGTGACCTACACCTTTGGCTTTACCGGACGCTCAGAGCTGGATACCGCATTTAATCGTGCCGGGCTGACGCCGCGTATCGTCTTTACCGCCACTGATGCCGACGTCATTAAAACTTACGTTCGTCTGGGGCTTGGGGTAGGGGTGATTGCCAGTATGGCGGTCGATCCCGTCTCCGATCCGGATTTAGTCCGTCTGGATGCGCAGGGCGTATTTAGCCACAGTACGACCAAAATCGGTTTCCGTCGAAGCACCTTCTTGCGCAGTTACATGTATGATTTCATTCAACGTTTCGCGCCTCATTTGACGCGCGATGTGGTGGATACCGCCGTCGCGTTACGCTCGAATGAAGATATCGAAGCGATGTTTAAAGATATTAAACTTCCGGAAAAATAATCACATCCGGTATCTTTCCCCTGCGGAAAGATACCGTCTTTAATGGCTTAACCTAAATTAGAATTATCATCATCTTCGTTTAACCCGCCCAATTTCTCCCTTCGCCAGACTAAACTGTCGCAAATTTGCGACAAAAGTAGAAAATATTATCCCGCTTCGCAAATTCTTCGTTTCAATTATTTATTTCCGGTCAAAAGATTAACTATTTAATGGCTTAGGATTCGTAAATTCACTGGATTTTCGTCTAAAGTTCTTTTAGGATTTATCTCAACCATGATTACTTATGCCGATTGTTTGGTATCGAAATGATAAGCGAAATCGATTGCAAGAGGATAGCAATGCCATCAGGAAGTGAAGAACCGCAAAGGGACCCGCAGCTCAAGCGTAAAGCCTGGCTGGCCGTATTCCTTGGCTCAGCACTGTTTTGGGTGGTCGTTGCGCTCCTCGTCTGGCACTTTTGGGGTTAACTATGGCTGTTCAGGAGCGGTTTGAAACCATCAAGCTAATGTGTCAGCACCGTGACACAGCGCGCGACACGCGTAAACCTGAAAAGGCTAACGTGCCGGCTTCTTGGAAGCTGTCGCCGCAGCAGAAAGCTTTTATTGACGCGTTCGCAGAAGACGAACCGAAAAAACAATAATTTAGTTTTTGCCGCTCCGCGTAATTGTCCAATTACTCGCCGCGCTTTTGTACTCATTAATAAATACACATCAGCAATATTACTGAGTAAAACCTCAACCCTTACGAATAAATATATGACTGGTGTCGCAATGATGAATAATATGCGCAGTATCAAATACTGGTCCTGGATGGGCGCGTTTTCACTGTCGATCCTTTTCTGGTGCCAGCTAATCTGGATGACAATCAACTGATTGCTTAAAAACCCCGCCTGTGTGCGGGGTTTTTTATGCGTCTTTATTCAGATTTATCCCGCTAATTTATCAATTTGGGTTGTTATCAAAACGTTACGTTCTCTTTGTGTTATCTTTAATTACAGCCCTGATAACTGTCAGGACATCGCAATCCCTGTAATTAAGGAGGAGCTTATGTCGTTAACCCTACGCGAAGCCAGTAAGGACACATTGCAGGCTGAGAATAAAACTTACCATTACTACAGTCTGCCGCTGGCTGCCAGGGAACTTGGGGATATTGCGCGTCTACCCAAGTCGTTAAAAGTGTTGCTGGAAAACCTGCTGCGCTGGCAGGACGAAACTTCCGTCACGCTTGAAGATATTCGCGCGCTCGCCGGCTGGTTGAAAACCGCCCATGCTGACCGGGAGATCGCCTACCGCCCCGCCAGGGTTTTAATGCAGGACTTTACGGGCGTGCCTGCTGTTGTTGACCTGGCCGCCATGCGTGAAGCCGTTAAACGCCTGGGCGGTGATACCGCAAAAGTGAATCCTCTCTCCCCCGTTGACCTTGTTATCGACCACTCCGTTACCGTTGACCACTTTGGTGACGACGATGCCTTTGAAGAGAACGTGCGTCTGGAAATGGAGCGCAACCACGAGCGCTACGTCTTCCTGAAGTGGGGACAACAGGCATTTAGCCGCTTCAGTGTCGTACCGCCCGGAACGGGGATTTGCCATCAGGTGAACCTTGAATATCTGGGCAGAGCGGTCTGGAGCGAACTTCAGGATAAAGAGTGGGTGGCCTATCCGGACACGCTGGTTGGCACGGACTCGCATACCACCATGATCAACGGCCTTGGGGTATTGGGGTGGGGCGTCGGCGGTATCGAAGCCGAAGCGGCGATGCTTGGTCAACCGGTATCAATGCTTATTCCTGATGTGGTCGGTTTCAAACTGACCGGCAAACTCAGTGAGGGCATCACCGCCACTGACCTTGTATTGACCGTCACCCAGATGCTGCGTAAGCACGGGGTAGTGGGCAAATTCGTCGAATTTTACGGGGACGGACTGGATTCTCTTCCGCTGGCGGACCGCGCCACCATCGCCAATATGGCGCCAGAATATGGCGCAACCTGCGGCTTCTTCCCTATCGATGGCGTCACCCTCGACTATATGCGTCTGAGTGGCCGCAGCGAGGAGCAGGTGGCACTGGTAGAAGCCTATGCCAAGGCGCAAGGTATGTGGCGTAATGCGGGAGATGAGCCCGTCTTCACCAGTACGCTGGCGCTGGACATGGGCAGCGTAGAGGCGAGCCTGGCCGGACCAAAACGCCCTCAGGATCGTGTTGCCCTGGGGGATGTACCGAAAGCCTTTGCCGCCAGCACCGAGCTTGAGGTCAATACGGCGCAGAAAGATCGCCGTCCCGTCGATTATTCCATGAACGGCCACGCCTACCAGCTGCCGGACGGCGCGGTGGCTATCGCGGCGATCACCTCCTGTACCAATACCTCCAACCCCAGCGTGCTGATGGCCGCCGGGCTGCTGGCGAAAAAAGCCGTCACGCTGGGCCTGAAGCGTCAGCCTTGGGTCAAAGCCTCGCTGGCACCGGGTTCGAAAGTGGTATCAGATTACCTGGCGCAGGCCCGACTTACCCCATACCTCGATGAGCTGGGCTTTAACCTGGTGGGATACGGTTGTACGACCTGTATCGGCAACTCGGGGCCGCTGCCGGAGCCTATCGAACAGGCGATTAAGCAGGGTGACCTCACCGTTGGTGCGGTGCTGTCGGGCAATCGTAACTTTGAAGGTCGTATTCATCCCCTGATAAAAACGAACTGGCTGGCTTCGCCGCCGCTGGTGGTGGCTTACGCGCTGGCGGGGAACATGAATATCAACCTGGCAACCGATCCGCTGGGGCATGACCGCAAAGGCGACCCGGTCTACCTGAAAGATATCTGGCCATCGGCGCAGGAGATATCTCGCGCGGTTGAGCAGGTCTCAACCGATATGTTCCGCAAAGAGTATGCCGAAGTCTTTGAAGGCACGCCCGAGTGGAAAAATATCGAAGTGGCACGCTCAGATACTTATAGCTGGCAGAGCGACTCAACCTATATTCGTCTCTCCCCATTCTTTGACGATATGGGTACCGAGCCAAAACCGCTGGAGGATATCCACGGGGCACGGATCCTGGCAATGCTGGGGGACTCGGTGACCACGGACCATATCTCCCCAGCGGGCAGCATTAAGGCCGACAGCCCGGCAGGACGTTACCTGCAAAGCCGCGGTGTAGAGCGTCGTGATTTTAACTCCTACGGTTCACGCAGGGGTAACCACGAAGTGATGATGCGCGGTACCTTTGCTAATATTCGCATTCGTAATGAGATGGTTCCGGGCGTAGAGGGGGGCATGACCCGTCACCTGCCGGGCAGCGAGGTGGTGTCGATCTACGATGCGGCCATGGCCTATCAGCAGGAAGGCACGCCGCTGGCGGTTATCGCCGGGAAAGAGTATGGCTCTGGCTCCAGCCGTGACTGGGCGGCGAAAGGGCCACGTCTGTTAGGCGTGCGGGTGGTGATTGCCGAGTCGTTCGAGCGTATCCACCGTTCAAACCTGATTGGGATGGGCATCTTGCCGCTGGAGTTCCCGCAGGGCGAATCACGGAAAACGCTGGGGCTGACGGGTGAGGAGAAGATCGATATTCGCGATCTTCAAAATCTGAAACCGGGTGCGACCGTGCCAGTTACGCTGACGCGTGCCGACGGCAAAACGGAAGTGCTGGAATGCCGCTGCCGTATTGATACCGCAACCGAGTTAACCTACTACCAGAACGACGGCATCCTGCATTACGTCATTCGAAACATGCTTAACTAACGCAAAAAAATGCCCGGCAGCGATGGCCGGGCATTCATTTTTATCGCGTTTATTCGCCGAGGAGATGGCCCATCTTGGCGGCTTTCGTATCCAGATAATGGGCGTTTTTCGGGTTACGTCCGACGATCAGCGGTACGCGCTCCACGATATTGATGCCCGCTTCGCTCAGAATTTCGACCTTACGTGGGTTGTTGGTCAACAGACGCACTTCGTCTACGCCCAGCAGCTTAAACATATCCGCGCACAGCGTAAAATCACGCTCATCGGCCGCGAAGCCCAGTTGATGGTTCGCTTCGACGGTATCGTAACCCTGATCCTGCAGTGCATAGGCCCGTATTTTATTCAGCAGGCCAATGTTACGTCCTTCCTGGCGGTGATACATCAGTATACCGCGCCCCTCTTCAGCAATATGCGAGAGGGCAGCTTCGAGCTGGAACCCGCAGTCACAACGCAGGCTAAACAACGCGTCGCCCGTCAGACATTCAGAGTGCACGCGTGCCAGTACCGGCGTCTGACCGGAAATGTCTCCGTAGACTAACGCAACATGATCCTGCCCGGTTGCCAGTTCTTCGAAACCCACCATCAGGAAATCGCCCCAGGGGGTAGGCAGTTTGGCTTCTGCCACACGTTTAAGCTGCATGTGATTCTCCAGAAATGTGCCTGTTCGGCTCTCTTTATCTGCTTATTTTGCCACAAGCTGCGCAGGTTCACCTAATCCACGCCCGCTATACGAACGTTAAACGCACAATCCGACATTTTTACCTGTCGATGAATTTTCGGTTATGATTGTTGGGCTTACCGATAAAAGGAGTCGACATGCTTTCAATTGCCCGCCGTACGGCGGTAGGAGCAGGGATATTGCTCATTATGCCCGCCGCCGTCTGGATCTCCGGCTGGCAGTGGCAGCCAGGAGGCAGCAGCGCCTGGTTGAAAACCCTGTTCTGGGTAACCGAAACCGTCACCCAACCCTGGGGCATTATTACCCATACGCTACTCTGCCTCTGGTTCTTATGGTGTCTGCGCTTTCGTCTACGTGCCGCCATCATGCTGTTTGCCATTCTCGGGGGATCGATTGCCGTGGGGCAGGGGGTGAAATCCTGGGTTAAAGAACGTGCGCAAGAACCGCGTCCTTATGTAGTCTGGCTCGAAAAAGAGCACCAGGTGCCGGTAAACGACTTCTACAATTTAAAGCGTAAGGCGCGCGGTGAACTGGTGAAAGAGCAGTTGGCCGAGCAGACGGATATTCCGAAATTCTTACGCAAGCACTGGCAAAAAGAGACGGGTTTTGCCTTTCCTTCGGGCCACACCATGTTTGCCGCCAGTTGGGCGTTGCTGGGCGTTGGGCTGTTATGGCCACGCCGGCGCACCATCACCATCGTCGTTCTGCTGGCCTGGGCCACGGGGGTGATGGGCAGCCGTCTGCTCCTGGGAATGCACTGGCCGGTCGATCTGATCGTCGCTACGCTTATATCATGGCTGCTGGTGACGCTTGCCACCTGGATTGCTGAGCGAGTCTGTGGACCGCTGATGCCGCCGAAAGAAGAAGAGCGAGAAATCGCCACCCGGGACGCGGAAAGCTGACCGCGGTTGAAAATCGCGATTTAACCCGCAGATCCTAATCTGGCGCGCGACTTTTTCCGTTTCGCGTCAGCCCTTAAAATGATAGGTTATAAGGCTGATTGCGGTATGTTGAACACACTTTATTCGCTCAAACCACATAACGGGAAGTAATGTGAAATATTTACTCATTTTCTTACTGGTATTGGCGATTTTTGTCATTTCCGTCACATTAGGTTCGCAAAACGATCAACAGGTAACTTTCAATTATCTGCTGGCGCAGGGCGAGTATCGAATTTCAAGTCTGCTGGCGGTGCTTTTTGCAGCAGGCTTTGCGATCGGCTGGCTAATTTGCGGGCTGTTCTGGCTTAAAGTACGCGTCTCGTTGGCCCGTGCTGAACGAAAAATTAAACGTCTTGAATATCAGATCGCGCCCACGGCCGACGTTCCGGTAACTTCAGGTGTGCCGGTCGCGAAGGAATAATCGAAGATGCTGGAGTTGTTGTTTCTGCTTTTGCCTGTCGCCGCAGCCTATGGCTGGTATATGGGCCGCAGAAGTGCGCAACAGACAAAACAGGATGAAGCCAACCGCCTGTCACGTGACTATGTGGCAGGGGTTAACTTCCTGCTGAGCAATCAACAGGATAAAGCGGTAGACCTGTTCCTTGAGATGTTGAAAGAAGATACCGGCACCGTTGAGGCTCACCTCACCCTCGGTAACCTCTTCCGCTCCCGCGGAGAAGTTGACCGTGCAATTCGTATTCACCAGACCTTAATGGAGAGCGCGTCGTTAACCTACGACCAGCGCCTGCTTGCCGTTCAACAGCTTGGTCGTGACTACATGGCCGCCGGGCTTTATGACCGCGCGGAAGATATGTTCAACCAACTGGTGGACGAAACCGATTTCCGTATCAGCACCCTGCAGCAGTTATTGCAAATTTACCAGGCCACCAGTGACTGGCAAAAAGCGATTGAGGTGGCTGAACGGCTGGTGAAATTGGGTAAAGATAAACAGCGCGGCGAAATTGCCCATTTCTACTGCGAGCTTGCGCTGCAGCAGATGGGCAGCGAGGACATGGATCGCGCTATTGCGTTGCTGAAAAAAGGCGCCGCGGCGGATCGTAATAGCGCGCGTATCTCCATCATGCTCGGCCGGGTGTTTATGGCCAAAGGCGAATATAACAAAGCCGTGGAGAGCTTGCTGCGCGTCATTGATCAAGATAAAGAGTTAGTTAGCGAAACCTTAGAGATGCTGCAAACCTGCTATCAGCAGTTGGGCAAACCCGAGGAGTGGGTCGCTTTCCTGCGCCGCTGCGTGGAAGAGAACACCGGGGCCAGCGCCGAGCTGATGCTGGCAGATGTCATCGAACAGCATGAAGGTAGCGACACTGCGCAGCTCTATATAAACCGTCAGCTACAGCGCCATCCAACCATGCGCGTATTTCATAAACTGATGGACTATCACCTTCATGATGCCGAAGAGGGGCGCGCCAAAGAGAGTCTGATGGTGCTGCGCGACATGGTGGGTCAACAGGTACGCAGCAAGCCGCGTTTTCGCTGTCAGAAGTGTGGTTTTACGGCCTATACCCTTTACTGGCACTGTCCGTCGTGCCGGGCATGGAATACCATTAAGCCGATTCGCGGGCTGGATGGGCAATAATTTTTAAAAAATCTCACTTTAGTTACAACATACTATTGGTGATTCATCTGCGGCCCTTTGACTCCGTGCGGCCTGTAGCCTGACAGGATTTAAATGCTTTCTGTTAATTTTTAGCACTCACAGGTAGAATGCTCGCCGTTTATCTATCCCGCGCCGGTGCGGCGCCCATCGACGAGAAGGCCAGGTCATGACGTCTTTAGCTTCATCATCTTCCCGCGTAGTTACATCCTCTCCTGTTGTTGTCGCCCTTGATTACAACAATCGTGATAACGCTTTGGCTTTTGTTGATCGCATCGACCCACGCGACTGCCGTCTGAAAGTGGGTAAAGAGATGTTTACGCTGTTCGGGCCGCAAATCGTCCGTGACCTGCAGCAGCGCGGGTTTGAAATCTTCCTCGACCTTAAATTTCACGACATTCCTAACACCACCGCGCATGCCGTAGCGGCAGCTGCAGATCTGGGTGTATGGATGGTAAACGTTCACGCCTCCGGCGGTGCACGAATGATGACAGCAGCGCGCGAAGCGCTGATACCGTTTGGCAACGATGCCCCGCTCTTAATTGCGGTTACCGTGCTCACCAGCATGGAAGCCAGCGACTTGCTCGAGCTGGGCATTACGCTCACGCCAGCGGAGCACGCAGAACGTCTGGCACGCCTGACCCAAAATTCTGGCCTCGATGGCGTGGTCTGTTCCGCTCAGGAAGCGGTTCGCTTTAAGAGCGAGCTGGGTCAGTCCTTCAAGCTGGTGACGCCAGGGATTCGTCCGGTGGGCAGCGATGCGGGCGATCAGCGTCGTATCATGACGCCGGAACAGGCGCAGACTGCCGGCGTAGACTATATGGTTATTGGGCGTCCGGTGACCCAGTCTGCCGATCCGGCGCAAACCCTGCGTGCCATCAACGCATCACTGAATAAGGGGGCGTAATGCGCGATACAAACAGTCGTCTGGTCTACTCAACTGAAACCGGGCGTATCGATGAACCCAAATCTTCCCCAGAACGACCGAAAGGGGACGGTATTGTGCGTATTCAGCGCCAGACCAGCGGGCGGAAAGGGAAGGGCGTATGTCTGGTTACCGGTATTGATGCCGACGATGCTACGCTGGTGCAGATAGCCGCGGAATTAAAAAAGAAATGTGGCTGCGGCGGCGCAGTAAAAGATGGCGTAATAGAAATCCAGGGGGATAAACGCGATCTTATTAAATCGCTGCTGGAAGCCAAAGGGATGAAAGTCAAACTGGCAGGTGGTTAAAAAAGGAAAAAATAAGCCACGGCATTGGCCGTGGCATTAAATTCAATAGCGTGAAGCTGACTAACTTAATTAATCTACCTGGTGGCCGATAATACCGCCGACTGCTGCACCACCTAAGGTACCCAGCGTGCTGCCATCGGTCAGGACTGAACCACCGATAGCACCAGCACCCGCGCCGATAGCGGTGTTACGATCGCGTTTGGACCAGTTGGAACATGCGCTCAAAGACATTGCCAGAGTCACTGCCACCACGGCGGCAGTTAATTTCTTGCTGGTAAGTAAAGACATAATACGTTCTCCTGAATTATTGATTCATGGAACACATAATCAATCTAAGTATAGCTTATTTACATACTCAGTTGCCGTTATCCATGAAACCTTGTCGCGCAGGCGTTACAAAATCACGCAGGTGATAGTTACTTCCTGTTATATCGCTAACATTAATTTTACGTCTTAATCATTCAGCAGACAGGTAAATAGTCTTAAAGAAATGGTCGGAATAGTCTCATACAACGCGAGGGGATAATTCGCCCGAATAATCGGGCGAAGAGGAGGGAGGTCATTCAGGTTTTTTTACGATATCGACGATGAGTCCGTCACGTTCTAATTGCTGCTGATGCTCCGCTTTAAGGCCGTTATCCGTAATGACCCGGCTGAAGCGCGAGATGGGGCCCATCATATAAGGGTGAACAGCACCAAACTTGGAGCTATCGGTCAGTACGACCGCTTCGCCGCCTTTCTCCAGCACCGCGTTGACGACATCGGAACGCATCATGTCACGCCCGGTAAAGCCGGTCTCAGGCTGCCAGCCATCGATGCCGATAAAGGCTTTACTGAAATGCACCTGCTGAACATATTGCCGCGTCAGCGGGCCAACCATGCTTTCGCTCTTCTTCTGATAGATACCGCCCAGCAGGATCACTTCGCAGCGCGTCTCCTTAAGCAGATGGGCGATATAGCTGCTGACGGTGACGATAGTCACCTCTTTCTGCTCTGCCAGCGTCCGGGCGAGCAGGGCATTGCTACTGCCATTCTCAATGAAGACCGTTTCGCCGTTGTTCACCAGTGAGGCGGCAAACTCCGCCAGTTCACGCTTCAGGGCATAGTTATTCATCATCCGCGTTTCAACATCTTCACTGTCGAGCGGAACCGCGTAGCCGTGCGCGCGACGCAGATAACTCATTTTTTCAAGCAGGTTGAGATCCTGGCGGATGGTCACTTCCGACACGCCGGTTGTTTTCGCCAGCTCGACGACGCTGACGCGCCCTCTGTCGATCACCATCTGCAGAATTTGTTGTTGTCGGGAATTCATAGCATCCATATCAAAACGGTAAGCACCGTTGGTTAATGGTTAAAACAGAGATAACTCACTAAGGAGCACGCATGAGGTCGTGAATACCTCACACCTCCCATGGCGCTTTCGGCTGAGGGGCATCGGAAGCGGGTTCGCTCCCCGCCTGGGTCAGTAATTCGCTTTTTAAAATCTCGAGATTACGAATAGCAGAGTGATAATCGCCTGCGACCAGGATATCCAGCACGGTATCAATACGTTGAGCCACTTTCAGTGCATTGATATCAGACATAATCTCATCCTTAAATGAAAAGTGAATAAATTCAATGATGCAGAAAATGAGGGCAAAAGAGAAGGGAAAATGTGTTCTCACCAAATGACATAAATGATAGTGATATTTTTAACGCTCAACATGATGGGTACTTTAGCAGTGGATTAGTCTAACTCTGCGCGCAACGCGCTTTTTTCCAAGAGGAAATAGACTATGACTATTATCAATCAGGTGACCTGTAAACTCTTTACTGATACGGAACGATTCACGCAGTTGGCGGGATATTACGAGGAGGAGAGACGTACCGTCTGGATGATGCTGCGCGCTCAGCCGCGACCCTGTTTTAATCATGCGCTGATCGAAGAGATCATGAATATGTCATGGCTGGTGCGGCAATCGGGCTTTATCGTCGACTTTTGGGTGACCGGCTCGCTGGTACCGGATATGTACAATGCAGGAGGTGATTTACGTTTCTTCGTGGAGTGTATCCAGCATGGCCGACGCGAAGCCTTACGCGCTTACGCTCGCGCCTGCGTGGATTGTGTCCATGCGGCCTCAAGGGGCTTTGATACCGGGGCGATTTCCCTCTCGATGGTCGAAGGGAGCGCGCTGGGTGGAGGCTTTGAGGCGGCGCTGGCCCATCACTTTCTGCTGGCCCAGCGAGATGTGCGCTTAGGGTTCCCGGAGATCGCCTTCAACCTCTTTCCGGGGATGGGCGGCTACTCGCTGGTTGCGCGTCGTTCCGGCATGAAACTGGCCGAAG
This sequence comes from Leclercia pneumoniae, assembly GCF_017348915.1. Classification (NCBI taxonomy): domain Bacteria; kingdom Pseudomonadati; phylum Pseudomonadota; class Gammaproteobacteria; order Enterobacterales; family Enterobacteriaceae; genus Leclercia; species Leclercia pneumoniae. The sequence continues at coordinate 2,392,808 of NZ_CP071383.1, read as the reverse complement.
AGCTGATTTACAAAGGGGAATCACACACGGCGGAGTGGTACCAGCAGCATGGACTGGTGGACGTGCTTTTTGAGCCGGGGCAAGGCTATGTGGCGACACGGACCTTTATTGATACCCTGCAGCCCAAAATGAATGGTGTTCGGGCGATGTTGCGGGCCCGGCAGCGCGTGATGCAGTTACCCCGTAGCGAACTGATGGATATCACTGAGGACTGGGTAGATGCCGCATTCTGCCTGCAACCGAAAGATATCGCCTATATGGAACGGCTGGTTCAGCTGCAGGATCGTCACACCGCTTCCGGATTGCGTAAAGCGAGCTAGCGGGCATTGCGTGACTGGTAGCGTTTAAACCAACGCTCGAAGGCAGTCGCGGGCATAGGTTTAGCAAAATGAAATCCCTGTCGTTCATTGACGCCATTCTTTGTCAGAAAGGCGTCTTCTTTCGCACTCTCCACCCCTTCAGCGATCACCTGCAGATTCAGGGCCTGCGCCACGGCCACAATGGCACGCACCAGCGATTGAGAGACGGACTGTTTATGAATATCCCGCACAAAGGCCTGGTCGAGCTTGATAGCGTCAATGGGAAAACGCGCCAGCTGAGAGAGGGATGAGTATCCAGTACCAAAGTCATCCAGATGAATTTGCGATCCCAGCTTGCTGAATTGTTGGATCACTGACAACGCCAGCTCTTCATTCTCAATCAGGCAACTTTCGGTGAGTTCTACATCAATCGGACAGTATTCGAAATTCAAATCTTTCAGGGCCTGTTTCAGATCGCTGAAAATGGTCTGATCCGCGAGCTGCCGCGCTGAGACGTTAACCGCCACCCGTAAGTTGATTCCCTTATCACGCCACTTGGCCACCTGGCGCACCACATCGAGCATCACCCAGCGCCCGAGAGGCACAATGAGCCCGGACTCTTCCGCGTAGGAGATAAACTCCATGGGAGGGATCAGCCCGCGTTCGGGCGATTGCCAACGCACCAGCGCCTCCAGGCTCCGGACTTCTCCGCGCCAGGTAATCTTGGGCTGGTAGTGGATCACTAACTGGTCATTATCGAGCGCTTTACGCAGGTTGGTATCCAGCCACAGGTACTCAAATACGCGCTGATTCATCTCTGGTGAGAAGACCGTAAATTTACCGCGGCCACTCTCTTTGGCGGTGTACATCGCTGTATCGGCGTTACGGATCACGCTCTCGCGATCGGTGCCGTGCTGAGGCGCAAGGGAAATACCCAGTGAGCAACCCGTGTAGACTTCGATGAGACCGATGCGAAAGGGCTGCCGCAGGCGGGTTAAAATGCGTGAGGCCATCGCCTCCAGCGAGCTTTGGGAGGTGTCAGTCGCCAGAACAATAAACTCATCCCCACCCAGGCGCGCAAGAACCTGCCCCTCTTCAAGGCAGCTCAAAATCGCCAGCGCGACGGCCTGTAGGAGCTGATCGCCAAACATGTGCCCGTAGGCATCGTTCACCTTTTTGAAATTATCCAGGTCGAGATAGACCACGCCCACCTGACCCTCTCCGCGCTGCGCAATAGCATCGCTGATCATTTCATGGATGGCGTTTCGGTTAGGCAGGCCCGTAATGGTATCGGTATTCGCCAGCACGCGCAGTCGTTCCTGGGCGCGGCGCTCCTCCGTAATATCCGTGCCTGAGCAGATCAAGAAGATCTCATTTTTTCCGCTACCGCTATGGACGAATTTATTACGAAAGAGAAACAGGCGCTGACCTTTGCGGGTCTTGATCCAGCGTTCCACCTCATAGGAGCTGCCGTTACGAAAAAAACCGCTGATATTACGCCGGGAGGCAGCCGCTTCGCTGCGACTCATAAAGAGTTTAAAGACGTTCTGGCCGATGACTTCCTGCTCTTTCAGGCCGGTATACTCTTCGCTCAGACGATTGAAACGCTGAATATTGCCGTGTCGGTCGAGAATGACAATCACGGAGTTGGCTTCAGAAACCACCTGCTCGGCAAAAGAGAGCCCCTGGGCCAGATCCCGCGCAACGGAAGGGGTGTCATTCCAGGCAGAGGCGGTGCCAGCCCACTCTTTTTTATTGATTTTACGGCCAACCAGATGCACCGGGACGTCGGTGCCATAGAGCGAAAGTGTCATGGTAATGCTGGAGGTAATAACGGTCATCTCGCGAATGCTGTCGGCCTGTTCATCCGTCAGGGCGACCACCTGCGTGGTATCGGAACTCTCGCTGGCAGCAAGATGGAGCGCGTTACTGTCGGCTGTCAGGCGCCACCAGGGACTGAGGGTGCCCATATAACGAAACAGCAAATTTTGCTCCAGATCGTCAATCATGTTCTCTCCCGGGCCCGCTTAATAGCGCTCACAATGCGCATTTTCATTCGCGTACACCACCAGTTCCGAAAGGTATTCACGAGATGAAATTATTGTTTTTTCCCTGTTTTCTTATATTAGAACGAGAATAATGAAAAGGGGTAAAAGTGAATGAAAATTCTACAATATCGTGATGCTACCGCACCGAAGCTATAGATAATTGTGATCGCTTTTGGCGGATTGTGGGGGAAAAGAGCGAGGAAAAGTGATGAATGCGAGGTTTAACGCAGAATAAAAAATGTCGGCTGCCCTGAAAGAGGTGCAGCCGACATTTCAGCAGGTTATTAGACCGCAGGGCGGGCGATAATGCTGCGGGTTTCCATACGGACTTCCGCAATGGTGACATCGATCACTTCGGTGACCTTATACACCGTTTCGCCTTTGATCTGCACTGTGCCATTTTCCTGGCTACAGACCAACTCGTCGCGAACGGCGTGCAGGAATGGTGCAGGGATAAACGCCACCGCACCATTGTCCACCAGACGTACGCGCATGCCGCCACGGCTGACATCGATAATTTCGGCCGGGAAACGCGTCTCCGTTCCGGCTTTATCGTTGAGGAAGCGGGCATACAGCCAGTCACCGACATCGCGCTCGGCCATGCGGTTCAGGCGGCGGCGCTCGGCCATCTGCAGGGTGGTCTCATCGCCGGGACGGGCAATGGTTTCGCCTTTGATGATAGCCTTCAGCAGACGATGGTTCACCATGTCGCCATACTTACGAATAGGTGAGGTCCAGGTCGCGTAGGCTTCCAGGCCAAGGCCAAAGTGGGGACCGGGCTCGGTGCTGATTTCCGCGAATGACTGGAAGCGACGAATACGGCTGTCGAGGAAGCCGGTCGGCTGGGCATCCAGCTCACGACGCAATTTGCAGAAACCTTCGAGGGTTAGCACCTCTTGCGGATCAACATGCACATCGTGGGTTTTGAGCAGAGCCGCCAGCGCTTCGGTGTTGGCCGGGTCGAAACCGGTATGGACGTTGTAGATGCCAAAACCAAGTTTGTCGCGCAATACGCGGGCTGCACAGATGTTGGCCGCAATCATTGACTCTTCAACGATACGGTTAGCAATGCGGCGCGGTTCTGCCACGATATCCAGCACTTCGCCTTTATCGCCCAGAATAAAGCGATAGTCTGGTCGATCTTTAAAGACCAGCGCATGAGTCTGACGCCATTCGCTACGGCGTTGGCATACGCGGTGCAGCAGACGAATCTGGTCGGCAATGGCGTCGTTTTCAGGCTGCCAGCTACCGCTATTTTCCAGCCAGTCTGAGACGTTGTCATACACCAGCTTCGCTTTCGATTCGATGGTTGCCGCGAAGAAGGTGATGTCATCTTCGATGGTGCCATCCGTCGCGATGGTCATACGACAAGCCAGCACCGGGCGAACTTCCATGGCGCGCAGAGAGCACAGGTCATCAGAGAGTTCACGCGGCAACATTGGGATATTAAAGCCCGGCAGATAGTTGGTGAACGCACGGATTTTGGCCGCGTCATCCAGCTTGCTCCCCTCGGCAACCCAGGCGGTAGGGTCGGCGATAGCCACCGTCAGCGCCAGTTTGCCATCGGCACGCTCTTCGACGTACAGCGCATCGTCCATATCTTCGGTGCTGGCGCTATCAATGGTGACAAAGTTCAGGGCAGTCAGATCCTGACGCTCCAGACCTTCATCCAGCATCTCCGTCGCCACGCCGTTTGGCGCCTCTTTTTCAAGATTATGGCGCGCCAGGGTTACCCACCATGGCACGAAGTGGTCGTCGCCGAAGGTGATAAAGTGGGTCAGTTCAGCATAGAAGGAGCGATCGCCTTTCAGCGGATGGCGGCGCATTTCAGCAACGGCCCAGTCGCCTTCTTTGAAATCGTGTTCAACGCCCCGTGCGGCACGGCACTGAATGGCATCTTTTAACAGGGGATGGTCCGGCGTAATAGAAAGACGGTCGTCTTTTCTCTGAACCTTACCAACGAAACGGGTCAGGAACGGCTCGATCAACTCTTCCGGCTCGGCGGATTCGCGTTCCTTTTCGGTATGAATCACAGCGACGATACGGTCGCCGTGCATCACTTTCTTCATCTGCGGAGGCGGGATGAAGTAGCTTTTCTGCGCATCGACTTCGAGGAAGCCAAAGCCTTTTTCCGTGGCTTTTACAACCCCTTCAGTGCGGGGCGTCTGAGAATGAAGCTGCTGTTTTAGCTGCGCAAGCAGCGGGTTGTCCTGAAGCATAGTGTCTATTTTCGTAGCCAATGAGCGGCTGACAGTTTTACGCGATTCTTAGGTCTTCAGCAAGCGCTCTTTCGGTAAAAAGAAGGGTTATTCGACCTTACGTAGCGCGATCTTCAGGCGGTTTAGCCAGCCACAAAATGCGCTCCAGGCGAGCAGGTTGATCGCCCGGGTTGCGGTAACGTCCTCCCGGATAAGCGGGGCGAATTGCGCAGCGCTAAAGCGGTCTGGCGAGCAGCTCAGCAGTTCGACTGCGGTGACTGCGGCGGGGCAGGTCGATACGGTCTCTACTCCGCTTGTCAGGATCTGACCGGTGCGTTCCAGCAGCGCCGGCTCATGGCATAGCACCGGTGCCAGGTGTTGTAACGCGGGCTGGTTTTGCCAGCGGGCCAGGGACTCCAGCTGTTGTGCGCTGGCGTCGGGAAGCGCCACCACCGGCAGAATCGCCTGCCAGTCGCTCAGCTGCGCCTCCTCAATCAGCGGTTGCGACGAACCAGGGTGGCCTGGCAACCAGCGTACCGGGTGGCCCAGCATCGCCTGAAACGCAGCGACGACGCGCGCCTGGAAGCCAACAAAGCCGATAATCTGGTTAATCACTATCACGTCATAGGTGGTTAAACCCACTTCATCCAGTTGCTGCTGGGCTTTGGTGTCGATGACATCGGGCGAGCTGGCAAGCTGGCGGGCGTACTGGGTAATCTCGGCAAGGCGGCGGTTACTTTCACGCGAGGAGTCCGGGCCGGGGAGTGGGGCGAGAAGGGCTGCGTAGTGATTGCATAAACGTTGCACGCCACAGACCTGAGCGACCGTCAGGGCGGTGCTCAGGCGGTCATATGCGCTCAGGGTTCGTAATCGCGATACCGGTACCCGCAGAGGGAACAGCAAGCTACAGAGCTCCCGCGCAGGCGCCAGCCAGCCTTCATGCGCGGACAGGGTCTCTTCAGAAAGGGCTAAATCGAGCAAAAAACGGTCGTCGACGTAAGCGGCTTCAGGCACCAGGGGCAGAACATCAGCCGGACAGTGATTAGACTGGGTTTCGTGATACCAGTGGCCTTTACCAGAAAGACGGCGTTGTTCCATGGGCGTTCCTTGATCTCAAAATGGCGATCAATATCCTGGCGTAACCCATACGGAGGGAAAAATATTGTTAAGTGATAACAAATAGCAGAACGGTATATAAGGTCGGGGTGATGCGAGGGAGAAGGGAGGGAAGCACCCGGCAGCGTGCGCCGCCGGGTAACAGGACAAGCTTATTTGATTTCCAGCTCGTTCATTGCTGCGATGTTGAAACCGCCATCAACGTGAACCACTTCGCCGGAGATACCTGCAGAGAGGTCAGAGCAGAGGAAGGCCGCAGAGTTACCCACGTCTTCAATGGTAACGGTACGACGAATCGGGGTAACCGCTTCGCAGTGCGCCAGCATTTTACGGAAATCTTTGATACCGGAGGCAGCCAGCGTACGGATTGGACCCGCAGAGATGCCGTTAACACGCACGCCTTCAGGACCCATTGCGTTCGCCATGTAGCGTACGTTCGCTTCCAGAGAGGCTTTAGCCAGACCCATAACGTTGTAGTTAGGGATTGCACGCTCTGCGCCCAGATAAGAGAGGGTCAGCAGGGCAGCGCCTGGATTCAGCATAGTGCGGCAGGATTTCGCCATCGCCACGAAGCTGTAGGAGCTGATGTCGTGTGCGATTTTAAAGCCTTCACGGGTTACGGCATTGACGTAGTCGCCGTCCAGCTGATCGCCCGGTGCGAAACCGATAGAGTGCACGAAGCCGTCAAATTTCGGCCATGCTTTTGCCAGCTCAGCGAACATGCCATCGATGCTTTCATCTTGAGCAACGTCACATTCCAGAACGATGCTGGACCCCAGCTGCGCGGCAAACTCTTCCACACGGCCTTTCAGCTTCTCGTTCTGGTAGGTGAACGCCAGCTCAGCGCCTTCACGGTGCATAGCCTGTGCGATACCGTATGCGATGGACAGTTTGCTGGCAACGCCAGTGACCAGAATGCGCTTACCGGAAAGAAAACCCATAGCTCTTAATCCTTATATTCATTGTTGTGGCGATCGTCATCATTTGTGGGCGACCGTCGTTAAAACGCGGCGATAATAGCATGTGTCGCGAAGTTAGTTAATCCGACCACTCAAACAGGGAGGAATCACCTGTCTTTTCGCCACGCATCGGCGGTTAAAGCTTCGCCAAAATGCCCGGCTATCAACCGTTTTGTCAGGTCATGCAGCGGAGAAGCAAGCACCGACGCCGTGCTACCACGCTCAACCACGGTGCCCTCGTGCATCACCAGTACCTGATCGCTGATATGTTTCATCATGCCCAGATGTTGGGTCACATAAATATAGGCGATCCCCTGTTTCTCCTGTAACTCCAGCATCAGATTAATCAGTTGGGAACGCATCGACATATCCAGCGAGGCCAATGCTTCATCGGCAACGATCACCTTCGGGCGGAGGATCAGGGCGCGGGCGAGGCCCAGACGCTGTTTCTGCCCCGGTGCCAGCATGTGTGGATAATAGCTCACATGATCCGGTAACAGACCCACCATACGCAGGGTGTCGATAATTTGCTTGCGCCGCGCTTCGGCACTGAGATTGGTATTCAGACGTAGCGGAAAATCCAGAATTTGCGAAATGCGCTGGCGCGGGTTGAGCGAGGTCGACGGATCCTGAAAAATCATGCGGATGCGCTGGCTACGGAAAGAGTAGTCGCCAAACTTCAGCAGATGATCGTCAATCAGGATCTCACCGTCGGTGGGTTCAATCATTCCGGCCAACATTTTTGCCAGCGTCGATTTACCCGAACCGTTCTCCCCAATAATCGCCAGCGTCTGCTTTTCACGCAGCGCGAAACTCAGCGGCTTGACTGCCTCAACGTTCTGGCGGTGGAATAAACCGGTGCGATAGCGAAAGGTTTTACTGAGATTGCGCACTTCCAGCAGTGTGTCGACCATGTCACTCTCTCTCCATGTTCAGCGGGAAATGGCAGGCGAACAGGTGGTTTTTGGCCCCGGCCAGGCGCGGCGTCTCAATACATTTACGCTGAGCATAGGGGCAGCGCGGCCCAAGGCGACAGCCAATGGGTAAATGTTCCAGCAGAGGGATGGCGCCGGGCAGGGTATTAAGCCGGCTTTTATGCGGCATCGCACTACCAAAATCGGGAATCGCGCGGATCAGCGCCTGCGTATAAGGGTGATGCGGTGTGGTCACCAGATCTTCACTGAATGCGGTTTCTACCGTCTGGCCGCAGTACATCACGTCAATTTTATCTGCCCATTTACTCAGCATTTGCAGATCATGGCTGATCAGCAAAATGGTGGTGTTGTTATTTTGATTCAGCCGCGACAGCAGGCGGAAAATCTGCGCCTGCGTGGTGGGCTCCATCGCGTTGGTGGGTTCATCGGCAATCAGCAGACGTGGCTGGTTCGCCAGCGCGATGGCAATCATTACCTTCTGACATTCGCCGTCAGTCAGCTCGTAAGGAAAACTGCGCATGGCATCTTTATGATCTTTTATCCCGACCCGGTGCAGTAACTCAATGGCACGGCGCTTGCGCCAGCCAAAACGCTGCCACCAGCGACCTTTATAGGTCCAGCCGGGGATGTTCTGCATCAGCTGTTTACCCACTCGTTCAGACGGATCGAGACAGGATTGCGGCTCCTGGAAGATCATCGATACGTTATGGCCCACCAGCTTACGCCGCTCGCGTGCGGAAAGGCGCAGCAGGTCTATATCATCGAAGCGCATACGGTCGGCCGTGACCCGCCAGTTGTCTTTTGCCACGCCGCAGATGGCTTTGGCAATAAGGCTTTTACCCGAACCGGATTCTCCTACCAGTCCGCGAATCTCGCCTTCGCTCAGGGTAATGCTGACCCGATCGACGGCTTTGACCCAGCCTTCGCTGGTCTTGAATTCGATCGTTAAATTGCGAATATCCAGTAATGGCATTACTCCACCCCCGCATCAATCGCACGGCGAATGCCGTCGCCCAGTAGGTTGACCAGCAGTACGCTAACCATAATCGCCGCGCCGGGCAGCATCACCGTCCAGGGCGCCACGTAAATAAGCTCCAGCGCGTCGCCGAGCATCGCGCCCCATTCAGGTGAAGGGAGCTGTGCGCCAAGATCAAGAAAGCCGAGGGCCGCGATATCCAGAATCGCCATCGACAGGGCGCGGGTGATCTCTGTCACCATCCCCGAGGCGATGTTGGGCAGCACGGCGAACCATAAAATGTTCAGGGTGGTGGCGCCATCAAGACGCGCCGCCACAACATACTCTTTCTCCAGTTCGTCATGTACCAGGCTGTAGACCGAGCGCACCATACGCGGCAGCAGCGCCAGCCAGACGGCAAACATGGCGTGGCTCAAATGAGGCCCGAAAAAGGCCACCACGATAATGGCCAGCAGCAGTGACGGAATCGACAGCAGGGTGTCGAGAATATGGTTCATCACCGCCGAGCGCAGGCCATGCGTCGCCCCGGCCAGAATGCCCAGCGCCAGACCGCACAGTGTGGCGGCAAGCGTGACAATAAGCGCACCGCCCACGGTAGGGGCCGCGCCGCTTAACAAACGGCTCAGGAGATCGCGCCCCAGATCGTCGGTCCCCAGAAAGAATGAGACCTCGCCATAGCGCGACCAGGACGGAGGCAACAACTGATAACCGAGGAACTGCTGATCAATACCATAAGGTGCAAACCAGCCGCCTAACAGACAGAGCAGCAGCAGGCCACCACAGCCGTAAAGGCCGACCATTGCCGGCGTATCCCCGTAGAATTTACGCCACGCGGTGCGTAGCGCACCGGGGGTGCGTTTTTCGCTGTAAACGCTATCGTAAGGCATACCATTCCTTATGTTTCAGTGGGTTAGCCATAGCGCCCAAAATATCGGAGATCACGTTCACAATGATCACCAGTGCACCTATTACCATCACGCCCGCAGAAATGGCGGCGTAATCTTGCTGGCGGATAGCGTTAATCAGCCAGCGACCCAGACCCGGCCAGCTAAAGACCATTTCGGTGATCATCGCCAGCGTTAACATGGTCGAAAACTGTAAGCCCAGACGCGGTATTACCGGCGGCAGCGCATTATGCAGCACATGGCGGCGCAGAATCGTCAGGCGCGATAGTCCGCGCGTCGCGGCGGCTTTGACGTAGTTCTGATCAAACACATCAATGGTACTGATACGCATCAGGCGAATCACCTCCGTGGTGGGGGCCACGGCAAGGGTCAGCACTGGTAAAACCATATGACTCACGGCGCTGACGATCATCTCGTGGCGCCACGGGGAGTCAGATAACCAGGCGTCGATGATGGCAAAACCGGTGACGGTTTTCACGTTATAGAGCAGGTCGAAGCGCCCTGATACCGGCAGCCAGCCGAGAGTCAGCGAGAAGAACAGCGTCAGCAACAGAGCCAGCCAGAAGACCGGCACTGAGAAGCCCAGCAGTGCGAAGGCGCTTATCAGCTTATCCTGCCACTTATTGCGGGTGATCCCGGCCAGCATCCCCACGGGAATACCAACCATCAGCGCAAAACCGAAAGCGAGGATACAGAGCTCCATGGTCGCCGGGAAGACCTCTTTTAACTGCTCGGAAATGGGCTGACCATTAATGCTGGAGACGCCAAAGTCCCAGTGCAATAAGCCGTCAAACCAGAATACCCAGGCATTCCATAACGATGCCCCCTGCAGCGGCGCATGAGGGGTGAAATAGCTCAGGCTGAAGCCAATAAAGGTCAGGAAGAAGAGGGTAATAAGCAGCAATACCAGCCGGCGTAAGGTAAAAATAATCACGGTTTTTTCACCTCTTCCGGTTTCTCACGAGAGACGCCCGCAAAGGACGCATTGCCAAACGGACTGAGTACCAGGCCTTTCATATCGTAGCGGTAAGCCTGCAGACGCAGGGAAGAGGCCAGCGGTAACACCGGCAGTTCTTTCGCCAGAATACTCTGGGCTTCATCGTAGGCATCAATGCGCGCCGCAAGTTGCTGGGTGGCCAACGCTTTCTGCAGCACAGCGTCGAATTCCCGATTACACCAGTGCGCGTAGTTGGTTTGCGAATCGATCGCCGCGCAGCTCATGAGCGGGCGGAAAAAGCTGTCCGGATCATTACTGTCCGTCGCCCAGCCCGTGAGCGTGAGGTCATGATTCATATCCATCAGGCGCGCCTCCTGGAAACGCCCTTCGACCGGCACAATCACCACTTTCACCCCCACCTGCGCCAGATCCGCCTGCAACAATTCGGCGGTTTTCAGCGGGCTGGGGTTCCAGGCCTGCGAGCTGGTGGGGACCCACAGCTGCAGGGTGAGATTCTCGGCACCCAGCGCTTTTAACTGCTCGCGCGATTTAGCCGGATTGTACTCCGTAATTTTAGCCTCATTATCATAAGCCCACGAGGCGCGCGGTAAGATCGATGCCGCCGTTTCAGCGGTACCATAATAGATAGACTGCATTAAACGCTGATTATTGATAGCCAGCGCCAGGGCATGACGCACCGCCGGGTTATTCAACGGCGGTTTGTTGGTATTGAAGGCCAGGTAGGCAATGTTCATGCCGGGGCGCAGAGTCAGGCGCAGGCGCGGATCATCACGCAGAATCGTTAACTGGCTGGCGGCCGGCCAGGCCAGAACATCACACTCACCGGTCAGCAATTTTGAAAGTCGCCCCGTACCGCCGGAACCCAAATCGACTACCACCTGAGGCATCAGTGGTGTCCCACGCCAGAAGTGGGCATGTCGCTGCAGGCGGATATACTGGCCAGCGCGATACTCCTCCAACTGGAAGGGGCCGGTTCCCACGGGCTGGCGGTCCAGCAACTCCTGCTGATCGCGCTGTGCCAGAACGGTGGCATATTCAGCAGACATCACCGAGGCGTAGTGCGTCGCCAGATGCCAGAGGAAAGAGGCATCTGGTCGGGAGAGTGAAAACTCTACCGTATGGGCATCGATTTTTCGCACATCCTTAACGGTGTCAGCGAACTGCAGGCTGTCGAAGTACGGGAAAGCCTCACCGTTAATATAGTGCCAGGGATGCTGGCGATTAAAGATCCGCTGGAATGTAAAGACCACGTCGTCCGCGTTGAGTTTGCGGGTCGGTTTAAACCACGGCGTAGTCTGGAAATCAACGTCGTCGCGCAGACGGAAACGGTAAGTCGCGCCGTTATCCAGCACCTGCCAGCTTTCAGCCAGTTCAGGCACTAACCGGTAGGTATAGGGATCGACGTCCAGCAGGCGATCGTAGAGCTGAGCGGCGAGCGTATCAACGATCAGCCCGCTACTCGCTTTCTGCGGATTGAAGGTATTGACCTGGCCACTTACGCAGTAGACAAAGCCGCTTTCGCGAATATCAGTGCGATCCGCAGGGGAGGGGACGGCGAATGCCTGGCTGCTGAACAGGCCGAGTGCAATCAGGGACGAGAAAACCAGACGCATAATATTTAGGGTTTTTAGATTCAATCTGCAAAGTGTATCGCACTTACGCCTGCCAGGTAAAAATGTCTGCGGGTAAGTGCTGATAATGTCAGCGCATTTGATGCTTTTTGAGCAATGCCCTTAATTGATGGTAGGTCAGGCCCAGCAGTTCAGCGGCGCGTTTCTGGTTATATTTTGCCTCGTTCAGGCTCTGCTCAAGCAGTTGCTTTTCCTGATCAAGCTGAAACTGGCGTAAATCAAGCGGCAGAGCGTGATCGCTGGGCTGAACGGGCTCCTTCTCGTGCCGCTGCGTACGTAAGAAGGGATCGAGAATGATATCGTCCAGTTCGGTCTCGCTGGTGCCGTGGCGGTAAACCGAACGTTCCACCACGTTTTTCAGCTCACGAATGTTGCCTGGCCAGCGGTATCCCATCAGGGTTTCGCGGGCGCGCTCGCTGAAGCCGGGAAAGAGGGGCAGGCCAAGCTCGCGACACATCTGGATGGCAAACTGATCGGCCATCAGCATGATATCGCTGCGTCGTTCGCGCAGCGGCGGGAGTAGCACGACATCAAACGCCAGCCTGTCCAGCAGGTCGGCGCGGAATTTTTCTTGTGCCACCATCTCCGGCAGGTCGGCGTTTGTGGCGCAAACCAGTCGCACGTTTACCTGCAAGGGCTGGCTACCACCCACACGCTCCAGCTCGCCATATTCAATCACGCGCAACAGTTTCTCCTGCACCAGCATCGGCGCAGTGGCCAGCTCGTCAAGAAACAGGGTGCCACCATCGGCACGTTCAAAGCGACCGGGGTGACGTTTTTGCGCGCCGGTAAAGGCGCCAGCCTCATGCCCAAACAGTTCTGTATCAAGTAAGTTCTCATTCAACGCGGCGCAGTTCAGCGAGATAAAGGGGCCATCCCAGCGCCCGGAAAGGTAGTGCAGGCGGTTGGCAATCAGCTCTTTACCGGTCCCGCGTTCGCCAATAATCAGTACCGGTTTATTGAGAGGGGCCAGCCGCGAGACCTGCTCAAGTACCTCGAGAAAACTGTTGGCTTCTCCCAACAGCGTGTCTTTAAATTCAGCCATGATGAAATTAACCATTTAGTGGTGTGATTCACTAAGCGAGAGTAGGATGTAACTGACCAAAAAGCAATCACAATGTTGAAAATCAATAAGATATAAAAATGGCACGCTATTTGTATTAGTCATTCAGCAGGGCATCGCCCGATTACTACATTGTGAGGATTGAATTATGGGTATTTTTTCTCGTTTTGCCGACATCGTGAACGCCAACATCAACTCACTGCTCGAAAAAGCGGAAGATCCGCAAAAGCTGGTGCGTCTGATGATTCAGGAGATGGAAGACACGCTGGTAGAAGTGCGCTCCACCTCTGCGCGTGCGCTGGCAGAAAAGAAACAGTTAACTCGCCGCATTGAGCAAGCGACCGCACAGCAGAGCGAGTGGCAAGTGAAGGCCGAGCTGGCGTTGCGTAAAGAGAAAGACGATCTGGCCCGCTCCGCACTGATCGAAAAACAGAAGCTGACCGATATCGTCGCGACGCTTGAGCATGAAGTGACCCTGGTTGATGAAACCCTGGTGCGCATGAAAAAAGAGATCGCTGAGCTGGAGAACAAGCTGAGCGAAACCCGTGCCCGTCAACAGGCGCTGGCGCTGCGTCATCAGGCGGCCAACTCTTCCCGCGATGTGCGTCGTCAACTCGACAGCGGAAAACTGGATGAAGCGATGGCGCGTTTTGAATCTTTCGAACGTCGCATTGATCAAATGGAAGCCGAGGCCGAAAGCCACAGCTTTGGCAAACAGAAGTCCCTGGATCAAGAGTTTGCAGAACTGAAAGCGGATGATGAAATCAGTGAGCAACTGGCTGCGCTGAAAGCCAAAATGAAAGTCGATAACCAATAATAACGTTAGCGGTGCCCACAGGCGGCACCGCCACTCATCGTAAGACAAGGAGTAGACATGAGCGCGCTTTTTCTTGCCATTCCACTGACCATTTTCGTGCTGTTTGTTTTGCCGATTTGGCTGTGGCTTCACTACAGCAACCGCTCTTCACGTAGCGAATTATCCCAAAGCGAGCAGCAGCGACTGAGTCAGCTAACCCTCGATGCGAAAAAAATGCGTGAGCGTATCCAGGCGCTGGAAGCCATCCTGGATGCGGAACATCCACAGTGGAGGGATCGTTAATGGCCGGATTGAATCTGAATAAAAAATTGTGGCGTATTCCTCAGCAGGGGATGGTTCGTGGGGTGTGTGCGGGTCTTGCGCATTACCTGGATGTCCCGGTTAAGCTGGTGCGCGTAGTGACTGTGCTCTCCATCTTCTTTGGCCTGGCCTTTATTACGTTAGTGGCCTATATCATTTTGTCCTTCGTGCTGGATCCGATGCCGGAGGGAGCGATGGAGGGGGAAAACGTCCCTACAAGTTCTGAATTACTGGATGCGGTGGATGCCGAACTGGCGTCAGGCGAACAGCGCCTGCGCGAAATGGAACGGTATGTCACCTCCGATACCTTTACGCTGCGAAGCCGTTTTCGTCAGCTATAACTGAGAGAACAGAGATGAATCAACGCTGGCACAAGGCCGGGCAGAGTGTTAAACCAGGCCTCAAAATCGCAGGGAAGCTGGTACTACTCACCGCATTGCGCTACGGCCCGGCAGGGGTTGCGGGCTGGGCGATCAAGTCGGTCGCACGTAAACCCGTCCGACTGTTGCTGGCGGTGGCCCTCGAACCCTTACTGAAAAAACTGGCGACTCGCCTTTCCGGCAAACTGAAATAACGGCACATCGATGATGTGCCATTGCCCTTCGGGGGCTTTTATTCCCTTCTTGTTAACCCCATGTCATATATTTAAGAACAATAATTCCTTCAGACGATACAGGATGGCGATGAAGCGATTTAAAAATGAACTCAACTCGTTGGTCAACCGCGGGGTTGACCGGCATTTGCGCCTGGCGGTCACTGGACTGAGCCGCAGCGGCAAAACCGCCTTTATCACGGCGATGGTCAACCAACTGCTCAATCTTCATGCGGGGGCGCGTCTGCCGCTTCTGAGCGCCGTGCGCGAAGAGCGTCTGTTAGGCGTAAAACGCGTGCCCCAGCGCGATTTCGGTATCCCCCGTTTTACCTATGATGAAGGGCTGGCGCAGCTGTACGGTACGCCTCCCACCTGGCCGACGCCGACCCGTGGGGTTAGCGAAATCCGCCTGGCGCTTCGTTTTCGCTCCAATGACTCACTACTGCGCCACTTCAAAGAGACGTCTACGCTCTATCTTGAAATCGTAGATTACCCCGGCGAATGGCTGCTGGACCTGCCCATGCTGACGCAGGATTACCTGAGCTGGTCCCGGCAGATGACCGGTTTGTTACAGGGTCACAGGGCCGAGTGGTCAGCCAAATGGCGCAGCCTCTGTGAAGGGCTGGATCCGCTGGCTCCGGCTGATGAAAACCGTCTGGCCGCTATCGCTGAAGCCTGGACCGACTATCTGCATCAGTGCAAAAAAGAGGGGCTGCACTTTATCCAGCCGGGCCGCTTCGTGCTGCCCGGGGATATGGCGGGTGCACCCGCGCTGCAGTTCTTCCCCTGGCCGGATGTGGAGACCTACGGCGAATCTAAGCTGGCGCAGGCCGATAAACAGACCAACGCCGGCATGCTGCGCGAGCGTTTTAACTATTATTGCGACAAAGTGGTCAAGGGCTTTTACACCAACCACTTTTTGCGCTTCGACCGTCAGATCGTGTTGGTTGATTGCCTGCAACCCCTTAACAGCGGCCCGCAAGCTTTCAACGATATGCGTCTGGCGCTCACCCAGCTCATGCAAAGTTTCCACTACGGCCAGCGAACGCTGTTTCGGCGCTTGTTCTCCCCGGTCATTGATAAACTGCTGTTTGCCGCCACCAAAGCCGATCACGTGACGGTAGATCAGCACGCCAATATGGTCTCACTCCTGCAACAGCTGGTGCAGGATGCCTGGCAGAACGCCGCCTTCGAGGGGATCAGCATGGATTGTCTGGGGCTGGCGTCGGTTCAGGCTACGCAGAGTGGGCTGATTGACGTAAACGGTGAGAAAATCCCGGCGCTGCGCGGGCATCGTCTGAGCGATGGCGAACCGCTTACGGTCTATCCCGGGGAGGTGCCCGCTCGCTTGCCAGGCCAGGCGTTCTGGCAAAATCAGGGTTTTCAGTTTGAAGCATTCCGTCCTCAGACGATGAATGTCGATCAACCGCTACCGCATATACGCCTGGATGCTGCACTGGAGTTTTAATTGGAGATAAATTGCGATGACGGAACCGCTCAAACCCCGTATTGATTTCTCCGGACCGCTGGAGCCGGACCGCACCGAAGCGTTTCGCTCTGCGCAGACCTTTAACGGCCCCCAGGCGGACAACTTCGCACCGGCGTTAACAGAAACGCTGCTCGCTGAAGAAGAGGGCCAGGCGGAAGCGGTTGTGGAGCAGGCCCTGCGGCCTAAACGCAGCCTGTGGCGCAAAATGGTCACCGCCGGGCTGGCGCTGTTTGGTATAAGCGTGGTGGGCCAGGGCGTTCAGTGGACGATGCACGCCTGGCAGACGCAAGACTGGGTGGCACTGGGAGGTTGCGCGGCGGGCGCCCTGATTATTGGCGCAGGGGTCGGATCGCTGGCCACCGAATGGCGTCGACTCTGGCGCCTGCGTCAGCGTGCGCACGAGCGCGACGAAGCCCGCGATTTGCTACACAGCCATGCCACGGGCAAAGGGCGTGCATTCTGTGAAAAATTAGCGCAACAGGCGGGGATGGATCACTCTCATCCAGCGTTGCAGCGCTGGTACGCCGCGATTCACGAAACGCAGAATGACCGGGAAGTGGTTTCACTGTACGCACACCTGGTACAGCCGGTACTCGACTCGCAGGCGCGACGTGAAATCAGCCGCTCGGCCGCTGAGTCCACGCTTATGATTGCCGTCAGTCCGCTGGCGCTGGTGGATATGGCCTTTATTGCCTGGCGTAATTTACGGCTGATCAACCGCATCGCCACCCTCTACGGCATTGAGCTGGGGTACTACAGTCGGCTGCGACTGTTTCGCCTGGTACTGCTCAACATCGCGTTTGCCGGCGCCACTGAACTGGTACGTGAGGTGGGTATGGACTGGATGTCTCAGGATCTGGCCGCGCGTCTCTCGACCCGCGCCGCCCAGGGTATCGGGGCTGGTTTACTGACCGCACGTCTGGGGATCAAAGCCATGGAGCTC
Organism: Leclercia pneumoniae; assembly: GCF_017348915.1. Taxonomy (NCBI): domain Bacteria; kingdom Pseudomonadati; phylum Pseudomonadota; class Gammaproteobacteria; order Enterobacterales; family Enterobacteriaceae; genus Leclercia; species Leclercia pneumoniae. Next base: position 2,375,579 of record NZ_CP071383.1, on the reverse strand, counting down.
TGCCGTCCGCTGCCGTGGATCGAGGGGGACAAACCGCGGCTCGGTGATTTCCGCCGCGAATTGATCGGCCAGTTGAAAGAGACGTTGAATAAAAAGCCGCAGTCCCAGGCGGACTGAGTGTTATTTCCGCAGGCTGTCAATATTTGTTGACAGCCATCTTCCTGAATAGCGATATCTGGCTTATCATTTGTAGGTTACTGGCTTATAGAGTGATTTTCCCATGCGTCTGGAAGTTTTTTGTAAGGACCGTCTCGGCCTGACTCGCGAGTTACTTGATCTCCTTGTTTTGCGTAGCATTGATCTGCGCGGCATTGAGATCGATCCCATCGGGAAGATTTACCTCAATTTCGCCGAAATCGAATTCGATACATTCAGCAGTTTGATGGCTGAAATCCGCCGTATCGCTGGCGTTACGGATGTGCGCACGGTGCCGTGGATGCCTTCCGAACGCGAACATCTGGCGCTGAACGCCCTGTTGCAGGCGATGCCGGAACCGTTTTTATCCCTTGATATGAAAAGCAAAATCGAGCGTGCCAACCAGGCAGGCTGTCAGCTTTTCGGTCTTGACGCAGACAAATTGCGTAACCATACGGCACCCCAGCTGATCCCCGGTTTTAATTTCCAGCGCTGGCTGGAGAGCAACCCGCAGTCCACCCACAGCGAACACGTGGTGATCCACGGGCAAAACTTCCTGATGGAGATTACGCCGTTTTACCTGAAGGGTGAAAATGACGTCAGCGTGCTAACCGGGGCGGTGATTATGCTGCGCTCTACGGTGCGAATGGGACGTCAGCTGCAGGACCTCAGCAGCCAGGATATGAGTGCGTTCAATCAGATCATCGCTGTCAGCGCGAAGATGCGTCACGTCGTTGACCAGGCCCGTAAGCTGGCAAACCTCACCGCGCCGCTGCTGATCACCGGCGATACCGGCACCGGTAAAGATCTGCTGGCGCATGCTGTCCACCTGGCCAGCCCGCGCGCGGCAAAACCCTATCTTGCGCTTAACTGCGCTTCGATTCCGGAAGATGCGGTCGAGAGTGAGCTGTTCGGCCACGCGCCGGAGGGGATAAAAGGGTTCTTCGAGCAGGCCAACGGCGGCTCGGTCCTGTTGGATGAGATTGGCGAAATGTCGCCGCGCATGCAGGCCAAACTGCTACGTTTCCTTAATGACGGTACGTTCCGCCGGGTGGGGGAAGATCACGAGGTTCACGTGGATGTGCGCGTCATCTGCGCGACCCAAAAAAACCTGGTGGAGCTGGTACAAAAAGGGCTGTTCCGGGAAGATCTCTACTATCGTCTGAACGTGCTGACCCTGAATATTCCACCGCTGCGTGATTGCCCGCAGGACATCATGCCGTTAACGGAACTCTTTGTCGCTCGCTTTGCCGATGAGCAAGGTATTCCGCGTCCTAAATTTTCGTCCGATCTGAGTAACGTGCTGACGCGCTACGGCTGGCCGGGCAATGTGCGGCAGTTAAAAAACGCGATCTACCGGGCCCTCAGTCAGCTGGAAGGTTATGAGCTCCGCCCACAGGACATTCTGCTGCCGGACTATGACGCCGGTACGGTGTCAGTGGGTGAAGAGGCGATGGAAGGTTCGCTGGATGATATCACCAGCCGTTTTGAACGCTCGGTACTCACCCAGCTTTATCGCGATTACCCCAGCACCCGTAAGCTGGCGAAGCGTCTGGGCGTGTCGCATACCGCAATCGCCAATAAGCTGCGCGAGTATGGACTGAGCCAGAAAAAAGGTGACGAGTAACAAAAAAGCCTCCTTGCGGAGGCTTTCTTATTTTGCCGTAGCGCTTAGGCTTTCAGGCTTTCCAGCGCAGCCGTGTAATCTGGCTCGGTGGTAATTTCATCCACCAGCTGGCTGAAGACGACATTGTCGTTTTCATCAATGACCAGAACAGCACGTGCGGCCAGGCCTTTCAGCGCGCCTTCGGCAATGCCCACGCCATAGTTCTGCAGGAAATCTGCGTTACGCAGCGTAGACAAGGTGATGACGTTGCTCAGACCTTCTGCGCCGCAGAAGCGAGACTGGGCAAACGGCAGATCGGCGGAAATGCACAGCACCACGGTGTTGTCCATTTCAGTGGCCAGTTGGTTGAATTTACGCACTGATGCGGCACACACGCCAGTGTCGATGCTTGGGAAAATGTTCAGGACTTTACGTTTGCCAGCAAACTGGCTCAACGCGACGTCGGACAGGTCTTTTGCTACGAGAGTAAAAGCCTGTGCCTTGCTACCCGCCTGCGGAATGGCACCAGCAACAGCAACCGGGTTGCCCTGGAAATGAACGAGTTGTGACATGGATATCTTCCTGTTTACATATAGTTAACGTCGCCGCTAGTGTATGACAACAGCGAATAACACGGCAAACCCTATTTACGATAAGTCGCATTACAGGAGCGAGTGATGAAAACCCTCAAGGTTTACGAAGAAGCCTGGCCTCTGCATTCACCCTTTGTCATCTCCCGGGGTGCCCGCAGCGAAGCCTGCGTCGTGGTCGTTGAAATCGAGGAGGAGGGCATTAAAGGTGTGGGGGAGTGTACGCCTTATCCGCGCTACGGCGAAACGCCAGCCTCTGTGATGGCGCAAATTATGGCCCTGGGGCCAGAAATCGAGCAGGGTATGACGCGCGAAGCGCTGCAGGCTGCTCTGCCCCCCGGGGCGGCTCGCAATGCCGTAGACTGCGCACTCTGGGATCTTGCCGCCCGTCAGCAGGAGATGCCTCTGGCGCATCTGGCGGGTGCCACGCTCCCCCAAAGCCTCATAACGGCCCAGACAGTGGTCATTGGCGAGCCCGAGCAGATGGCCGCCAGCGCCCAGGCGCTCTGCGCGGCCGGAGCAAGATTGTTGAAGGTCAAACTGGACGATCGCCTGATAAGCGAACGGATGATTGCGATCCGTGCGGCAGCACCAGAGGCTACGCTGATTGTCGATGCTAATGAATCCTGGCACGTTGAAGGGCTGGCGGCGCGCTGCCAGCTGCTGGCAGACCTCGGGGTGGCGATGCTTGAACAGCCTCTCCCCGCGGGGGAAGATGCGGCGCTGGCGAACTTTATTCATCCGCTGCCTATCTGTGCCGATGAGAGCTGCCACACGCGTGCAAGCCTGAGTGAGCTGAAAGGGCGCTATGAGATGGTCAATATAAAACTCGATAAAACGGGTGGGCTGACCGAGGCGCTGGCGTTAGCTAATGAGGCGCAGGAGCAGGGGTTCGCCCTGATGCTGGGCTGCATGCTCTGCACCTCCAGAGCCATCGGCGCCGCGCTGCCGCTGGTGCCAGAGGTCAGCTTCGCCGACCTGGATGGCCCCACGTGGCTGGCGGTCGATGTCTCACCCGCCCTGCAGTTTCGCGCCGGTACCCTCTATCTTTGAGCTTCCCAGCGCAGCAGGCCCACCATCGCTTTCAGATACTTCTCGCTGGCTTCGTCAGAGGAGATGGGGGGGAACTCTGCGGTGATGCAGTGCAGACCCAGGTCCGCACACCAGCTACCAAACGAGCCTGGCGTTTCATAGCCGACGCTGGTGACCAGTGGCAGGGAGAAAGCCTCTGCCAGCCAGCGTCCCAGCGCCGTATGGCCGGGGTCCTCTATACAGGCGAGCGGATCGTGAAACGAGACCACCCATGCCGGGTGCAGCTTGTGAATCAACTTGCACAACCCCTGGGTTTCGGGCTCTGAACCTGGCTTTTCGCCGGTTAGCAGCACCACATCCCGCTCTTCTGCCGCGCTGTTCCAGCGATAAACCGTCTCGCCTGCGCGCCAGTTTGCTGCCGGGAAGTTGCGATTTAAATCCACCCCGCGCGCGTTGGCGCGCAGCCCCAACTGACACCCATCCGGATTAACCGTCAACACCACGTGATGCCGACGCTGTTCGGGCGCCAGAGTGCGTAGCGCGCAGGAGAGGGTGACAATCGAGGAATTTTCATCGCCATGGGTGCCGGCGATGATAAGGCCACTTTCACGATCGGCATTGGGCGCGGGAAACCAGATAAGCGGCGCGCCAAGCAGTGAGCGACCATAATGTTCGGTGCCGGGAGGAAAAGCGCCACGTTCTGTTCGGGGGCGAGTAAGGGTCATAGGGGATCCTGATGATAATGGTGCTTACTGGCAGTGTTGTGCAAAACATCCGCTTAATCAAATAGTTTCGCCAGCCCGGGAAAACTGGCGCATATCATGTTTCCGGCGTAAGTTATTTGCATTTCACTGTTCTGAAACAAATAATTAGCCATCTGCTTGTTAGCCACTATTCCAGAGAGGATCTCATGAAGCATCCTGTTTCGCTGCTTACTTCTGCCCTGTTGCTGTGCGGCCTGTCATCCTGGTCCTTTGCGGCGGATATTCCTTCCGGCACGCAGCTGGCGCCGAGACAGGAGCTGGTTCGCCATATTAAAGATGAACCCGCTTCACTCGATCCCGCCAAAGCCGTGGGGCTGCCTGAAATTCAGGTTATACGCGATCTGTTTGAAGGCCTGGTAAACCAGAACGAGAAAGGCGAGCTGGTACCGGGTGTTGCTACCCGCTGGCAGAGCAATGACAACCGGGTCTGGACCTTCACCCTGCGCGATAATGCCCGGTGGTCAGACGGTACCCCGGTCACGGCACAAGATTTTGTTTACAGCTGGCAGCGTCTGGTTGATCCGAAAACCACGTCGCCTTTTGCGTGGTTTGCTGCGCTGGCAGGCGTGACCAATGCCCAGGCGATCATTGACGGGAAAGCCACGCCAGACAAGCTCGGCGTGACGGCGGTAGATAACCACACCCTGCGCGTGCAACTGGATAAACCCTTGCCGTGGTTTGCTAACCTTACCGCCAGTTTCGCCTTCTATCCGGTACAAAAAGCCAACATCGAAAGCGGTAAAGAGTGGACCCGCCCTGGTGCGCTGGTAGGAAACGGCGCGTTCGTGCTGAAAGATCGGGTGGTGAACGAGAAGCTGGTGGTCGAGCCCAATACGCATTACTGGGACAATGGCAAAACGGTACTGAAGAAGGTGACCTTTGTGCCGATCAATCAGGAGTCTTCCGCCACCAAACGCTACCTGGCGAACGATATCGACATTACAGAATCTTTCCCGAAAAACCTCTATCAAAAGTTACTGAAAGATATTCCAGGGCAGGTCTATACGCCCCCTCAGTTAGGTACCTATTACTACGCCTTTAATACCCAGAAAGGGCCGACCGCCGACGCCCGGGTGCGTCTGGCGCTGAGTATGACCATCGACCGACGCATTATGGCCGAGAAAGTCCTGGGTACGGGCGAAAAACCGGCCTGGCACTTCACCCCGGATGTGACGGCGGGCTTTACTCCGGAGCCGTCGCCGTTTGAGCAGATGTCGCAAGAGGAGCTTAACGCCCAGGCGAAAACCCTGCTTCAGGCGGCAGGCTATAATCCTCAGCGCCCCTTGAAGCTGACGCTGCTGTACAACACCTCTGAAAACCACCAGAAAATCGCCATCGCGGTGGCGTCGATGTGGAAGAAGAACCTCGGCGTGGATGTGAAGCTGCAAAACCAGGAGTGGAAAACCTACATCGACAGTCGTAACACCGGCAACTTCGATGTGATCCGCGCCTCGTGGGTAGGGGATTATAACGAGCCGTCGACTTTCCTCTCGCTATTGACCTCCACCCACACGGGGAATATTTCACGCTTCAACGACCCGGCGTATGACAAGGTGATTAACCAGGCATCCATGGAGACCACCGCGAAGGCGCGGAATGCGGATTACAACGCCGCAGAGAAAATTCTGGCCGAAAAAGCCCCAGTGGCCCCGATTTATCAATACACCAATGGCCGCTTGATCAAACCCTGGGTGAAGGGCTACCCGATCAATAACCCGGAAGACGTGGCCTACAGCCGCACGATGTATATTGAGAAGCACTGATGCGTAGCGGTTGCCTGTGAAGGTCAGGCAACCGCGCCTAATCAGAAGGGGGGACGTGAAACCGGGCTACCCCTTCAGGCGGCCAGCACCTTGTTACGCCCATCGTTTTTTGCGCGGTAGAGCGCATCATCCACCCGTTTGAAAAGTTCATCTATGTTCTCGTCCGGGTTGTGACGTGCGACACCAATACTGACAGTAAAGCGCGGCAGGCCGGGAAGGGCGATGTGAGCAATAGCGACGCGAAGAGTTTCTGCCAGTTGTAAAGCAGCTTCCAGTGAAGTGCGGGGGAGCAGCAGGACAAACTCTTCGCCCCCCCAGCGGAAGACGTAATCGTCTTTGCGGCAACAACTCTCCAGCATCCTTGCAAGGGCAATTAATACCTCATCCCCCTTTTGATGGCCGAACATATCATTAATATCTTTGAAGTGATCGGTGTCCACCAGCAGCAGGCTGAACTCCTGCTGGAGCGGCAGCTGAGCGGCGGTTGTTTTGTCGGTCAGACTATAGAACTGACGGCGGTTCAGCAGCCCCGTGAGCGAATCGCGAAGGGCGGCGTGCTCAAGTTCCTGCTCCAGCCTTTTTTGCTCGGTAATATCGTGAATGATGCACAGCATCAACTTATCGCCATAGATTTCAATTGGCCCGGCGTAGGTCTGTACGTGGCGGGTGGTCCCGTTTGCGAGGCGATGGACAAAATTCAGCGGCTTATGTCCGCCGGGCAAGCGGGCGATTTCGTTCATGACTGGCAAGATGTTCCGGCCAAGGGTGTTGATCTCCCAAGTGTGTTTGCTGCACATCTCGTCATGGTTATAGCCGTAGAAAGTGAGGGCCGCGACGTTGGCATCTACGATCTGGCCGTCACGGGCCGGATCGATCAGCAGCATCGGCGCGCTGTTAGTGAGGAAAAAGCGGGCGTAAAAACCCTGTTTTTTGCGCTGATAGGTGGCCGAGCGGGTGGCTTTGAGTCCCGTCGCAGGCTGGGGAGGCAGACCTTCGAAGACAATCACTTCGCCATAAGGGGCAAAGGAGGTCAGCGACAGCCGGCAGCTCAGGGTGATTTGTTCGTCGCGATGCAGGATAGTCCAGACCTCAACAATCTCCTGCTGCGCTTTTAAATCTGGAACATACATGGCCAGCGACGTTTGCGCATGGGCGCAGTAATTCCCCTTACGCAGCGCGTCGAACGTTGCCCCCTGCATAAACGCTTTCGCCACCGTATTGGCAAAAAGCAGGGTTTCTGTTTCCGCGGAGATCAACCAGACGGGCGTTTTAAGAATATTAAGCGCATCAAACTCAGGTAGCGACATAATTAAGTCCCATTTATCGGCACGCAGCCTGGACCATAACGGAAACGACACGCACGGGTTTCTTTGCAACATACTCTACTTCATACCATCAGGCATGATTTTTTTGTGAGACCCGCGCATGATTCTTATTTATTTTACTGACGGCTAACGTTTTGCTGTCGCCACGAGCGGAGCTGAAAACCGGGTCTCAATCGCCACGTAATTAATCAACAAACGCGCGTTCGCGGTAAAACGTTGGGTCCGTACAGGGTCGTCAATCATCGAGATGATAACAGGGAGCCAGGATAGAACGGGGTGGTGGATGAGAACCGGAATAAAAACACTGTTTTATAAATTATTGCATCTCTGGCCTGCAGAAGTCGAAACAGTCTGGCAAATAATTGACCATTCGGTCAAAATATTATTTCTGGGTCTATACGTTATCGGTATTCAGCGAAAAATCTTTATCATTATTTGTAGCGGTATTGAAGAAACATGCCATCTCGATAATACTTAAGTGTGACTAAATTAGGTTTAATCAACCCTGATTCTTTTCATCAGTGAGACGTAGCGCAATTAAAAACTACGTTGTTAAAAAATAACGATATAGTATATAGAGCGCATGCGTACTGGAGTTTTTGCTGGTTTGTATTTATTAATGGCAGATTATATCCTTACCTAACGCAAATTAACTGGTATGACCACCAAAGGCAACAAGACCTTAAATTTGAGATGAAAAATAAAAAGGCGGGTGCTATAAACTCAATATCGACAAAAATATCGATTGCGGACTCTATTATGCTTAAAAACATTAGCGTAAGAACATTTGTTCTTGTTTATCTCGTGGGCGTCTTTTTAATATCCAATTTCCTGGTTGCAGTGTCTCCCGGTAAATTCACTCTACTGATCGCGTTGAACATTTTCTTCATCGTCGCTTTTTTACTGTTATTCACCTATTTGACACAATTTCTTGTGAAGCCGATCAATACTGTGAAAAAAAGTATTGAAGAAGTTACCGCGGGCAAACTGGGCGTAATCATTCCTGAGTTCGGTAATAATTGCGCCGGGCGATTAATCCCGGGCATTAACACGCTATCCGGCAATATCGCGACGCTGGTAAGTGAAATTCGTGCCTCTTCACAAACGGCGATGAGCCTGTCGGATCAACTGGCGGCACGCAGCGCCGCGCTGTCGGCCAAAACAGAGCAGCAGTCGGCCTCACTGGTAGAAACGGCGGCCAGTATGGAGCAGATGGCCGCCACCACACGTAACACGGCAGACAACACCCGTCTGGCCAGCGAGCGGGCGAATGCCGCCACACAGCAGGCGAAAAAGGGGGGCGAGTTGATGGGGCAGGTGGCGAATAATATGAATTCGATAACCGAATGCGCTCAGCAGATGACCGAAATTATCTCCATGATTGACGGTATCGCTTTCCAGACCAATATTCTGGCCTTGAACGCGGCCGTAGAGGCCGCACGCGCCGGCGACCACGGTAAAGGCTTCTCGGTCGTGGCGGGTGAGGTACGTAGCCTGGCCCATCGCAGTGCGGAAGCGGCCAAAAACATTAAATCGCTCATCGACGTGACCAGCCATAACGTCAACCAGGGGGCGATGGTGGTGTCGGAGGCAGAAAAGAACATGCGCGATATCGTGAGCGGCTCGGGTCAGGTGAGCCAGCTAATGAATGAGATTTCGAACTCCACCAGCGAACAGGAGATGGGCATTGCGCAAATCACCCTCGCGCTGAGCGACCTGGAGAACGTGACCCAGAGCAACGTGGCGATGGTCGATGAACTCTCTGGCTCCTCTGCGGTATTAAAAAATCAGGTGATTGAGCTGCAGGCCCGCACGCGTAACTTCCGTCTTGAGCAAGAGAATACGGAAAACTATGGCATGGATGGTCGACGATTAGCCTCACGAATGGGGCACTCTTACTAAAGATAAAGCCTGGTTCGCCAGGCTTTTTTATGAGCAAATTCAGCGCGATGCCCATGTAAATTGTTGCTTAACATGCCAGGGTGGCTAGACTGACAACAAGATAGATGAAAGGCGGAGGCGCTGTGGAAGGCATTAAAGGATCTGAAGTTAACGTTCCTGACGCGGTATTTGCGTGGATACTTGACGGAAAGGGGGCAGCAAGGCCGCTGGAAAACGACGATATCATCGATCGTGAACACCCTTGCTGGCTTCACCTGAACTACACGCAACCTGAGAGTGCTGACTGGCTGGCATCGACCCCATTACTCCCCAACTATGTGCGCGATGCGCTGGCTGGGGAAAGTCTGCGCCCGCGCGTTACGCGAATGGGTGAGGGTACCCTGATCACCCTGCGGTGTATTAATGGCAGCACCGATGAACGTCCCGATCAGCTGGTAGCGATGCGCGTGTATATGGATGAGCGGCTCATTGTCTCGACGCGTCAGCGCAAGGTACTGGCGCTGGACGATGTCATTAATGATCTGAAAGAGGGGACCGGGCCGGAAGATTGTGGTGGCTGGCTGGTGGATGTCTGCGATGCCCTGACCGAGCACGCCAGCGAGTTTATTGAAGAGCTGCACGATAAAATTATCGATCTGGAAGACAATCTGCTCGATCAGCAAATTCCCCCGCGCGGTTTCCTCGCGCTCCTGCGCAAACAACTGATTGTGATGCGGCGCTATATGGCTCCGCAGCGCGATGTCTATGCACGGCTGGCGAGTGAGCGCCTGAGCTGGATGAATGACGATCAGCGCCGGCGGATGCAGGATATCGCTGACCGTCTTGGCCGCGGGCTGGATGAGATTGACGCCTGCATCGCGCGAACCGCGGTGATGTCCGATGAGATTGCGCAGGTGATGCAGGAGTCGCTATCCCGGCGCACCTACACGATGTCGCTGATGGCGATGGTCTTTTTACCCAGTACCTTTTTAACCGGCCTGTTTGGCGTCAATCTGGGCGGTATTCCCGGAGGGGCATACCGCTTCGGTTTTTCAGTGTTTTGCATCATGTTAGTGGTTTTAATCGGCGGTGTTGCATGGTGGTTGCATCGCAGTAAATGGCTGTAAATTTACGCATTTCTCAGGTTGTGAAAAGCTTAAAACGCCATTTTACTTGAGCGAGGTCAAGAAACTGCCTGTCGTAAAGGTGCACTATTCGTTTCGCAGGTGAATGCAACGTCAAGCGATGGGCGTTGCGCTCCATATTGTCTTACTTCCTTTTTTGAATTACTGCATAGCACAATTGATTCGTACGACGCCGACTAAATTAGTCGGCTTTTTTTTGCCTGTCGTACAGCAGCGTCTACCCTAAAAGAGTCACTCCCAATGCCCGGAGGGTAAAATGACCTGTCTGTTAACACTGCTGCTCTGGCAGCCACAACAATCGGACCCGGTGCCTACCGACCCGGTACCTGTGCCCGAACCTATTCCGCGTCCGCAACCGATGCCGGATCCACCCCCTGATGAAGTTCCGATTAAAATGTCGCATCGTAAGGGCAGATCTGCGAGGATACGCGCCTGCTGACTGTGACTTTTTTAACGCGAGAATAATTGTGACCGCCTTTTCTACACTGAACGTACTGCCTGCTGCCCAACTCGATAATCTCAACGAGTTGGGCTACCTGACGATGACCCCTGTACAAGCTGCCGCGCTTCCGGCGATCCTTGAGGGACGCGATGTACGCGTGCAGGCGCAAACCGGCAGTGGTAAAACGGCTGCATTCGGTCTTGGCCTGTTACAGCACATTGATGCCTCGCTGTTCCAGACGCAGTCGCTGGTACTTTGCCCGACCCGGGAGCTGGCGGATCAGGTGGCTGGCGAACTGCGCCGTCTGGCGCGTTTCTTGCCTAACACCAAAATTTTAACCCTCTGCGGCGGTCAGCCGTTCGGCGCCCAGCGCGACTCCTTGCAACATGCGCCGCACATTATCGTTGCCACGCCGGGCCGTCTGTTAGATCACCTGCAAAAAGGGACGGTGTCGCTGGAGGCCCTGCAAACATTGGTGCTTGATGAAGCCGACCGCATGCTGGACATGGGATTTAGCGAGGCCATCGACGAAGTGATCCGTTTTGCCCCTGCCTCTAAACAAACCCTTCTCTTTTCGGCGACCTGGCCACAAGCCATTGCGGCGATCAGTGGCCGGGTGCAGCAAAATCCACTGGCGATCGAGATCGACACTGTGGATGCGTTACCCGCGATCGAACAGCAGTTCTTTGATACCACGCAGCAGGGCAAAATCCCGCTGCTCCAGAAGCTGCTAAGCATTCACAAACCCGCCTCCTGCGTGGTGTTTTGTAATACTAAAAAAGATTGCCAGTCGGTGTGTGACGCCCTGACCGCGGCGGGCCAAAGCGCGCTCTCCCTGCATGGAGATTTAGAACAACGCGATCGTGACCAGACTCTGGTGCGTTTTGCCAACGGCAGCGCGCGCGTGCTGGTGGCGACGGATGTGGCGGCCCGTGGCCTGGACATCAAATCCCTGGAGCTCGTGGTGAACTACGAGCTCGCATGGGATCCCGAAGTCCATGTCCACCGTATCGGACGTACTGCGCGTGCAGGGAACAGCGGGTTAGCCATCAGCTTCTGCGCGCCGGAAGAGGCGCAGCGCGCCAACATCCTGGCGGAGATGCTGCAAATCAAACTGAACTGGGTCACAGCCCCGGCGAATGTCAGTATTACGCCGCTGGCGGCGGAGATGGCCACCCTGTGCATTGATGGCGGGAAAAAAGCCAAGATGCGTCCGGGTGATGTGCTGGGGGCGTTAACCGGTGACATTGGGCTGGAGGGTGCCGATATCGGGAAAATCGTTGTCCATCCCGCTCACGTTTATGTGGCAGTACGTCAGTCGGTAGCGCAGAAAGCCTGGAAACAGCTGCAAAACGGAAAGATTAAAGGCAAAACCTGCCGCGTTCGCCTGCTGAAATAAGCGGGGAAATCGCGTCTCAGCGCTTGTCTGAGACGCGTTGTTTTTATTTCACTTCAATGACGTTCAGGCGCATCTCATCCAGCTGTGCGTCATCTTCTTCCGGCTGCCATCCGGCCGGCTGCATCGGAATATCTTCGCGGTCAAAGGCCAGATCGCCGCCGTTCACCACTTCCGAACCGTGCTTAATGCCTTTAAAGTCAAACAGGTTGATATCGCTAAGGTGCGACGGCACCACGTTCTGCATGGCGCTGAACATGGTTTCAATGCGACCTGGATAGCGTTTGTCCCAGTCACGCAGCATGTCGGCAATCACTTGGCGTTGCAGATTAGGCTGCGAGCCGCACAGATTACACGGAATAATTGGGAAGGCTTTAGCCTCGGCAAAGCGCTCGATATCTTTCTCGCGGCAGTAGGCCAGTGGGCGGATCACAATGTGCTTACCGTCATCGCTCATCAATTTTGGCGGCATGCCTTTCATCTTGCCACCGTAGAACATATTCAGGAACAGGGTTTGCAGGATGTCGTCGCGGTGATGACCGAGGGCAATCTTGGTGCAACCCAGCTCGGTGGCAGTACGGTAGAGAATACCGCGACGCAGGCGAGAGCAGAGCGAGCAGGTGGTTTTGCCTTCCGGGATCTTCTCTTTCACAATGCCGTAGGTATTCTCTTCAACAATCTTATACTCCACACCCTGCTGGTCCAGATATTCCGGCAGGATATGCTCCGGGAAGCCCGGCTGTTTCTGATCAAGGTTGACCGCAATCAGCGAGAAATTGACCGGGGCGCTCTGCTGGAGGTTTCGCAGGATCTCCAGCAGGGTATAACTGTCTTTACCACCTGACAGGCAGACCATGATGCGGTCGCCTTCTTCAATCATGTTGTAATCCGCAATGGCTTCGCCGACGTTACGACGCAGACGCTTTTGCAGCTTGTTCAGGTTGTACTGTTCTTTTTTACTAATATCTTGATTCTGTTGCATTTAAAAGTTACTCAGATATCAAATGGGGCACCAGTGGGGTAAAGCGCCGGTCTGGTCTTCAGCATTACCGCCTGTTCGCTATTGCTCTCATCTTCAAGAAAGCAAAGATTTCGTACACCCTCTGCGCATGAATGTGCCCCATCCGATTAACAATAAAAGACGGGTTAGCGCCTGCTGGTCATCACCAGCATGCGAAAGTGTGCCGTGTATGGTACGGATTGCGGCGACGAATGCCAGCATGTTTTAGCGCAGAACGTCACTCTTGCTTCCTGCGCAGCAAAATTTGTAAACGCTTCAGGAACGCATAAAGGGTAAAGAGCGTGCATCGCCTCTATTTTCTCTCACGCCTGGCGGGTAAAAATAAGTGATCGCGGTGCGCTAAAAAACGCGCTTTAAGGGGCACCATGATAAAAAAAAGCCCCCACAAGGAGGGCTACAGGAGTCTCAGTCTTAACGCTCTTTTTATTGATGTTTCCCCGGAGTTGGCATTCTCCGCATCAGAGTCATCAATAGCCTGGCAGCCTGGCCACCAACAACAAGCGTATGGCCTGGTGATTAGGACTTTCCTTACGTATAACCTCACACATTAGCCCCCCAGCCCATTAATTACGGCAAATTAAGCACCTGAGCGGCAATGCCTTGCCCAGCCAAAGTACAAGAAGGCGTTACGTCATGCCCGGCAGGCGGGCAGTAATCGCCAGCGCGTCTTACACTTAACCCGTACCGGTGGGGCTTGTCATAACAGGGTGCGCATTTTTAGCAGAGTTTCAACGAGGGGGATCTTATGGCAAATAAAGTGTCAGCGCAGTGCCACTGCGGCGCGGTGCAATTTACGGTTGAACTGTCGGATGGGTTTAACACCATCCGCCGCTGTAACTGCTCCTTTTGCCGTATGCGCGGCGCGGTAGTGGTCTCGGCACCGCTGTCGGGCGTGACGGTGCTGAAAGGCAAAGATAAACTGACAGAGTACCGATTTAACACGCGGACGGCGGCGCACTATTTTTGTTCAGTATGCGGCATCTACACCTTCCATCAGCGTCGTTCAAGGCCCGATCAATATGGCGTGAACGTGGCCTGCATTGAGTATGTTTCGCCGTTCGACTTCCCGGAAGTGGAGGTTTCGGAAGGGACCGTACATCCGAACGACGGCGGCGGTGGGCTGGCAGGAATACTCACCTATCGCCCGGCCCGCAGGCTGGCGGATTAGCCTGGAGGTTAAGGGCAGACGCACAGCGGAGGTGCGTTCACCGAAGCTTCGTCTCTTTAAACTTCCCTTTTACGACGCCATCATAGAAGCGACCTTTCGAGACGACGCTCAAAAAGTCGTTATAAATACGTACCGGCACGCGCTGATAACGGTACGCGCTGCGATCGATAAAACGAATCTCCAGCGTTTCGCTAAATGTATCGTAAGCAATAGACGCGATGCGTGAAGATTTGACGGCGTGATGATTCATAGCAAGGTCCCCTTTACTTCGAGGCAGAGGTGATAGTAATCCTGGCTCAATTCCCCCGGTTGACGCAACTAAAAAGAGTGGTTGCGTGTAAAGCCTAAATATAAGGTTATGAACGGTGGGTGTGAAATAAGCAAAACTGATGGGCTGCTATAAAATAATCGCCCGCGAGGATACGCGGGCGGCTGTTATCAGAATTGATAAACCAGACCGGTGGCGACGATATCGTCGGTACCTATGCCATTGGCGGCATAGAAGGCGTTGTCTTCATCCAGCAGGTTGATTTTATAATCAACGTAGGTAGACATATTTTTGTTGAAGTAGTAAACCGCACCCACTTCAGCATATTTCACCAGATCCTGGTCGCCCCAGCCGTGGCCCAAATCTTTCCCTTTTGACTGCAGATAAGAGACGACCGGACGCAGACCGAAATCGAACTGATACTGGGCAGTGACTTCGACGTTCTGGGTTTTATTGGCGACCGCGTCCTCAAATTTGCCATACGGAGTCATGTTACGGGTTTCAGAGTACATGGTCGCCAGGTAAATGTTGTTGGCGTCGTATTTCAGGCCGGCGGTCCAGGCATCCGCTTTGTCACCGCCCGCCGTAGTACGGTTGATCTGCGCGTTGGTACGGTCAGAGGTGGTGTAGGCCGCGCCGGCGCTGATACCCATCCCGAAATCGTAGGTAGAGGAGATACCGAAGCCGTCCCCGTTTTCATGACGAATGTCGCGACCGTTATTGGTGCCTTCGTTCCCGTTGCCCTCATCTTCGTTGTTACCCTGATACTGCAGCGCTACGTTCAGGCCTTCAACCAGGCCAAACAGATCCGCATTGCGATAAGTCGCCACGCCATTGGCACGGTTGGTCATGAAATTATCTGCTTTGGAATAGCTGTCGCCACCGAACTCTGGCAGCATATCGGTCCAGGCCTCGACGTCGTACAGCACGCCATAGTTACGACCGTAATCAAAGGTGCCGTACTGGCCGAACTTGAGGCCCGCAAAGGCCAGACGCGTCCAGGACTGGTTTTCAGACCCTTCGGTATTATTGGCCTGGACGTTATATTCCCACTGACCGTAGCCAGTCATCAGATCGTTAATCTGGGTTTCGCCTTTAAAGCCCAGACGGATATAAGTTTGATCGCCGTCAGCCCCTTTATCGTCAGAGAAATAGTGCAGGCCATCAACCTTGCCGTAGAGATCTAATTTGTTGCCATCTTTGTTATATATTTCTGCCGCATGAGCTGTGCTAGCCATTAAAAGGGCAGGGATGATCAAAGCCAAAACTTTTCTTTTCATGATGACGGATCCTCAAGCTATATTTTATTATTTAATACGTGCTGAACCTTCCCGGCTGGAAAGGTGTCTCATGCTAATTCACTCGCTTGCGGAGTCACAAAGTATAATTGTTACTATGTAAGTAAAATCTCAAGGATATAATGCAGGGGAAACAATGATAAGTTACATGAATATATTTAAGTGGAACTATGTAAAATGGGAATTATACCTGTTCCGTTAACTGTATTAGAATAGGCTGCGTTATATGCCCGTTGTTATTTCAATTCGTTGAGAATACGATTTAAAATTTTAAATCCTATTGTTTTCCAAATGGAACAGCCCGAAGACAAATCTTCGGGCTTTTTTTATACCGCTAAATAGGGATTACTCGCTCGGCGCTTTCTCCGCCTTACCGGCCATCTGCGCCAGGAAATCATAGCGTTTTTGCAGATCGGCGGCGGCGTCTTTCCAGAGCTGCTCTGCCACCTCCGGCTGCTGCGCGTTAAGACGACGGAAGCGTTGCTCCTGCAATAGCGTCTCGGCCAGCGCGTCGGACGGGGGACGTGAATCCAGCGCCAGCGGCAGTTTACCCTCATCGGCGCGACGCGGATCAAAGCGATACAGCGGCCAGAATCCGGTTGCGGTAAGCTGGCGCATCTGGTCGTGGCTCAGCGCCAGATCGTAACCATGCTCTTCGCACGGGCTGTAGGCGATAATCAGCGACGGGCCTGGATACGCTTCCGCCTCCTGAATCGCCTTCACGGTCTGGTTAAGCTGGGCACCCAGCGAAATTTGCGCCACGTACACATGACCATACATCATCATGCTGACGCCCAGGTCTTTGCGCGCTTTGCGCTTGCCATGCTCGCCAAATTTGGTCACTGCACCCAGCGGCGTCGCTTTCGATGCCTGACCGCCGGTATTGGAGTAACACTGAGTATCCAGCACCAGAATGTTCACGTTTTCCGTCAGGCTGAGCACGTGATCCAGCCCGCCAAAGCCGATGTCGTAAGCCCAGCCATCACCGCCGATAAGCCAGATCGATTTTTCCACCAGCGCGTCGGCATCGGTAAGGAGCTGTTCAGCCCCCGCAACGCCCTGAAGCGCACTGCGCAGCGCAGTAACCTGTTCACGACGAACGTCCGGCGTCGCGTCAGCGTGCAGCGCCGCGTTCAGATCAGCCGGGATGTTATCCGCAAACTGTTCCAGCAGGCGCATAACGCGCACCCGGTGCTGGTCTACGGACAGGCGGAAGCCCAGACCAAACTCGGCATTATCCTCAAAGAGAGAGTTCGCCCAGGCCGGCCCGCGGCCATTGGCATCGGTAGTGTACGGCGTGGAGGGCAAATTACCCCCATAAATAGAGGAGCAGCCGGTGGCATTGGCGATGAGCATCCGGTCGCCGTAGAGCTGGGTCAACAGCTTAATATAGGGCGTTTCACCGCAGCCGGAGCAGGCGCCGGAGTATTCAAACAGCGGCGTAATAAGCTGCGAGGTACGAATATCGATCCGCTCAAGCTGGTTGCGATCAATTTCCGGCAGGTTAAGGAAGAAGTCGTAGTTGGTTTTCTCCTCCTCCACGTGCTCCAGCCGGGACATCATATTGATGGCCTTGATCTCCGGGTTCTGGCGATCTTTAGCCGGACACACCTCAACGCAGAGATTACAGCCGGTGCAATCTTCAGGCGCGACTTGCAGCACATACTTCTGTCCACGCATGTCGCGGGATTTCACATCCAGTGAATGGAGGCTGGCCGGTGCCGTTTCCATCTCCTCAGGCGAGACCACTTTAGCGCGGATGGCCGAATGCGGACAGGCAGCGACGCAGTGGTTGCACTGCGTACAGAGCTCCTCTTTCCAGATCGGAATGGCTTCGGCGATATTGCGTTTTTCCCAGCGGGTGGTGCCCAACGGCCAGGTGCCGTCCGGCGGCAGCGCGGAGACGGGCAGGGCATCACCCAGACCTGCCAGCATCGCGGCGGTGACGGTTTTAACAAAGTCTGGTGCCGCATCCGATACCACCGGTGGACGGTGCGGACTGCTGGCATTTACCGCTTGCAAGGGCACTTCTGCCAGCGATTCGCGGGCCAGTGCCAGCGCTTGCCAGTTGCGCTCCACCAGCTCCTGACCCTTGCTGCTGTAACTTTTGGCAATCGCCCCCTGCAGTTCCATCAGGGCGCTGTCGCCTGGCAGAATATTTGTCAGGTGGAAGAACGCCATCTGCATCACGGTGTTAATGCGCGCCGCCAGACCGCACTCGCGGGCAATTTTTGCGGCATTCACCACAAAGAAGCGCGCTTTTTTCTGGTTCAGCATGGCCTGCACGTCCTGCGGCAGACGTCCCCAGACCTCATCGGCGCTGTAGGGGGTATTCAGCAGGAAGATGCCGCCCGGTTTCAGGCGCTCTACCATCTGATATTTGTCGATAAACTGCAGCTGGTGGCAGCCAACAAAATCGGCCTGCGACACCAGATAGGCAGAGCGAATCGGCTCCTCGCTGACGCGCAGGTGCGAGACGGTTAACCCGCCTGCTTTTTTCGAGTCATAGACAAAATAGCCCTGGGCATACCAGGGTGTGGAATTACCAATGATTTTGATGTTGTTTTTGGTGGCCGACACGCTCCCGTCGCTGCCCAGACCGTAAAACAGCGCTTCAAGCTTCGCACGCGAGGGCAGGGTGTTTTCCGGTAATGGCAGAGAGAGGTGGGTTACGTCGTCGTAGATCCCCACGGTAAAGCGCGGCTTCGGCTTGCTGGCCTGCAGTTCGTTAAAGATTGCCAGCACGCAATCCGGGCCAAACTCTTTAGATGAAAGGCCATAGCGCCCGCCAATTACGCGCGGCAGTGTTTCGCGCTCGCCGCTGCTGAAGGCTTCCGCCAGCGCGGTTATCACATCCAGATGCAGCGGCTCCGCCTGCGCGCCGGGCTCTTTGGTGCGGTCCAGCACCGCCACGGCGCGTGCGCTCTCGGGCAGTGCGGCCAGCAGGTGTCGGGCCGAGAAGGGGCGATAAAAACGCACTTTTAGCACGCCCACTTTTTCGCCACGGGTCAACAACTCATCTACCACCTCTTCACAGGTCCCGATGGCCGATCCCATGATCACTATCACGCGCTCCGCCTGCGGGTGACCGTAATACTCGAAGGGCTTGTACGCCCGTCCGGTGGCATCCGCAAAGTCGTTCATCGCCTGCTCCACGTGGTCGTACACCGCGTTGTACCAAGGGTTGGTGGCCTCCCGGGACTGGAAATAAGTATCCGGGTTTGCCGATGTACCGCGAATCACCGGGTGTTCCGGATTCAGCGCCCGGGCCCGGTGGGCATCGATCTCTGCCTGCGGCAACAGGCTACGGATGGTGTCGTCCGTAATCGACTTAATTTTGTTGATCTCATGCGAAGTGCGGAACCCATCAAAGAAGTGAATAAAGGGCACGCGGCTCTTCAGGGTGGCAATGTGTGAGATCAGGGCAAAGTCCTGCGCTTCCTGGACGCTGCCCGCGCAGAGCATGGCGCAGCCGGTCTGGCGTACGGCCATAACGTCGGAGTGGTCGCCAAAGATCGACAGGGCGTGCGTGGCAACGGTACGGGCCGCCACGTGCAGTACAAACGGCGTTAACTGACCGGCCAGTTTGTAAAGCGTCGGGATCATCAACAGCAGCCCCTGCGAAGAGGTAAACGAGGTCGAGAGCGCCCCCGTCTGTAACGCCCCGTGCACCGCGGCGATCGCCCCGGCTTCTGACTGCATCTCAACAACGCGGGGCACATCGCCCCAGACGTTTTTTAAACCATTACCCGACCAGGCATCGGCCTGTTCAGCCATTGTGGAGCTAGGGGTAATTGGGTAAATGGCGATCACTTCACTGGTGCGAAACGCGACGGACGCGACTGCGCCATTACCGTCAATAGTTTGCATAGGAGACACCCTTACATTGCGCAAAAAAGAGGGGACTCGCGCGCGATGACGAGTCCTGTAATTATCCTTTAATGTTAGCAAAGGTAGGGTTTTTCAATTTTCGCTTTTGTGTCCTGGGAGACGGCCGCGCCCCCGATCAGATCAAGGTTTTGCCAAAAAATTGCGAGAAAATGTTTCGCGGACGCATAAATACGCGTATGCGGTCTCGACGCGAGCGGAGTGGGTGCCTATGATGGTTAGGTTTTGCCAATTCATGTGGGGAGAAGTTATGCGTGCAGCATTTTGGGTAGGGTGTGCCGCCTTGTTACTGTCGGCCTGTAGCAATGAACCTGTTCAGCAGGCCACCGCCGCGCATGTCGCGCCGGGGATGAGAGCGGCGATGTCCAACTCGGGACAAGCGAACTGCGCCATGATTGGCGGCTCGCTCTCGGTTGCACGTCAACTGGATGGCTCGGCCATCGGCATGTGTGCCTTGCCCAACGGCAAACGTTGCAGTGAACAATCGCTTGCCGGCGGATCGTGCGGAAGTTACTGATTACTCCACACGTTTAAACATCAACGTCGTTTCTGCCGTCGCCAGGGTTAATTGATCCTGGGTGAGGTCAACCTGCGCGCCTTTGCGCAGCATAGTGCTGAGCGTATTATCCAGCTCATTACGCTGAGGGTCGGTACAGAGTTTGCGCGTCATCGCCATCTCTTTGACCTTCAGTTCTCCCTCTGAGAGCTTCCCTTCACCGCTGAAGCGGTTACACATCACCCCGGATACGGCCATTTTCTCACCAAACGCGATTTCAGGTGGTGTGGCGGAGGGCTTTACGGCGGCGCCGTTAACACTTTCCAGCACAAAGCGGTGGTTCTGTAACTGATCTTTTTGCACTGAGGCTTTCCCTGGGTTTACACAGCCGGTCAGGGTCAGGCTTAACAGCGTTACTGCAACGAGCGTTTTCATTTTGGTTCTCAACATTATTACTGCGAAATGCCTAACTCACATTCTATAAAGGATGTGAAAAATATCATCGGGCTTAATCTGAAAGCGAAAAGGCATTGTCCATATCTATGTATGAACAATGCCTGGCGGGACATTATACCAGCGCGTTCGGGCTCTCTTCCCCTTTGGCCAGCTGGCTGAGGTTACCGAGGGTGGTCTCAGAGATGCTGATCAAGGCTTCGGCCGTCAGGAAGGCCTGGTGGCCGGTGAACAGCACGTTATGGCAGGCCGACAGGCGACGGAACACGTCATCCTGAATCACGTCGTTTGATTTGTCTTCAAAGAAGAGATCGCGTTCGTTCTCGTAAACATCCATCCCCAGCGCACCGATTTTCTGCGTTTTCAGCGCTTCGATCGCGGCCTGAGAATCAACCAGACCGCCACGGCTGGTGTTGATAATCATCACCCCGTCTTTCATCTGGTCGAAAGCGCTCTGATTGAGCAGGTGGTAGTTTTCCGGGGTCAGCGGGCAGTGCAGGGAGATCACATCGGACTGGGAGAAGAGCGTCGGCAGATCAACATACTCAACGCCGAGATCCAGCGCCGCTGCGCTCGGATAGGGATCAAACGCCAGCAGACGCATACCGAAACCTTTCAGAATACGCAGTGCCGCTACGCCAATTTTACCGGTACCGACCACCCCAGCTGTTTTACCGTACATGGTAAAGCCGGTCAGACCTTCGAGGGAGAAATTCGCATCACGGGTGCGCTGATAGGCACGGTGAATACGACGGTTCAGGGACATCATCATACCAATGGCATGTTCAGCCACGGCTTCCGGAGAGTAGGCCGGGACGCGAACCACTTTCAGCCCCAGCTCTTTGGCGGCATCGAGGTCCACATTATTGAAGCCCGCACAGCGCAGGGCGATATACTTCACTCCCTGTTTCTTTAGCTCTTCCAGCACCGGTCTGCTCCCGTCATCATTGACGAAAATGCAGACGGCTTCGCAGCCGTGCGCCGTTTTGGCCGTTTTTTCAGTCAGCAGAAAGTCGAAAAATTCAAGCTCGAAGCCATACGCCTCGTTAACCTGTTGCAGGTACTTTTTATCGTACTGCTTTGTGCTATATACCGCGAGTTTCATAGGACTTTCTCCAGTGATTTAACTTCATAGTAGCGTAATTAAAATAATTTTACATTTTATGAAAAATGATTGAAATCAATATCTTCTATGAATAATTCTAGAGCATCTTTGCGCCTGAACTCTATCAGATTAAAACAACAGGGTTTTATTCTGCCACTCTCGCTTTACCCTAACGCATCAGCACACGCGGTTTACTGCTTCGGGTCAGAGCAACTATCCTTAAAACGCACCTGGCTTCAATCTGGCGGCTAAACGTGCCACAATGCCCGGCATTGCCGGCAAATATTTTCGCTAAATCAGGATATTAACTACCCATGAAGGGTAAATACAAAGCCGCCATCGCGCTCCTTCTGCTGCTGTTACTGCTGCCATTGACGCTGCTGATGACCCTTGCCCAGTGGGTTCCGACCCTGGCCGGGATCTGGCTGCCAGTGGGGACCCGCATTGCCTTCGAAAAAAGCCCGCACCTGACGCGCCACGCCCTGGTCATCCCCGATCTGCGCTATCTGGTAGAAGATTGCGAAATCGCGCGCATCGAAAATGCCACGCTCTCTCACCCCAGCCGCTGGAAGTTCGACGCCGCTGCGGTCACGCTTAATAGCGCCTGTTTCAGCAAAATTCCGCAAAGCGCACCGAGCGCAGCCGCCCCGAAGACCCTTGCGGAGTGGCAATCGTTACTGCCCAACACCTGGCTGAGTATTGATCGCCTGACCCTGGCGCCCTGGCAGCAGTGGCAAGGCAGAATTACCGCTTCACTGACCCCGAAAGTGCAGGAAATCCATTACGACGGTGAATCAATCAAGCTGCGGGGTACGCTGCGCGGACAAAATCTTACCGTCAGCGATGTTGAGATCCAGTTGCCAGACTCGCCCCAGCCGGTGAAGCTGGTGGGCGAATTCACGCTTCCGCTCGTACCGGACGGCCTGCCGGTACAGGGGCATGCCGTGACCACCTTCTCGGTGCCCCAGGTTAACTCACCGGTTGATGCCGAACTGGAGTGGCAGGATAACAGAGGTCAACTGGTGATGATTGCCCGCGAAAGCGGCGAGCCGTTGCTGGATCTTCCCTGGCAGATCACCCCGGAGCAATTCTCCATCAGCGATGGCCGCTGGAGCTGGACGCAATCGGGCATTCCGCTTGGCGGTCGGCTGGGGGTGCGAATTGAAAACTGGCAGCAGGGCATCGATAAGGCCATTATTTCTGGCCGGATGAACGTAGTCACCTCCGGTGATGCCGGAAAGGGTAACGCCGTGCTCAGCTTTGGCCCCGGTACGTTAAGTATGGATAACAGCAATATGCCGCTGCATCTTAACGGTGAGGCCAAGCAGGATGATCTCATTTTCTACGCCGGGCTCCCGGCAACGCTGACGGGCAGCCTGACCGATCCTAAACTGGCTTTTGCCCCCGGGGCGCTGCTACGGTCGCGTGGCCGTCTCATCAACGCACTGAATATTGATGAAGTGCGGTGGCCATTGGCCGGGGTCACGCTTACCGGTAATGGCATTGATGGACGTTTACAGGCCATTTTGCGCGCGCATGAAAATGAGATGGGTAACTTCACCCTCCATCTTGACGGCCAGGCGAACAACTTTTTGCCGGATAAGGGGCTGTGGCAGTGGCGTTACTGGGGCGAGGGACATTTTCTGCCCATGCAGGCGCGTTGGGATGTAGCAGGCAAGGGCGAATGGCGCGACACGGTGATTGCGCTGAACGCGCTCTCCACCGGCTTTGATAAACTGCAATACGGCTCTATGCTCGCCAGCAAGCCACGGCTGGTACTGGAAAGCCCGGTGCGCTGGCAGCGAGACCCTGCCGATCCCCATTTTAGCGGCGCGCTGGCCTTTAATGCACAAGAGACGACCTTTACCGGCGGCAGCGTGCTGCCGCCCTCCACCCTGACGTTCAGCGTCGATGGCACCGATCCCACGCTCTTCCAGTTTAAAGGAGCGCTGCACGCCGGGGCTATCGGCCCGGTACAGGTGAATGGCCGTTGGGATGGCGAACGTCTACGCGGGCAGGCGTGGTGGCCGCAGCAGTCGTTAAACGTCTTCCAGCCCCTGGTCCCGCCTGACTGGAAAATGAAGCTGCGCGATGGGGAGCTCTATGCCCAGGTCGCCTTTTCTGCGGCGGCGGATCAAGGTTTTGAGGCGGGAGGACATGGCGTGCTAAAAAACGGCAGCGTCTGGATGCCCGACAACGAGATCAACGGCGTCGATTTCGTCCTGCCATTCCGCTTCAGCGAGGGGGCCTGGTCGCTGGGCACCCACGGCCCGGTCACGCTGCGTATCGCGGAGGTGAAAAACCAGGTGACGATGCACCATATTACCGCCGACCTGCAGGGTGATTACCCCTGGCGCGAAGAGGCGCCGCTGCTGTTAACCGACGTTAACGTCGAACTGTTGGGGGGCAAGGTCACCATGCAGCAACTGCGGATGCCCCAGCATGATGCGGCATTATTACGCGTGCAGAATATCTCCTCCAGCGAGCTGATCAGCGCCGTGAATCCGAAGCAGTTTACCCTCTCCGGACCAGTGAGCGGGGCGCTGCCGTTCTGGCTGAATAACGATAAGTGGATTATCAAAGATGGCTGGCTCTCTAACGCCGGGCCAATGACCCTGCGTATCGATAAAAACACGGCAGACGCGATCGTAAAAGACAACATGGCCGCCGGCGTCGCTATCGACTGGCTGCGCTACATGGAAATTTCTCAGTCGTGGACAAAACTCAATGTAGATAACCTGGGGGAGCTGACGCTATCGTCAACGCTGAAAGGCATCAGCCGCGTGGATGGCAAATCGAATGCCGTTAACCTGAACTACACCCATCAGGAAAATGTGTTTACTCTCTGGCGCAGCCTGCGCTTTGGCGACAACCTGCAAGCGTGGCTTGAACAGAACGCCACCTTACCAGCAACCCACTGCCCGAAGGGCAAGGAATGTGAGGAACAACAATGAGAACACTGGCCGGTGGCGTCGTCGCCGTGGTCGTTATGCTGCTGACGGGCTGTACGCCGCGTATCGAAGTGGCGGCCCCGAAAGAGCCCATCACCATCAATATGAACGTGAAGATCGAACACGAAATTCACATTAAAGTGGATAAAGACGTGGAAGCGCTGCTGAAATCCCGCAGCGATCTATTCTGAGGTGGTCATGAAGAAATCCTTAGCCATCATTCTGCTTACGCTGGGACTCTGCGCGCAGGCCTCGGCGCTCACGTTGAACGAAGCCCGCAGCCAGGGGCGTGTAGGGGAGACGCTGGACGGATACCTGGCGCCCGTGGCTCAGGATCGCGAGACGCTGGCGCTGGTGGCGCAAATTAACCAGGCGCGTACCGACAGCTATCAAAAACTGGCGGACAGTAACAATATTCCGGTAGACGAAGTGGCCAAAATGGCTGGCATCAAGCTGGTGGAGCGCGCCCGCCCCGGTGAGTATGTCAAAGGCATTAACGGCAAGTGGCTAAAGAAGTGATCAGCGGTGGCGTTTGCGGTATTCGCCGGGTGAGATGCCAAATCGTTGCTTAAAGGCGGTAGAAAAATGGCTGTGATCGGTAAAGCCCCAGCTGTAACCAATGCCCGCCAGTTTCTCTTCATCGCGGGTTGCGCGCAGCATTTGCGCGCAGAGATCGAGACGACGGTTTTTAATGTACTGCGCGACCACCAGTCCTTTATCGGCAAACATACGATAGAGACTGCGTACTGACATACCGCTCTCTGCCGCAATCCACTCGGGGCGCAGATGTTCCGCCTGAATATGATCGTCAATCAATGACAGCACGCTTTTGAACTGGCGCTCCTTGCGCGGCAGGGTGCTTTCACGCTGCTGTAGTACCGGGCGCAGTAAGCAGACCATCGCCTCCAGCGCCGCTTCGCTCTCTTGCTCGCTAAGCGTCGGGTTGCTCATGCTCTCCTGCATCAGACGGTGGCTTAATTGTACCGTGGGCAGGGTATGGGAGAGTTTTTGTGCGCAGCTCACCTCCTGAAAACGGAAGTGCTGTTCAAGGATCTGTCGGGGCAGCAGCAGGGAGATTTGGCGGGACTTCTCCTGCCAGTAAAGCGAGCAGGGGCGCGAGGCGTCGATTAAGCTAATATCCCCGGCTGCCAGGGTGATCTGACGATCATCCTGTTCCAGTCCCGCCACGCCTTCCAGCTGGAACACGGTATAAAACCAGGCGTCGTTACTGTGCTTAATCTCCTGGCGGGTGCGAAACAGATTCACGCCACCGGCGGTCACGGTGCTCAGCTTCAGGTTACCGGTCCAGGTCGACTCCAGCTCGCCAAAAAATTCACCGTTCATTGGCCGGGCTGCGAAACTGCCGCAAACCGCGTTAATTTGCGCCAGCCAGTGCTGAAATCTTTCCTGTTCGCTTACGCACGCCATATTCATTCCCGTCACGCCGTTAATGTTTAAGCATTGTTGCATTTATGTTGCCAAATTCCACAGGCATTGCGCTGACTATAGGAAAGAACACTTACCGGGAATAGTGTAATAAGCGGGAATTATCACGAATTGCGGTGCCTGTCACAGGTGACAAAGTGAATGTCATAGAGATAAAAGCGGATTTGCCAAAGCCACCTTAGACTGCTGTGACACCCTGCGAAAGATAAGGAGAAGGTATGTCTGATACTCAGGTCGCCGTACTGCAAAGCGTGCAGCAATTTTTAGACCGCCAGCACGGTCTCTGGATCGAGGGAGAGCAGACTGCCTCCGATAGCGATAACCCTCTGGATGTGTTCAACCCGGCGACCGGCGAGGTGATTGCCACCACCGCCGACGCCAGCGTTCAGGATGTCGATCGCGCGGTCATGTCCGCGTGGCGCGCCTTTGTGGGCCGTAGCTGGGCGGGTAAATTGCCCGCCGAGCGTGAACGCATTCTGCTGCGTTTTGCCGATCTGGTGGAGCAACACAGTGAGGCGCTTTCCCAGCTTGAAACCCTGGAGCAGGGCAAATCCATTAATATCTCCCGCGCCTTTGAAGTGGGCTGCACCCTGAACTGGATGCGTTATACCGCCGGGCTTACCACCAAAATTACCGGCAAGACCCTCGACCTCTCTATTCCGATGCCCCAGGGGGCGCGTTACCAGGCCTGGACACGCAAAGAGCCCGTCGGCGTTGTGGCGGGCATCGTGCCGTGGAACTTCCCGCTAATGATTGGTATGTGGAAAGTGATGCCCGCGCTGGCGGCAGGCTGCTCGATCGTGATCAAGCCTTCGGAAACCACGCCGCTGACCATGCTGCGGGTGGCCGAACTGGCAAGTGAAGCGGGTATTCCCGATGGCGTGTTTAACGTGGTTACGGGCAGCGGGGCAGTGTGCGGCGCCGCCCTGACCAGCCATCCCCATATCGCTAAGGTGAGCTTTACCGGCTCTACCGCCACCGGCAAGCAAATTGCCCGCGCCGCGGCGGAGCGTCTGATGGGCGTCACCCTTGAGCTGGGTGGCAAAAACCCGGCCATCGTGCTGAAAGATGCCGATCCGGCCTGGGTTATTGAAGGGTTAATGACCGGCAGCTTCCTCAACCAGGGCCAGGTGTGTGCGGCCAGTTCGCGTATCTATATCGAAGCGCCGCTGTTCGATACCCTGGTAAGCAGGTTTGAGCAGGCGGTGAAGTCCTTAAGCGTCGGGCCGGGCATGTCCCCGCAAGCACATATCAACCCGCTGGTCTCCCGCGCCCATTGCGACAAGGTTCAGACCTTCCTTGATGAAGCGCAATCCGGGCACGCGGAGCTGATTACCGGCAATCGTGGGCCGGACGGTAAGGGCTATTATGTCTCGCCAACGCTGGTGGTGAACCCGGATGCCAGCCTGCGCCTGACGCGGGAAGAGGTGTTTGGCCCGGTCGTCAATTTAGTGCGGGTGGCCGACGGGGAAGAGGCGCTGAAGCTGGCGAACGACACCGAATATGGCCTGACCGCCAGCATCTGGACGCAAAACATCAGCCATGCGCTTTCGTACAGCGATCGACTGCAGGCCGGTACCGTCTGGGTGAACAGCCATACCCTGATTGACGCCAACCTGCCGTTCGGTGGCATGAAGCAGTCCGGCACCGGGCGTGATTTTGGCCCCGACTGGCTGGACGGCTGGTGTGAAACCAAATCGGTTTGTGTACGGTATTGAAGTTAGCTGAAGCCCTCGTAAGAGGGCTTTTTCACATCACGTAGCTTTCAGCAATCTTGTGCTCATTCTTAACATAGTTGTGGAGTCGCTTTTTATAGATAAGCGAGAGCAGCAGGCTTGCGGCGATCCAGAACAGCAACATACTGAGCAAGGTGACCATGGTGTAGATAACCGGCTTATCTTTTTCGAACTGTTTTACTGCCTTAATCACATCCTGCTTATATTCCTCATTAACAAAGGTCTCGCAAATCATTTGTACCAGGCCGTGGGAGGGGGTAAGCGGCATTTCTGCGCGGGCCTGGCAGGTGGCCGGGGTGATCGACCAACGCCCTTTACGGATGACTGCAAAAGCCTCTGAACCGCCCTGCGGGGAGAGATAAAAGTTCTCATCGGTAGGCTTGTAAAAAAGCGATGCCGCGCCTTTTGGCGTATTCGCAACCTTAAACAGCATGTTGCCCATAAAACCGCAGGCGCTCAGCGAGATAGCGGCGATTAAGCATGATCCAATCAGCTCGGTTCTGGATATCGAGGGGGTTTTGTTTAAAGGGAGATTGATTGCGAAGAGGAACAACAGAAACCGGCTTATTCCATTCTTCTGGTAAATTTCATGTGCCGATGTGGGGTTCCGCCTGGCACAGACCTTCATGAGCGCTACGATGGCGCCAAAAATCGCGATAAATGCAGCCAGCGTTCCGATTGGCGATCCGCTGAACTCCTTGCCAATTAAGTCAATGAAAGAAATATTATTTTCCATAGCGTCCTCTTCGGTCGATCATCATCCACTGGCACATTATTAGCAGCCTGATAGTGAATTAGGAAGCGTTACGTCCCGGGAGGCGGTGGTCATATCGTGTTAACCATGGCAAAAAAAGCCGGGCATCACGCCCGGCTTCACGGTTATTTACTCTCGTCTTTCTTCTTGCCAAGCGTGGGGGTTTCGTCAAAGAAGTTCCAGGGTTTGAGGAGGGTATGGACCCACTCGGTTGGCATGATAGGCCACTCCTCCGCACGTGCCACGTGGGTGGTACCGGTGGTCATCCAGACCACGTTATCCTGGTCGTTCAGGTTTTCGTTATCTTTACTGTACTTGCCCAGCCCCTCATCGTGAATGGAGCGGTTCGGGAATTTGCCTTCCGGGTACATCTCATTAGGATGGTAGCGGGTCACCCACAACTGCTTATCCATAAAGCTCAGACGATGGTAGATCCACTCATCCTTCGCGAAATTCGCTCCGGTGGCGACCGGGTGGGTGCCCCCGGCGTAAGGGATTATCTGGTAAGACACCGGGTTACCCATGCGGTTCTCTTTAGTGGTGTTGCTCAGCAGGCGGATGGTGCCGGGGTCGAACTTCTGTGCCGCCTGCTGTTCGGTATCAATGGTGTACTGATTCACCTGCATGGTGCTGGTACGTGGGCCGCCCGTGGTGTTTGGCTTCACCTCAGGATCCATGGCCACCATGCGGTTGTTAGTGCCATCTACGTCCATATCCAGGCGGAAGTTATAGATATGCTGGTGGGTGGTGCCAACAATATTATGGTCGATCAGCGTGCCATATTTGGTGTCATCTTTGGCGCTCGGATCATGCATGGTTTTCGCCTGCACCCCTTTCACCGCTTCGATACCGGTTGCCCCGGCATCAATTCCGATGGTGCCATTTTGGTGGAAGACCCAGTCAAAGATGTAGTCGTAGTTCCCTACGGTACTGACCCAGCGCACCACCAGCTCCCGCCGCTCGGCGCTGACGTTGGGTTTCCCCATCTCCTGGTGCTTATACTCTGGCCCGGCATAGCGTTCGAAAATAGCGATAGCGCGCGGGATCTCCATCGGTGCCCCGGTATAGTCCGGAATGGTCTCGTTGAGCATCACCGCATTTGAAGGCACATCTTTACCGCGCACCAGCGAGGAGGTCAGGGTGCCCATGCCGTAATCGCCGGAGTCCAGATAAGCCTTGAAGTACCAGCCCACATCCGGGTCGCCGTAAGGCACGATCATTCCGCCCAGCGATCCCTGGTACATAACCTGGCGTTTTTTACCGTTGTCGTTATAGGTAATGGTCGACAAAATCGGCCCTACGCGGGAGTCCAGCCGCAGGTGGAAATCCCAGTTCTGCCAGTGCACCATGTCGCCGGTAATGGTGTAGTTTTTACCCTCCGGCTCCACGATATTCAGCGGTTTCAGACTCGGCGCCACGCGGTCGCGGCCATCATACGGACGCGGCGTCAACGGTACTGGCACCACCGGACCCTCTTCAATTTTCTGGATCTTTTTCTGCTCCAGGTCGACCACGGCCACCAGGTTTTCGATCGGGTGGGCCCAATAGTTACCGTCACCGACATCCAGATAGCTCACCACCTTCAGCAGGCGATCTTCCTGCCGGAGGCCGTCTTTACCGTCGAAGTAACCGACCGTCAACGGCGTAGTCACCACCTTACTCGGGTCATCCACGCCGTGCTTCTTCAGCGCTTGCGCAAACTCCGGGCTGGAGGTGACGATGCTTTGTACGGTCATAAAGTCATCCAGCAGCACCATGCCGTGCGCATCTTTAATGGCCGCCCAGCTGACCACTTTTTTCTCTTGCAGATCCACCACGCTTTCGACGATATGTTTCCCGTCGAGCATGGTGATGGCGGCCTGACGAGGCGCATCAACGGCGGTGCCATTGAGGACAAAGTCCCATACTTTGGCTTTTTCAGGCTCTACCAGCGCAATCTGGGTAAAGCGGGTGTTAGGTTTGAAATCCGGCGCGGCTTTAACAATTTCCACCGCCTGCTTGATCTCGTCGGCCGAGAGGGCGTTCAGCGGGTGCGGGGTCTTTTCCACCTGGAAAGTCTGGTCCAGCCCTGACTGGAAGACGTCGTTAATAAAGGTTTCGGGGATCATCGCCGTCTGGCCTTCCATCACCACCGGCACCTGTAGCGTCACCGGCTTGCCGTTGACCATCGCCTGTTTCGCGCCGGGTTTCACCTTCACAAAGGCGCCATCCTTGCTGATGGTAAACATCTGGGCGTAGTCATCCCATTGCACATCCGCGCCAAAGTCGGCCAGGGTTTTGTCCATCGGCACCATGTGTGCGGCGGTGCCATGCGCCATCGCCGGCGCCTGGCCAAGTAAAAGGGCCGCGACGGCCAGAGCGACTGCCGTTTTACGCGGGGAAAAAAGAGAGGGGCTTCCCATAATTAACCTCGTATTGTTGTGTCGTTGTGCACTCGGGACCGCTGTTCTGCGCGCGGTTTACTCATCGCCAACATAGCAATATCGCCATGGACACTGTTTGCCTGCGTTTGCCAGATTATTTGTCAGATGTGCCAGAAGCCGGATAACGCAGGCTGCGTTATCCGAAAGAGGAGGGTCAGAGGTCAATGTCCCCATGCTGGCGCGCGACGAGGGTCAGAATGGAGTAGAGAGCCACGGCCTGCTGATGCTGGTTGAAGATCTCCACCGCCCATTCCACTACGCCGGTCGGTTTCTCATCCGCCGTACGCTGTTTCTTGAGCGTTTTACGTTTACAGGTCAGGCGTACCTGGATGGTATCGCCCGGTTTGACCGGTTCGATAAAGCGCAGATTTTCCATGCCGTAATTGGCAATCACCGGGCCTACGCCCGCATCCACAAAGAGACCGGCAGCGGCAGAAATGACAAAGTAACCGTGCACCACGCGCTCGCCGAAGATCGACTCGGCAGCACCGATTTTATCCATGTGGGCGTAGAAGTGATCCCCACTCAGGCAGGCGAAATTGACGATGTCGGTCTCGGTCAGGGTACGGCGCGGCGTCAGGAGACTATCCCCTGGCTGTAACTCTTCAAAGTATTTGCGGAACGGATGAACGCGATCTTCCTGCACGCTGGCGCCACGTACCCACTGTTTGCTGATGGCTGCCAGCATTGATGGGCTGCCCTGAATCGCCGTACGCTGCAGATAATGTTTCACCGCGCGCAGGCCGCCCAACTCCTCGCCGCCCCCGGCACGTCCCGGCCCGCCGTGAACCAGCTGGGGCAGAGGAGAGCCGTGGCCGGTAGACTCTTTGGCTGACTCCTGGTTAAGGATCTGAATACGGCCATGCGCCCGCGCCGCGCCGGCAATAAACTGCCGCGCCAGCGCCGGATTAGCGGTTACCAGCGTGCCAGCCAGGCTCCCTTCACCCGCACGGGCAAGGGCCATCGCGTGTTCAGCATCCTGGTACGGCATCAGAGTAGCGACCGGGCCAAAGGCTTCGGTGGCATGCACCGCCGGGGTTTCATCCGGCTGCGGACAGAAGAGCAGCGTCGGCGGGAAGAATGCGCCGGCCGCGTTGAGATCGGCTTTGCCGCCGAGGCGCACCTGACAGCCTGCCGTCACCAGTGCATCAACCTTCTCCTGCACGTCGGCGCGCTGTTCGGCGTTGACCAGCGCCCCCATTTTTACCCCCTCCTGCGCCGGATCGCCGACCACCACGCTTTCCAGCCGGGCGATCAGCGCCTGGCTCACCGCCTCGATCTGAGCCTGCGGCACGATGATACGG
Source organism: Leclercia pneumoniae (assembly GCF_017348915.1). Lineage (NCBI taxonomy): Bacteria > Pseudomonadati > Pseudomonadota > Gammaproteobacteria > Enterobacterales > Enterobacteriaceae > Leclercia > Leclercia pneumoniae. Next base: position 2,343,189 of record NZ_CP071383.1, on the reverse strand, counting down.
CGAATGGCGGTACATTTTTGTCCGGCCTTGGCGGTCATTTCACGCACCACTTCGCGAATGAACAGGGCAAATTCCGGCTGCTCCGGCGTAACGTCCTCCCCCAGCACGCAGCAGTTTAGCGAGTCGGCTTCCATGGTGAAGGGGATGGATTTGGCGACGATGTTGGGGTGAACCCGCAGCATCTGGCCGGTGCTTGCCGAGCCGGTAAAGGTCACCACGTCCTGGCTGTCCAGGTGGTCAAGCAGATCGCCCGCGCCGCCGCATATCAGGCTGATTGCCCCTTCGGGCACCAGGCCGCTTTCAACGATGGATTTTACCATCGCCTGGGTGAGCTGAGCGGTAGCGGTGGCCGGTTTGATAATGGCAGGCATTCCGGCAAGCCAGGTTGGCGCCAGTTTTTCCAGCATCCCCCAGCAGGGGAAGTTAAAGGCATTAATATGCAGCGCCACGCCCGATTTCGACGTCAGTACATGACGAGCCGCAAAGCCTCCCTCTTTAGAGAGCGGTATCAGTTCATCTTCCGGCCACAGAGTATCGTCCGGCAGCTCGCGGTTACCCAGGCTCGCATAGGTGAAAAGGGTACCGATGCCCCCTTCAATATCCACCCAGCTATCGGCTTTGGTTGCCCCGGTCTGTGCCGAGAGGGCATAGAACTCCGCTTTCTGGCTTAGCAGATGCTTCGCCACCGCTTTGATCATCGCGGCGCGCTCGATAAAGGTCATCGCATGAAGTGACTCACCGCCTTTCTCAATGGCGTAGCGACGCGCGGCGGCCATATCCAGCCCTTCGCTGGTGACCTGCCAGAGCGGTTCGCCCGTAATGGCGTGATAAATGCTGCGTTCACGGCCCCGGCCAGACTGCCAGGTGCCGGATAAGAAGCTGGCTAACTGCTGCATCTCTTCTCTCCAAGTGTTTCGTGATTTCACTATAGATAGTTTGATCGCGAATCATAAAATGCAAGGAGTGTTTTAATAATTTGTTAACAATGTGATCTTGCCTGACGAATGTCCTGCGCATCGATCCAGGCGCGACGCGGGCTAAGCAAAAGGGTTGCGAGCGCCATCACAAAATAGACAAACAACTCTTGGGGTTATATTTAACCTTTGTGTAACTTTTAAAAAACAAAGTGATTCGCTAATCGGCGTCACTTGATGGATTCACGAATCATAAAGGTGATGATGTGACAGAAGAACAACGTTTTGAGCAACGCATCGCGCAGGAGACGGCCATTGAGCCGCAAGACTGGATGCCGGAAGCCTATCGTAAAACGCTGATCCGTCAGATTGGCCAGCACGCGCACTCTGAGATTGTTGGCATGTTGCCGGAAGGTAACTGGATCACCCGCGCACCAACGCTGCGGCGCAAAGCCATTCTGCTGGCGAAGGTGCAGGACGAGGCGGGTCACGGACTCTATCTCTACAGTGCGGCAGAAACGCTGGGCTGCGCCCGGGAAGACATCTACCAAAAGATGCTCGACGGCAAAATGAAATACTCCTCCATCTTTAACTATCCCACCCTGAGTTGGGCGGATATCGGGGTGATTGGCTGGCTGGTGGACGGGGCGGCCATTGTGAACCAGGTGGCGCTCTGCCGAACCTCTTATGGCCCCTACGCCCGGGCGATGGTGAAAATCTGTAAAGAAGAGAGCTTCCACCAGCGTCAGGGCTTTGAAGCCTGCATGGCGCTGTCACAGGGGAGCAAGGCGCAGCGGCAGATGTTGCAGGACGCCATCAACCGCTTCTGGTGGCCAGCGCTGATGATGTTTGGACCCAACGATGATAACTCACCGAACAGCGCCCGCAGTCTGGCCTGGAAAATCAAACGCTTCGGTAACGATGAGCTGCGTCAGCGCTTTGTCGACAACACCGTGCCGCAGGTTGAGATGCTGGGCATGACCGTGCCGGACCCGGATCTGCATCTGGACGAAGAGAGCGGTCACTACCGCTTCGGCGAAATCAACTGGCAAGAATTTGACGACGTGATCAACGGCCGCGGCGTGTGCAACCACGAGCGTCTGGCCGCCAAGCGTAAAGCCTGGGAAGAGGGGACGTGGGTGCGCGAAGCCGCACTGGCGCACACCGAAAAACAGCACGTCCGCAACGTCGCGTAGGAGGAAGCACAATGAGCAAAACATACTGGCCGTTATACGAAGTCTTTATCCGCACCAAACAGGGGTTGTCTCACCGTCATGTGGGAAGCCTGCATGCCGCCGATGAGCGCATGGCGCTGGAGAATGCCCGCGATGCCTATACCCGCCGCAGCGAAGGCTGCTCAATCTGGGTGGTGAAGGCGAGCGAAATTGTCGCCTCCCAGCCGGAAGAGCGCGGAGAGTTCTTCGACCCGGCTGAGAGCAAGGTCTATCGCCATCCCACTTTCTACACCATCCCTGATGGCATCGAGCATATGTGAGGTCAGGGATGAAAACATTAACGGCTTATGTACTGCGTCTGGGTGATAACGGGCTGGTGCTCTCCCAGCGCCTTGGCGCGTGGTGCGGCCATGCACCGGAGCTGGAGATCGACCTGGCGCTGGCCAATATCGGCCTCGATTTGCTGGGGCAGGCGCGCAACTTCTTAACCTATGCCGCCGAGCTGGAAGGGGACGGCGATGAAGATTCGCTGGCCTTCGGGCGAGATGAACGTCAGTTCAGCAATCTGCTGCTGGTGGAGCAACCGAACGGTAACTTTGCCGATACCATCGCGCGCCAGTATTTCATTGATGCCTGGCACGTGGCGCTGTATAGCCGTCTGGTGCAGAGCCGCGATGCGCAACTGGCCGCAATCGCCGCCAAGTCCCTGAAAGAGGTGCGCTACCACCTGCGTTTCAGCCGCGGCTGGCTGGAGCGCCTCGGCAACGGGACAGCACTCTCCGCTGAAAGAATGCAGCAGGCCATCAACGAACTGTGGCGCTTTACCGGGGAGTTGTTTGAGGCCGACGACGTTGACCTGGCGCTGAGCGAAGAGGGCATCGCGGTCGATCCGCGTACGCTGCGCGACGCCTGGGAAGCGGAAATCATGACCGGTCTCAAGGATGCAGCCCTTACGGTACCAGAAGAGGCGGCCTACCGCAGCGGCGGCAGGCAGGGTCTGCATACCGAACATCTGGGGCCGATGCTGGCAGAGATGCAATATCTGCAACGCGTCTATCCCGGTCAGCAGTGGTAACAGAGGAGGACGCTATGCAACGTTTCGCTGAACTGGCCCCCGCCGAAGTCCCGCAAATCTGGTCGCTATTAAGCCAGATCCCGGACCCGGAGATCCCGGTATTAACCATTACCGACCTGGGCATGGTGCGCAGCGTTGAAGCCCAGGGCGACGGCTGGTCGATCGGCTTCACCCCCACCTATTCGGGGTGTCCGGCAACGGATCATCTGATCGGCGCGATCCGCGACACACTGACCGCGCACGGCTTTGCGCCGGTGCAGGTCGCCATTCAGCTCGACCCGGCCTGGACCACCGACTGGATGACCCCGGATGCCCGCGAGCGTCTGCGTCAGTATGGCATTAGCCCACCCGCCGGACACAGTTGCCACGCCCATCTGGCGGCAGAGGTGACCTGCCCGCGTTGCGCCAGCACCTCGACCACCCTTATCAGTGAATTTGGATCCACGGCCTGCAAGGCGCTCTACCGCTGCGATAGCTGCCGTGAACCCTTCGACTATTTCAAATGTATTTGAGGTTGCCATGACAACGTTTCATTCCTTAACGGTGGCAAAAGTGGAGCCCGAAACCCGCGATGCGGTGACCATCACCTTCGCTATCCCACCCACGCTGCAGGAGGCGTATCGCTTCCGTCCCGGTCAACATTTGACCCTGAAGGCTCGCCTCGGTGATGAGGAGCTGCGCCGCTGCTACTCCATCTGTCGAAGCGTCCATCCGGGGGAGATCAGCGTGGCGGTGAAAGCCATCGACGGCGGGCGTTTCTCGCGCTATGCCCAGGGGGAGATCAAGCAGGGGATGGCGCTGGAGGTGATGATTCCGCAGGGCCACTTTGGCTATCAGCCGCAGGCGGGACAGCAGGGGAGCTATCTGGCGATTGCCGCCGGATCCGGTATTACCCCGATGCTGGCGATTATCGCCACGACTCTGCAAACCGAACCCGACAGCGAATTCACGCTGATCTACGGCAACCGCAGTAGCCAGAGCATGATGTTCCGCCAGGCGCTGGCGGACCTGAAAGACAGCTACCCGTCGCGCCTGCAACTGGTGCATATCTTCAGCCAGGAGACGCTGGACAGCGCGCTGCTGAGCGGGCGTATCGACGGCGAAAAGCTGCACGCGCTTGCACAACGACTGATTGATTTCAGCCAGTTCGATCAGGCCTTTATCTGCGGCCCTATGGCGATGATGGATGACGCTGAAAACGCGCTGAAAGCGCTGGGGATGCCGGAAAAAGCCATCCATCTGGAACGTTTTAACACCCCGGGTACGGCGGTCAAACGCGCCCATAGCGTACAGGCGCAGGGACAGAAAGTGACCGTCCGCCAGGATGGTCGCGACCGGGAAATCACCCTCGGGGCGGAAGATGAAAGCATTCTTGATGCGGCCCTGCGCCAGGGGGCTGACCTGCCGTATGCCTGCAAAGGGGGCGTCTGCGCCACCTGTAAGTGCAAAGTGGTGCGCGGAAAAGTCGAGATGACCACCAACTACAGCCTGGAGCCGGACGAACTGGCCGCAGGCTATGTGCTGAGCTGCCAGGCCCTGCCGCTGACGCCTGACGTGGTAGTCGACTTCGACGCGAAGGGGATGGTATGAGCGAACTGATCCAGACCCGTCATGGCCGCGTATTGCAGCTGACGCTAAACCGCCCCGCGGCGCGCAACGCCCTGAATAATGCGCTGCTCGGCCAGCTGGCAGAGGCGCTGGAAGCCGCCGCCGTGGATAACACGATTTCGGTATGCGTCATCACCGGCGATGCCCGCTTCTTTGCCGCCGGGGCCGACCTGAACGAGATGGCGGAAAAAGATCTGCCCGCCACCCTCAACGACGTTCGCCTCCAGCTTTGGGCGCGTATCAACATCTTCAGTAAACCGCTGATTGCCGCCGTGAACGGTTACGCGCTGGGAGCGGGCTGCGAACTGGTCCTGCTCTGTGACGTGGTGATTGCCGGTGAAAGCGCCCGTTTTGGTCTGCCGGAGATCACTTTAGGGATTATGCCGGGCGCCGGGGGCACCCAGCGTCTGATCCGCTGCGTTGGCAAATCGCTGGCCAGCAAAATGGTGCTGACCGGCGAAAGCATCACCGCCCGGCAGGCGCTGGCGGCAGGGCTGGTGAGTGATATTCACCCGGATGCCCTGACTCTGGAGTACGCCCTGCAGCAGGCCGCACAGATGGCCCGCCACTCGCCGCTGGCACTGCAGGCGGCGAAACAGGCGCTGCGCCAGTCGCAGGAAGTTCCTCTGCAGGCGGGGCTTGCCCAGGAGCGTCAGCTCTTTACGCTGCTGGCTGGCACCGAAGATCGTCGCGAAGGGATCGCCGCCTTCCTGCAGAAACGCAGCCCCGAATTTAAAGGACGTTAACCATGGATTTCATTCTTAGTCACGTTGAACACGGGGTGATGACCCTCACCCTCAACCGCCCGGATCGGCTTAACAGCTTTAACGATGTGATGCACCAGCAGCTGGCGGAATGTCTGAAGCAGGCTGAACGCGATGAGACTATCCGCTGCCTGCTGATCACCGGAGCCGGACGCGGGTTTTGCGCCGGGCAGGATCTGAACGACCGTAACGTTGACCCGAACGGCCCTGCGCCGGACCTCGGGATGTCTGTTGAGCGTTTTTACAACCCGCTGGTTCGTCGTCTGGCGGCATTGCCAAAACCGGTGATCTGCGCGGTGAACGGCGTAGCCGCTGGCGCAGGCGCTACCCTCGCGCTGGGCTGCGACATCGTGATTGCCGCGCGTTCGGCAAACTTTGTCATGGCGTTCAGCAAGCTGGGGCTGGTGCCGGACTGCGGCGGTACCTGGCTGCTGCCGCGCGTCGCGGGCCGGGCGCGGGCGATGGGGCTGGCGCTGCTGGGTGAAAAGCTCAGCGCAGAGCAGGCGCACGCCTGGGGGATGATCTGGCAGGTGGTGGACGATGCCGCGCTGGTGGATACCGCACAGCAGCTGGCGGTGCATCTGGCCGCTCAGCCCACCTTCGGTCTGGGGTTAATTAAACAGGCCATCAACGCCTCGGAAACCAACACCCTCAATGCCCAGCTCGATCTGGAGCGTGATTATCAGCGCATAGCGGGCCGAAGCGCCGACTATCGCGAAGGGGTCAGTGCGTTTCTTAACAAACGTGCGCTGCACTTCACGGGGAAATAATCATGACGCTATCTGTTCAAACCGTCGCGGTTATCGGCAGCGGCATCATGGGGGCCGGGATCGCCGAGGTGGCGGCCAGTCAGGGCCACCCGGTGCTGGTATATGACATCGACGCCGGGGCGATTGCCCGCGCCATCGAGGGCATCCGCAGCCGTCTGGCATCGCGCGTGGCCCGCGGCAAGCTCAGCGCCGAAGCGAGCGAAAAGACGCTCTCCCGACTGACGCCGGTCACCGATATTCAGGCGCTGGCCGCCGCCGATCTGGTGATTGAAGCGGCGTCCGAGCGTATGGAAGTGAAAAAGGCGTTGTTTGCCCAGCTGGCTGAGATCTGCCCGCCGCAGACCCTGCTGACCAGTAACACCTCTTCGATCTCGATTACCGCCATTGCCGCAGGCGTGCTTCACCCCGAGCGCGTGGCGGGTCTGCACTTCTTCAACCCTGCACCGGTGATGAAGCTGGTGGAGGTGGTGAGCGGGCTGGCAACCTCGAACGAAGTGGTTGAGCAGCTGTGCGACCTGGCGATCCGCTGGGGTAAACAGCCGGTGCGTTGCCAGTCTACCCCGGGTTTTATTGTCAATCGTGTGGCGCGTCCGTACTACGCCGAAGCCTGGCGTGCGCTGGAGGAGCAGGTGGCGGCCCCGCAGGATCTGGACGCTGCCCTGCGTGAAGGGGCGGGCTTCCCCATGGGACCGCTGGAGCTTACCGACATGATCGGCCAGGACGTCAACTTTGCCGTGACCTGTTCCGTGTTTAACGCCTTCTGGCAAGAGCGCCGTTTTCTCCCCTCGCTGATGCAGCAGGAGCTGGTGCTGGGCGGCCGTCTTGGCAAGAAGAGCGGACAGGGCGTCTACAACTGGCGCAGCGATAAGCCGACGGTGGGCTGGTATGAGGCGGTAAGCGACGGCGACAGCGCCGGTTACAGTGAAAAGAGAAGTGACGGTGTCACTAAAATTGACGACCTGCTGCTCATTGATACGCAGGGGGAGACGGCGCAGGCCTTAGCGGCGCGCTATGCCTGCCCGGTGGTGGTGATTGATCGTCTTGAAGGGGACGTGGCGGTCATCGCCAGCGCCGACAGCAACCCGGATTCGGCGACGCGTAAAGCGGTGCATTATCTGCAACAGCGGGGCAAGCGCGTCCTGCAGGTCGCAGACTATCCGGGGCTGATTATCTGGCGCACCCTGGCGATGATCATCAACGAAGCCCTGGACGCGCTGCAAAAAGGGGTGGCCCGGGAAGAGGATATCGATACCGCGATGCGGCTGGGGGTGAACTACCCGCGCGGCCCGCTGGCCTGGGGTGAACAACTCGGCTGGCAACGGGTGCTGATCCTGCTGGAAAACCTGCAACGACACTACGGCGAAGAGCGCTATCGCCCATCTTCCCTGCTGCGCCAGCGTGCGCTTCTGGAGAGTAGCTATGAGTCATAACGCCTGGCGTAACGCCCGAGCCATGTATGAAAAAGATGCCTGCGCCCAGGCGTATGGTATCGACATTATCGAGATGAATGACGGTTATGCCGTACTGACCATGCAGGTCACGCCACAAATGCTGAACGGCCATCAAAGCTGTCATGGCGGCCAGCTGTTTACCCTGGCCGATACCGCCTTCGCCTACGCCTGTAACAGCCAGGGGCTGGCAGCGGTCGCGTCCGGCTGCGCCATCGAGTTTATCCGCCCGGCCTTTGCCGGCGACAGGCTGACCGCCACCGCGCAGGTTCGTCACCAGGGCAAACAGACCGGCGTGTATGACATCGAAATTGTTAATCAACAACAGAAAACCGTCGCCTTCTTCCGTGGGAAATCCCACCGCATCGGCGGCACTATCACAGGAGAAGCATGATGCGTGACGCCTATATTTGTGACGGGATCCGCACTCCGATTGGCCGCTACGCTGGCGCCTTATCAGGCGTACGCACCGACGATCTGGGGGCCATCCCGCTGCGCGAGTTGCTGGCGCGTAATCCCGGTCTGGATGCCGGATGTATTGATGATGTGATTTACGGCTGTGCCAACCAGGCGGGGGAGGATAACCGCAACGTGGCGCGCATGTCGCTGCTGCTGGCCGGGCTGCCCCAGACCGTCTCCGGTACGACGCTGAACCGGCTGTGCGGATCTGGCCTTGATGCACTGGGCTTCGCGGCCCGCGCCATTCGTGCCGGGGATGCCGACCTGATGATCGCCGGGGGAGTGGAGTCGATGTCCCGTGCCCCCTTTGTGATGGGCAAAGCCACCAGCGCCTTTCAGCGGCAGAACGAGATTTTTGATACCACCATCGGCTGGCGTTTTGTGAACCCGCTCATGGCACAGCAATTTGGTACTGACAGCATGCCCGAAACGGCAGAGAATGTAGCCAAATTGTTAAATATTTCCCGTGAGGATCAAGACGCCTTTGCCTACCGCAGCCAACAACGCACCGCCCAGGCGCAGGCCAGCGGCATTCTGGCGCAGGAGATTGTGCCGGTGGTTCTGAAAGGCAAAAAAGGGGCCGTGACCGAAGTGCAGCACGATGAGCACCTGCGACCGGACACCACGCTTGCGATGCTGGCTGGCCTGAAAGCCCCTTTCCGTGCCGATGGGGTGGTGACCGCCGGGAACGCGTCCGGGGTGAACGATGGCGCCGCAGCGCTGATCGTCGCCAGCGCCGACATGGCGGCCAGCCAGGGCTTAACCCCGCGCGCGCGCATTGTGGCGATGGCCACCGCCGGTGTTGAGCCGCGTCTGATGGGGCTTGGCCCGGTGCCAGCCACCCGCAAAGTTCTGGAGCGTGCCGGTTTAAGCATCAACGATATGGACGTGATTGAGCTGAACGAGGCGTTTGCCGCGCAGGCGCTGGGCGTTCTACGTGAACTGGGTCTGGCGGATGATGCCGCCCACGTCAACCCGAACGGCGGGGCGATTGCGTTAGGCCATCCGCTGGGGATGAGCGGGGCCAGACTGGCGCTGGCGGCCACTCATGAGCTGCACCGCCGCAACGGGCGGTATGCACTCTGCACCATGTGTATCGGCGTGGGTCAGGGCATTGCCATGATCCTTGAGCGTGTTTGATCAACTCTTACTGTGAGCACCCTACAATGACAACGACAACAAAGCTTGATCCGATTGAAACCGCCTCCGTTGATGAACTGCAGGCTTTGCAAACCCAGCGTCTGAAGTGGACGCTAAAACACGCTTACGACAACGTCCCGATGTATCAACGCAAATTCGATGCGGCGGGCGTTCACCCTGATGATTTCAAAGAGCTGGCGGATATCCGCAAGTTCCCCTGCACCACGAAACAAGATCTGCGTGATAACTATCCGTTCGACACCTTCGCCGTGCCGATGGAGCAGGTGGTGCGCGTCCACGCCTCGTCCGGTACGACCGGAAAGCCGACGGTCGTGGGCTATACGCAGAATGACATCGATAACTGGGCCAACCTGGTTGCGCGCTCGCTGCGTGCAGCGGGCGGCAGCGCAAAAGATAAAATTCACGTCGCCTACGGCTACGGGCTCTTTACCGGCGGGCTGGGTGCCCATTATGGCGCCGAGCGTTTAGGGGCGACGGTGATCCCCATGTCCGGCGGCCAGACCGAAAAACAGGCCCAGCTGATCCGTGATTTCCAGCCGGATATGATTATGGTCACGCCTTCCTACTGCCTGAATCTGATTGAAGAGCTGGAGCGTCAGATGGGTGGCGACGCCAGTCAGTGCTCCCTGCGCGTCGGGGTGTTTGGTGCCGAGCCGTGGACGCAGGCGATGCGCTGCGAAATCGAAAAACGCCTCGGCATTACCGCTCTGGATATCTATGGTCTGTCGGAAGTGATGGGACCCGGGGTGGCGATGGAGTGCATTGAAACCGCGGACGGTCCGACCATCTGGGAAGATCATTTCTATCCCGAAATCGTCAATCCGAACGATGGTACCCCGCTGGCGGACGGCGAGCAGGGCGAGCTGCTGTTCACTACCCTGACCAAAGAGGCGCTGCCGGTGATTCGCTATCGCACCCGTGACCTGACGCGCCTGCTGCCGGGGACGGCGCGCACCATGCGGCGGATGGATCGCATTAGCGGACGCAGTGACGACATGCTCATCATTCGCGGCGTTAACGTCTTCCCGTCCCAGTTGGAGGAGGAGATCGTCAAGTTTGAACATCTCTCGCCGCATTACCAGCTGGAAGTGAACCGTAACGGCCATCTTGATTCACTTTGCGTGAAGGTCGAGCTGAAACAGAGCAGTCTGATGCTCAGCCATGAACAGCGCTGCCAGGTGTGCCACCAGTTGCGCCATCGTATTAAATCGATGGTGGGGATCTCGACCGATGTCACTATCGTGAACTGTGGCAGCATCCCACGTTCCGAAGGAAAAGCCTGTCGCGTATTCGACATGCGGAAAATGGCCGCCAACGGCTAATCCTGACGCTGGCCCTCTCTCTTTTAGGGGCGGGCCAGACGCTTTTCGGCTGTGCTATGATTCATCCTCACTCATAATAACTGCAGAATGAATCACATGAGTAAACTCGACGACTTTATCCAGCATGCGGTCAGTTCTGTACCCGTGAGCGGAACCTCACTGATCGCCTCCCTGTATGGCGATGCGCTCTCCCATCGTGGCGGGGAAATTTGGCTGGGTAGCCTGGCTGCGCTGCTGGAAGGAATGGGATTTGGTGAACGTTTTGTGCGTACCGCACTGTTTCGCCTGAACAAAGAGGGCTGGCTGGACGTGGCGCGCATTGGACGTCGCAGTTTTTATCGACTGAGCGACAAGGGGCTGCGTTTAACCCGCCGCGCGGAACACAAAATTTACCGGGCGGAACAGCCCGCCTGGGATGGTAAGTGGCTGCTGTTGTTGTCAGAGGGGCTGGATAAATCCACCCTCAATGAGGTGAAAAAGCAGCTCATCTGGCAGGGGTTTGGCACGCTGGCACCGAGCCTGATGGCCTCGCCATCCCAGCAACTGGCCGACGTGCAGTCGCTGCTGCATGAAGCGGGGGTGGCAGATAACGTCATCTGTTTTGAAGCGCACACCCCCCTGGCGCTTTCTCGTGCCGCGCTGCGCGCCCGTGTCGAAGAGTGCTGGCATTTAAGCGAACAGAACCTGATGTACGAAAGCTTTATCGACTCGTTCAGGCCGCTACTGCCGCTGCTGCGCGAAGCCTCTGCGGAGGCGTTAACGCCTGAGCGCTGTTTTCAGATCCAGCTGTTGCTGATCCATTTTTACCGTCGCGTGATCCTTAAAGATCCGCTGCTGCCGGAGGAGTTGCTCCCACCGCACTGGGCGGGGCAAACGGCGCGACAACTCTGCATCAACATTTATCAACGCGTGGCGCCCGGGGCGCTGGCGTTTGTCAGTGAAAAGGGCGAGACCACGGTGGGTGAACTGCTTGCGCCGGGTTCGCTTTACTGGCAACGCTTTGGCGGCCTGACCAGCGCGTAACGGAGGTTATGTGCCTGTATATCAAATAGATGGTCTGACGCCGGTCGTGGCGCCAGAGAGCTATGTTCATCCGACTGCGGTATTGATTGGCGATGTGATTATTGGCAAAGGGGTCTATATCGGGCCCAATGCCAGCCTGCGGGGCGACTTCGGGCGCATTGTGGTGAAAGACGGGGCTAACGTGCAGGATAACTGCGTGATGCACGGCTTTCCCGAGCAGGATACCGTTGTGGAAGAGGACGGACATATCGGCCACAGCGCCATTTTGCACGGCTGCGTTATCCGCAAAAATGCGCTGGTGGGGATGAATGCGGTGATCATGGACGGTGCGGTGATTGGCGAAAACAGCATTGTCGGCGCGGCGGCCTTTGTGAAAGCGAAGGCGGAAATGCCCGCCAGGTACCTGATTATCGGCAGCCCGGCGAAAGCCATCCGCGCGCTGACGGAGCAGGAAATGGCCTGGAAGAAGCAGGGCACCCGGGAGTATCAGGTGCTGGTGGATCGCTGTAAGCGTACCCTGCATCAGGTGGAACCGCTGCGGGAAGTGGAACCGGGACGTCAGCGGCTGGTGTTTGATGAAAACCTGCGGCCAAAATCATCCCGCTAATTCTGCATTGCATGAAAGGGTGCGGCTGAGGAGATTCACTAACGCATTCTCCAGAACGGCCGCACTGCCCATTTCACCCTGCCTTAACGCGCGCTCTGCGCCGCAACGTTCTCTTCTCGCATGTTTACCCCCGCGAGCGCACCCGATTGATGCTCGATACGGTACTCAATGGTCACCTTGTGTTGGCTGATGGGGGTCACCGCGATCTCCTTGACCTTTTTACCCGAATCGGGAGGGAGCGTCAGGGTCATATTCCCTTTCGCCAGGGCGCGTCCGTTTTGCTTTACCTGCCACGTCAGGCGACAGGAGTCACAGGCTTCCCAGCTATCGTTAATCGCCCACAGGCCTATTCTGGCCTCACTCCCCACGCGCCAGGTTGCGCTAAGGGGTTCAATGGAGGGAAGAATTGGCTGATAAGCGCGCTGCAACGCATAGTAACCCGCTTTCGGTTTACGCAGATAATCCACCACCCCCCAGTTAATTGAGGGCCAGGTTTCCACAAACATAAAGTGGAAGAGGGCTGTGACAGGCTGATACCGCTGCCGACGGTAGCTCTCGGCGGCCATGGCCACCAGTTGCGCCTGATACTCCTGGGTGTTCTTTATCATCTCCTGAATGTTGTTGCCCCGCGGTATTCCGGCAAATTTAAAGGTCTGGAAGGGCTGGAAGTTATGGCCGCCCCAGACAATGATTGCCGGCGAGTTGCCGAACTGCGCCATCATGTCGCGAGTCTGCCGCACGGCGTTATCGGCAAAGGCGTCGCTGTTGTCGTAGCCCCACTGCAGAGGGACATCCTGCCAGATCATTAGCCCCATCTCATCGGCCACTTCATAGAGGGCGCGACCAGCTACGTGCCCGTGCACGCGTATCGCGTTAGCATTCATCTTCTGCAGCAGCGTGAAATCCCGGCGATACTTCTGGCGCGTCAGGGTGCCGAGCCACGGGGAACCGATATAGTTACTGCCTTTGATAAACAGCCGTCGATCGTTAATGCGCCAGCCTTGATTGTCAGGCTGCTCTTCCAGCTTGCGTAATCCGGTGCGCGTGACGGCAGTGTCCATCACCCCTGGTCATCCACCAGCGTGGCGCGGATCCGGTACAGGTTTGGCTTGCCATACCCTGCTGGCCACCACAGCCTGACCCCCTTCATCGGCAGGCTGACGTCCAGGCTCTGGGGCTTGCCGTTCGCCTGCGTCAGGTTTACCGAAAAGGTCTGCTCAATGCGCTGGCCGTTGAAATTATCTGGCGCAGCTGAGAGGCGCAGCGTCACAGAGCCGGCCGCGAGGGCCCGGTAGCGGATCTCGGCGCGCAAAACAGGGTTTTCCAGTCCGTCGCGCCAGTCCGGGCGCAGAATTACGTCGTCTATGGTCACACCGCGGCTCAGGTGCAGTTTCACCGGCGCCCAGATCCCGCCGGAGTTGGCATCCTGCCCGTGCTCAGACCACGCGCCGCCGGGGCGGGTGTCATGCTGATTAAGGATGCCTTTCATCTGGGTTTTGTGCAGCGGCCAGACGGTTTTGGGATCTTCCCATGGGCTGTTCACCTTGACGGCGAGCCGGTTATAGCGGCGTAGGGTGTCGCTGACGTCCACCGGGAAACGCTGGAAATACCCCTCATGGCGGGCCAGCGCTTTGCCGTTCAGTACGACATCGGCGAAATAGTCCACGCCGTCAAAGATCAGCGTTGCCATGGTATCGGGTGCGCGTTCGGGAAGGGAAAATTCATGCCGGTACCAGAGGGCACCCTGGTGGTCATATCCGGCGCTGTACCAGTTGGCGGGCACCTGGATGGTGCGCCAGTGACGGTCCGGGGTGTTCACCCCGTCGAAGGTCTCGTCGTTAGCATCATGTACGCGCCATTGACCTGCCAGCGACCAGGTGACGGGCTGGCTGGCCTGCGCCAGCAGAGGAGTGACCATCAGCAGCACGAGCAATTTACGGATCATGTTTTACCTCCTGCACCCGCTGGCGTAGCCATGTCGCGCTGCGCCCGGCCTCATCGAGAAGCTCGCGTCGTAGCGCGCTTAGCCCGGCCAGATCCAGCGATGCCGCCTCGCTCTCAAGCTGCTGGAGCGTTTCGGTCAGGCCGGTGAAGCCGAGGGTGAGCGCTTCACCGCGCAGCCTGTGCGCCGCGCGGCGCAGCGCTTCGCGATCGTCGTTGTCGATAGCCTGCACGATGGCGGCTATCGACTCGTCAAGTCCGGTACTGAATAACAGCAGCAGCTCCTGCACCAGGTCAGGATCGTCTGCACACTGCCTGAGCAGGCGCGCCTCGTCCGGCAGCCCCTTATCGATCCCGACACCAACGCGCGCGATCTCTTGCTGCAAGGCTTCCTGATTCACCGGCTTGGCAATATAGCCATCGAAGCCCATCGCCAGACAACGCTCTTTATCACCCTGCATGGCATGGGCGGTCATCACGATGGCGGGCTGGTGGCTGCGCCCCTGCGCGCGCGTCTCTTCCCGAATCAGGCGCAGGGCGGTCTCACCGTCCATTTCGGGCATTTGCAGGTCAATAAAGAGCAGATCCCAGGGCTGCTCGCGCCAGCGTGTCAGCGCTTCCCGGCCGTTATTCACCACTTCGCACCGGTGGCCGAGCCGCTCCAGCAACCGCATGGCGACTTTCTGGTTCACCAGATTGTCCTCTGCCAGCAGAATGTTCAGTCCACCCACCTCTGTGGCCGGCTCGGCGGCGGGCGGCGGCGGGGCTGTAGCAGGCGCGGGGGCAAGGACGCTGGCAATGACGTGATAGAGTTCGCGATGGGCAACGGGCTTATGCAGATAATGAGCGATCCCAATGCGTTTCAGCATATTGGCATCAAAATGGCGGCTCATTGAACTGAGCATGATGATATGGCTCTGCTCACCCTGCGGCAGGACAGTGATCTCCAGCGCCAGGGAGACGCCGTCCATATCCGGCATCTGGGCATCCAGCAGAATGAGTGGCCAGCCAGCGTCGGTGCCGGCCAGCCGTAACGCCTCTTTCGCGTTATTCACGCAGGTCGGCGTCAGGTTCATCTGGCGAAGCATGGTATCGAGCAGGCGCAGGTTAGTGCTGTTATCGTCAACCACCAGCACCCGTTCGCCGTTAAAGCCCGTCATAGTGTCGCCGCTGGTCGGCGCAGCCTGCTGGCTCTGCAGCACCAGGGTGAAGGCAAATTCACTGCCCACTCCCGGTTCGCTTTGCACGCTGAGCTCTCCCCCCATCAGGCTAACCAGTCGGGCCGAAATGGTTAATCCCAGCCCGGTACCGCCGTAGCGGCGGGTGGTGGAACTGTCCGCCTGGCTGAAGGCCTCGAAGATTTTTTTCTGCTTCTCCGGCGGTATGCCGATCCCGCTATCGCGAATGCGAAAGCGCCATTGATCGGGTTCAGCGCCCGGTTCAATGACCAATAGCACTTCGCCCTGATGGGTAAATTTAAGCGCGTTACCCAGCAGGTTGGTCAGGATCTGACGCAGCCGCGGGCCATCCACCATTAGCACCTCCGGCACGGCCGGGGCGATATCCACCAGCAGCTCAATGCCTTTTTCACTGGCGGCGGGCATATGTGGACGAATCAACGCCTGAACGAAAGGGCGGATCTCCAGCGGTTCTTCATCGACCGACATCTTGCCCGACTCAATACGCGAGAAGTCGAGAATGTCGTTAATAATGTGCAGTAGCGACTGGGCCGAACTCATTACCAGCGTCAGGTATTCCCGTTGGTCTGGATTTAGCGGCGTGTCCAGGCAGAGCTGGGTCATGCCGAGGATCCCGTTCATCGGGGTACGGATTTCGTGGCTCATGTTGGCGAGGAACGCGCTTTTCGCCTCGTTGGCCTCCTGGGCGACTTTCGCCGCCTCAATGGCGAGAAGCTCTGCCTCTTTGCGCCGGGTAATATCCTGCAGCGTGCCGATAACGCGTTCGGCCTCCTGCTGCATGCTGAGGGTCACAACCTGGCCTGAGATGAGCATCCAGCGCCAGCCCTGGGTCGGATGCTGAACGCGTATCTCACATTCAAAAACCGGCATGTGATCCTTTTTTGAGGCAGTCATCGCGTTACGCAGGGTGGCCAAATCTTCGGCATGAACCAGATTCAGCAAAAAGCGCAGCGGGTAGTGTAACTGCACGCGCGACTGGCCCACCATCGCCAGCAGCGTATCGTTGACCTGCAGGCTGTCCTGGGAGACTTGCCAGTCCCAGATACCTATCTGGATTGTCTCTGCGGTCAGTAAAAAATCGTCGTGCAGCTGGTGGCGTGAGCGCTGTGCCTCATCCAGCCCGGTAATATCCGTATGCAGGCTGATAATGCCGCCATCGTTAAGTCGCTGGTGCTGAACATAGAGCCGTCGGTTTCCGGATTGCCGCACTTCACGGTGGTTCGGCTGACGACAGTTACGGATGATCGCGTCGCGCAGGGTGCGGCGACGGACGGGATCGATGTGATAGCCCGAATCAATAAATTTCTCGGCCAGGCTCTCCAGCGTGGCGCCAACGGCTAACCAGGGGGTAATGACGGGATAATAGAGGGTGAGCTTGTCATTCCAGCCCTGCAGGCGTTCCGCCGCATCATAGATCATCACCCCCATGGGCAGCGCGTTCAAATCGAAAGGAGAGGTGGATGGCATAGTTAGTCGTCTCCCGCCTGATAGTGAAGCTCCGCCTGGCGGCGCAGATATTCCAGACCGGGCGCTATCGCCATCGCCCAGGCCGTGAGGATCTCCTCATCGCAGAGCGGGTCGCGGGTGCGTACGGTGCTGAGCATCGCTTCTCGCCACAGGGCAAAAAAGCGCGGAGGCAGGCGCAGCCCTTCATCGCTCTGCTCCCGGGCAAGCCGTTCGAGAAAATCGGGTACAAACAGCACGCCGTCGACCGCGAGCATGGCGAAGAAGCTTTTGTAGATCATCTGCTGGCCCTCCTGTTTCGGGCGACGGGCGAAGTGCCGCTCCGTTTCAGGGGACATATGAATGAAGGTGTCCCAGAAGGCCTCGAAAAAGCGTTTTCTGTCGTGCCCGGCAATGACGCGGTTTAGGCTTGCCTCAAAGAGGTCGCGGTAGAATTTCATTGCGTGGCCCTCGCGGCCCGTTCACCCGGAAGACAGAGGCCGGGCGGGTTGAAAGTATCTGACGTGCGGCGAGAGAAATAGCCCGCGTTATCCACCAGACCGTTTTCTAACAGCGGCCCGGCGTTGTTTTTGTACAGCAGGGCTTCCAGCACCATGGCGTTGGTTGAGAGGGTGAGGGTGGGGTTAATGTCCCCGGTTGCCTCGACGCGACCTTCGAACCACCCCTGCTGCGGGCGATTGAGATGGCGAGTCACTGCCATCAGGCTGTCGGTGTAGTCGTTATCCCACAGCGCCCAGAGCACAAAAACCGCTTTGGTCGACACCTGTGCCAGCCGGGGATAATATTTTCCATCGTCTCCCAGCGTGTTCCAGGCATAGCCATTCCCCCAGACGGTATCCTCAACGTGCCAGGGAGCCTGAGTGAGATAAAAGTCGGCGCGCGCGGTAAGGACTTTATCTTGCTCCCAGCGCGTTTTCTGGCTGAGCCATATCCCTTCGGCCCGGGTACGCAGCGTTTTTTGCAGATCGGAGGAGACGCCGGGCAACTGCCAGCCGAACTCCAGCCCCGGTAGCATGGCGGGAAGGGTGGTCAGCAGCGAGGGTTGCCAGGTGGTGCGCGGGTCGCGGGCATCAACGGCGAGCCGACGCTGAAAGAGAATGACATGCTGCGACGGCGGGTTTAGCGCCTTGTCGGGAGCAAACCCCCACAGGCGAAACGCGCTGGCGGCATATTCGCTCTCACCGAGACGGAGTTCGTCGCGAATCATCGGCTGCCCGTTCTGCATTGAAGCAGAGCGCAACTCTCCCTCATCGTCGATGACCGGGCAGAAGTTCCAGCGCAGAATGATCTTATCCAGATACTCGCGATACTGAGGAGCGCGCTCAGCGGTGAGCCGCAGGGCCAGCATGAGTCGCGCCATATCCTTTGCCGACCAGCCGCTCTTCGCTGGCTTACCGCTGAAATCAATGGGGGACGCCGTCTGCGTGGAATAAAGTCTGCCTGGCGTGCGGGTGTCGGTTAGCGTCAGGCGATTGAGCGTGCCCAGCAGGCGGGTCAGCCGGGCATCAAACTCAGGCTCGTTAACCAGCCCCAGATCCCGGGCGGCCAGCAGGGCGATAAGCGTATCGCCCATCTGCCACAAGGTTGCGCGCGGCTGTTTGTCGCTACCGTTGACTAACCCGGTTTGCGGCTGGGTATTATTTTCAAAATAGCGCCACGCAATACGCGCCCACTCCCGCTCCTGGGGGGTGAGGGCATCGATACGCGCGGTGGTGTGCCAGCCCCCTTTGGTTAACCAGCGCCACCCGGCGCCCTCCCGGCTGAACAGCGCCAGCAGGACGACCAATACCACAGCAGAGACCGCCAGCGTGCGGGCTAGGGTTTTAAGCATTGCGCGGTCACCGGGGGTAATTTAACGGGCGCGTCCGCGTTGCAAGAGGCGCACTGGCAAGCCTGGCAGGCGGGTTTCGTCCGCTGCGTAGTGCCGGTCTGTTCACACCAGGTTTTGACGGCCGGCGTACTGTTCAGGAAGGGGCGATTGCGCGCGGTGTTATTCGGCTCAAACAGATCCACCAGCTTTTTGTCCCAGAGCGAAGGGGCGAAATCGCGGTTTTTCGGGTTGTCAGTATTGTACTGGAGCAATTTGCCCTCTTTTTTAAACAGCAGCGACTCCAGCATGATGCCGTTGTTATTGGCGATGAACTCTTTAATGGGGCCATCGCCATTTTCGTATAGCCCTTCGTAATAGCCCTTGTCCGCTTCGTTAGCGTTTTCGATGGCGTCCAGCAGGCGGTCGGTATAGGGCGAGTCCCATAAGACCCACATACCCAGCGCCGCCTTCAGCGAAATGGCCGCGGTATTGGGTACGTACTGGCCTTTATCGGTGATGGTGTTCCAGTTAAAGCCGTCGCTGAAGACGGTGTCATAAACGAAGTAGGGGGACTTATCGAGCTGATGCTCGGAGCGTGCGGTTAACACCCCGGTAATCGCGTAGCGGTTCTCCTGGGCCTGGTAGACCCGGTCAGCGAAGTTTTTCATCCAGGGGTGCGAGTAATCGCGCGGGGTGTTATCCCGATCCTCGGGCTTATCAAAGCCAAACTCCAGGCCGTAGAGGACGTAAGACTCGGTGACCACATAGTTGTGCTGGCTGGTCATACGGGGATCGCGCGAATCGTAAGGCACCATCACGCAGTAGATCTCTGCCAGCTCATAAGGCTGAGGCTGGCTGGATTGACACGTGCCAAAGCCCCACAGCGAGAACCCCGCCGCGCCATACTCCTCGTAGCCGAGGCGCCCCTCCTGGACATACTTTGGCTGGCCATTTTCCAGGTAAGCGCCGTACAGCATGCCGCAGGGGTTGATGACGTTGGTGAAATTCCATCCCAGTAACACGTTATCGATGCTGTTGCCGTATTCTGGATAGCGCTCTTTAATCACCTTCAGCCAGATCAACATCCTGCCGATATCCAGCGCCGAGAAGCCAATTTCTCCAGGCTTGTTCTGGTAGTTAACCTTCTGCCCGGTGATGGTGTTGTAGGCCTTGTTAGGTAACTCGTTGCGGAACAAATCCAGCTTGTTGAGGGTGGCGAGTAATTTCAGCATCCGGCGATCGAACTCGGCTTTATCAATAATCCCCAGCTCACGTGCTGCCGTCATGGCAGCCATATAAGAGGCGCTGTCCCACATGGTGGTGGAGGGGTATTTATTTACGGCATTCACCAGCCCGGTGGTGGGCTGGTAATTGGCGACAAAATATTGCCAGGCGTTTTTGGCAATCGCCATCTCCCGCGCATTCAGCTCCCCGCTACGCGGTTCGTACTCGGAGGCCGGTAGCCCGGTGACGGCCTGCGCCGCAGAGAGGGTGAGCCAGCACGCCATAAGCCCGGCCAGAAGAGGAAAATAGAGTAACGATTTCAGCTTCATGGCTTAGCTCCTGCTGACGAAGTAGGTGGATTGGCGGGGCCGAGGCAGGCCAGACATAGCATCTGACCGTGAACGATATAGGCCAGGCTTTCGAGCACGATGGCGTTAGTGTCGCCGTCTACGATGTCGTTTACGCTGCTGTTGAGATTAAGTCCGCGCTGCCAGCCCTTGCCGGGTACCTGCAATTTCTGCACTTGCTGGCGCAAGGCTTCGCTCCAGCCATTGCGGAACAGTGCATACCAGGCAAAGGCGGTACGGGTAGAGGTGATAGCCGTCTGCTCGGGGGTGGCATCGCGCAGGGCGCTGTTTTGCAGCGGCTGGCGGTCAGGCAGATCGTTGACATAGTCCGGGGCGGGCTCGGCATAGTCGGTGCTGATAGGGGGCTTGCTGACCCGCAGGCCGTGGCGGCGCTGCTGGATCTGCATAATGCGCCAGGTAATCTCCGCGCTCTGGACGTCAAAACCCAGTTCGAGGCCTGTTAACAGATAGGGAAGGCTGATCAGAGAGGGCTGACGACCCCAGGGGGTGCGCAGCCCTTCGTCGGGCACCATGATGCCGTCGATGTCGATCATCTGCTGCCCCTCCGGCGGGTTAGTGACCGCCAGTCCCGCTGCGCTGTCGATGAGCCGCAGCGTATGGCTGGCATACAAGCGGTAACCGAAGCTGTTTCTGGGCTCATCCACCGCCAGCGCCCAGTGATGAAGCGGCGCGGCGGCCTGTGTCGCGGTGTTGTTGGTAATCAGGGCCGCCACCTTCCACTGGTTAAAGAGATCCCGCACGGCGGCGGCGTGCTGAGGATAACGCCACAGCAATGTTTGCAGGGCGTTGAGCAGGCGGCCCATGCCTATCGCGGAGGGATCCGGCTTACCCAGCATGTGGAGCGTGTCTGCATGATAATAGGCAGCAGGCAACCCCTGCGGATTAAGCGGCAGCTGGCCCAGGGTAAACAACGCGGCGGTGACGCGTTCATCAAACTCGTCGTCGCTCAGAATGTTGAGCTGCTTTGCCGCGATCATGGCAAAGAGGTAACTGCCGGTGCTCCACAGGCTGAACCAGGGTTCGCCATCGTGTGCGTTGGCCAGGCCGTTCGGCTGCGTATTATTCACATAATACTGCCATGCCACGCGCGCCCAGATAGCCTCGTCAAAGGTCAATTCACGCGGGGCGGGAAGCGGAGGGAAATCGTTACTTAGGCTCATTCCCGCACTGCTTTCGACACGCGTTGGCATCTGTTTTTCTACCCAGACAACAATGGCGAACCCCAGCAGAAAGCCGATCAAAATCGTGAGATAACTGCGGGCGGACAGCAGCGCATCGCGTTTTCTCATGGCTGCGCCTCCTCTTCAGTCGGCGTCCACATGGCGGCCAGGATCAGCGGCAGCATGGCAGCAATATTCACCGCGCCCCAGAAGATGTTAATGACGTAGCCGGAAGGGTCGTCTACTTCCCCTCGCGCCACCTGAATGCCTCCCCAGATGAGCCCTGCCAGGGTAAGCACGACAATGGCGATTTGCGGCTTCACCAGATAGAGAAAGCGGCCGGTCTGTCGCTCTTTTGGCGTGACGTGAAACTTAATCTGCTCCCCGCGCAATACCGTGTTTAACGCGCGCAGATTCATGGAGAAAAACGAGAGATAAGAGGCCCTGCCGTCCCACGCCGATATGCCCCAGGTGCCAAACATAAATGCCAGCTCGGAGACAATGAAAAAGGGGAGGAAATGGAGATAAAAGGGCTCAGACCAGGCGGAGACGGGCGGAATACCGGTAAAAAGATAAATAATGGGGGAGATCAGAAATACGGTATTCCACACGCAGGCCATGTAAGACCAGAAGGTGGTGGCGTACATTAGCGTCTGCGGCAACGAGAGCTTAAAGCGGCGGCGGCTGAAAATATTATCGTGGAAAAGAATATCCAGCGAACCCGCGGCATATTTGAAGCGCTGAATCATCCACGTCAGCATGTCCTGCGGGGAGAGCATTTTCGATTCAATACGCGGGTGCATCACCGAGCGCCAGCGACGCGCGCTGTCGCCATGCAGCAGGATCGAGGTATAAATATCCTCGGAAACGTGAAACTTATAGGGGGTAAGCTCGGTATCGAACGCAACGTGTGGGCGCATGGCGTCCTGCAGGGTTTCGCGCATCGCGGGATCGCGTATATCGCGGGTATGGCGGTCGATCTCCTCTTCGACAGCCCAGACATAGCTTCGTAGCGCTGCCTGCATCACCGCTTCGCGCCGGTGGATAGAAGCTGCGCCGCAGCAGAATGCGGCGTTAGCCCAGTTGCGGCGGCGTAAAATTACGTCATAGAACATGCGCGGATCGTTGAAGAAGGGGTCCCGGCCAACGGTGACCGGTCCGATGAATTTCTGCGCCAGCCATCCCAGCCCGTAGCCCACTTTACCCGCTCTGCGCCCCAGCCAGCGTGAGAGGTTTTCACCCTCCGGCAGGTCGAAGAACCACTGCGGGGTTTGTACCCAGGCGACGTCCGGATCGCGAAAATAGCCGAGCGTATGGCTCAGCAGCGTCGGAAAAACGCGGGTATCGGCATCGCAAATTACCAGGAAATCACCGTCGGTCTGTTCAAGCCCATTGCGCAGGTTACCGGCCTTGAAGCCGATATTGGTCTGTCGGGTGATATAGTTGGCTCCCTCTTGTTCGCAGACGGCCTTCATCTCGGGGCGTCGTCCGTCATCCAGCACGTGCACCTTAAAATCCAGCGGGCCGGGGTAGGTGACTTTCAGGGCATCGCGGATCGAGAGCCTGACCAGCTCCACATCTTCGGAATAGGTGGCGATGAAAAGGTCGATCTTGATTGGCCTTACGTCTTCTGCGTCTTCGGGTCTCAGGCAGTCGTTGATCTCAACCGGCGGCGGATTTTGCGCAGGGTCCTCTTCCTTCCACAAATTAATGGTAAACAGCACCGTACCGATCCAGGCCAGAGTCTCTGCCAGCACCAGCGGAATGGCATACCAGAGCGCATCGGTATTCAATGAGGCTGTCCAGCGCCAGTAGATATAATTAGCACCAAGAATAAGCGCGGCAACCGCTAATACTTGCCAGGTAATGACTCCAACTTATTGATAGTGTTTTATGTTCAGATAATGCCCGATGACTTTGTCATGCAGCTCCACCGATTTTGAGAACGACAGCGACTTCCGTCCCAGCCGTGCCAGGTGCTGCCTCAGATTCAGGTTATGCCGCTCAATTCGCTGCGTATATCGCTTGCTGATTACGTGCAGCTTTCCCTTCAGGCGGGATTCATACAGCGGCCAGCCATCCGTCATCCATATCACCACGTCAAAGGGTGACAGCAGGCTCATAAGACGCCCCAGCGTCGCCATAGTGCGTTCACCGAATACGTGCGCAACAACCGTCTTCCGGAGCCTGTCATACGCGTAAAACAGCCAGCGCTGGAGCGATTTAGCCCCGACATAGCCCCACTGTTCGTCCATTTCCGCGCAGACGATGACGTCACTGCCCGGCTGTATGCGCGAGGTTACCGACTGCGGCCTGAGTTTTTTAAGTGACGTAAAATCGTGTTGAGGCCAACGCCCATAATGCGGGCGGTTGCCCGGCATCCAACGCCATTCATGGCCATATCAATGATTTTCTGGTGCGTACCGGGTTGAGAAGCGGTGTAAGTGAACTGCAGTTGCCATGTTTTACGGCAGTGAGAGCAGAGATAGCGCTGATGTCCGGCGGTGCTTTTGCCGTTACGCACCACCCCGTCAGTAGCTGAACAGGAGGGACAGCTGATAGAAACAGAAGCCACTGGAGCACCTCAAAAACACCATCATACACTAAATCAGTAAGTTGGCAGCATCACCTAACGTGGGTGTTTCACTCTAAGCTGACATTATTCAATTACATTATGCGGACCCTGATAAGGTTCCATGTTCGTTATAACGGAACGGCTAAAGCAAAATCGTCACTCAACTTGCCGCCTGGTTAGCTCTACAAGCGACTCAGGAATCGGGCTATCATGCTGCGTTGTTAACTGACGGAAGCCCTCAGTTCAAATCGTGTGCTGAAACCTACCAGGGCAGCGGTAGCTGTTGCTCGCCTGAAAATGATGGAAATAGTACGCCGCCCCCCGTAATGTTGAAGGTCACGCAACTTTGCAATAAAGGAACAGAGATGCCTGAGTTTTTCTTTTTCAGAAAAGGGAATACCGTTAAAGCATTGCCAAAAAGCGATCTTCAGGGCGCGACGCAATTAAAGCAGCAGGGATATCAAAAACTGTTTGAAGAGGTCAATGCGCGGGATGAGAAGAGGGCGCTTGCCCGTCTGGCGGATATTAAAAAAGAAGAAGAGATGACAGTGCATGCTTTTATGACATGGCCCGTCGTCGTCTCGCTTGTGGCGCTCGTGTGCTTTGTTATCGCGTGGTTATCAGAGGGTCTGAAGTAAATCAGGCAGAAAAGAAAACCCTCCCACCGGGCGGTGAGAGGGGAGAAACTTAGGCTGCGACAAAGCCGTCGATTGCCGCTTTTGCGTCATTCTGCGCTTTGGTCGCCACTTCCGGCCCGTAAGCGATACCTTCAGCGAACACGAAGTTCACGTCGGTGATACCGATAAAGCCCAGGAACACGGTCAGGTACGGAGCAACCAGGTCGGTTGGGGTATCTTTGTGAATACCGCCGCGGCTGGTCAGCACGATAGCACGTTTACCTTTCACCAGACCTTCCGGGCCGCTCTCGGTATAACGGAAGGTTACGCCAGCACGCGCCACCAGATCGAAGTAGTTCTTCAGCTGGGTTGGGATGTTGAAGTTATACATCGGGGCGTTAATCACGATAACATCGTGGGCCTGCAGTTCAGCAATCAGTTCATCAGACAGCGCCAGCGCTTCCTGCTGACGTGGCGTCAGAGGGGCATCGCTCGGACGAAGTGCGCCCACCAGTTCGCCATCCAGCACAGGAATCGGGTTTGCAGCTAGGTCACGCACGGTGATTTCGTCAGCGGTGTGCTGTTCACGCCACTGTTTAACGAAGTAATCAGAAAGCTGACCAGACTGAGAGTACCCTGCCAGAATACTGGATTTCAAAACTAATACTTTACTCATGGGTGATTCCTGTTTTTGTTTGATTGAAGGGGGGTAACCCCGTTGCTTGATGACACTCTATTCACAATCCTGCCATAGGGATAGCGCAATATATCGAAGCCTATGTTCGAATTTTTTGAATAAGGCGCGTAATGCCTCGGTGTGGTACTCTATAACAATCATTAAAATGAGATTTTATCCGGCAGTGCACTGCCCCTTAACGCTATGACAGAACAACAGAAATTGACCTTCCCGATGCTCCAGCAGCAGCTCGACGCTTTAACGCTGCGCGACAAGCAGCGCTTTGCGCGACGCCTGCACGGTGTGAAAAAGGTTAAAAATCCTGATGCACAACAGGCCATCTATCAGGAGATGGCGAAAGAGATTGAACAGGCGGCCGGGAAGGTCGTGCTGCGCGAAGCCGCGCGCCCGGCCATCACCTACCCGGAAAATCTGCCGGTCAGCCAGAAGAAACAGGACATCCTCGAGGCCGTACGCGACCACCAGGTGGTGATCGTGGCGGGGGAGACGGGCTCCGGTAAAACCACCCAGTTGCCGAAAATCTGCATGGAGCTGGGGCGCGGGGTAAAAGGGCTGATAGGCCACACCCAGCCGCGTCGTCTGGCGGCACGTACCGTGGCGAACCGTATTGCCGAAGAGCTGCAAACGGAGCCGGGCGGCTGCATCGGTTATAAGGTGCGCTTTAGCGATCACGTCAGCGATAACACCATGGTCAAACTGATGACCGACGGTATCCTGCTGGCGGAGATCCAGCAGGACCGCCTGCTGATGCAGTACGACACCATCATTATCGATGAAGCCCACGAGCGTAGCCTGAACATTGACTTTCTGCTCGGCTACCTGAAAGAGCTGCTGCCGCGTCGTCCGGATCTCAAAATCATTATTACCTCCGCGACCATCGACCCGGAGCGCTTCTCAAAGCATTTTAACAACGCGCCCATCATCGAAGTGTCGGGCCGCACTTATCCGGTCGAAGTACGCTATCGCCCCATTGTAGAAGAGGCAGACGATACCGAACGCGACCAGCTGCAGGCGATTTTCGACGCCGTTGACGAACTGGGTAACGAAAGCGCGGGCGATATCCTGATCTTTATGAGCGGCGAGCGCGAAATCCGCGACACCGCCGATGCGCTGAGCAAGCGCGACCTGCGCCATACCGAGATTCTGCCCCTGTATGCCCGCCTGTCGAACAGCGAGCAAAACCGCGTGTTTCAGTCGCACAGTGGGCGCCGCATCGTGCTGGCTACCAACGTGGCGGAAACCTCGCTCACCGTGCCGGGCATTAAATACGTTATCGATCCGGGTACGGCGCGCATCAGCCGCTACAGCTACCGCACCAAAGTGCAGCGTCTGCCGATTGAGCCGGTCTCCCAGGCGTCGGCCAACCAGCGTAAGGGCCGCTGCGGCCGTGTGTCGGAAGGGATCTGTATTCGTCTCTATTCGGAAGACGATTTCCTCTCGCGCCCGGAGTTTACCGACCCGGAAATTCTGCGCACCAACCTGGCGTCCGTTATTCTGCAGATGACCGCGCTGGGGCTGGGCAATATCGCCGCGTTTCCGTTCGTTGAAGCGCCGGATAAACGCAACATCCAGGATGGCGTGCGCCTGCTGGAAGAGCTCGGCGCCATTACCACCGATGAGCAGGCAACCGCTTATAAACTGACGCCGCTGGGCCGCCAGCTCAGCCAACTGCCGGTCGACCCGCGTCTGGCGCGTATGGTGCTGGAAGCGCAAAAACATGGCTGCGTGCGTGAGGCAATGATTATCACCTCGGCGCTGTCGATTCAGGATCCGCGCGAACGCCCAATGGATAAGCAGCAGGCGTCCGACGAAAAACATCGCCGTTTCCACGATAAAGAGTCCGATTTCCTCGCCTTCGTGAACCTGTGGAACTACCTGGGTGAGCAGCAAAAAGCGCTCTCCTCGAACCAGTTCCGCCGCCAGTGCCGGGTGGATTTCCTCAACTATCTGCGCGTGCGCGAGTGGCAGGATATCTATACCCAGCTGCGTCAGGTGGTGAAAGAGCTGGGCATTCCGGTGAACAGCGAGCCGGCGGAGTACCGTGAGATTCACATTGCGCTGCTGACCGGGCTACTGTCCCACATCGGGATGAAGGATGCGGATAAGCAAGAATTTACCGGTGCCCGCAATGCGCGTTTCTCCATCTTCCCGGGTTCTGGTTTATTCAAGAAACCGCCGAAATGGACCATGGTGGCAGAACTGGTCGAAACCAGCCGCCTGTGGGGGCGCATCGCGGCACGCATCGACCCGGAATGGGTTGAACCAGTCGCTCAGCACTTGCTGAAACGCTCCTACAGTGAGCCGCACTGGGAGCGGGCGCAGGGGGCGGTGATGGCAACCGAAAAGGTCACCGTCTACGGCCTGCCGATTGTCGCTGCACGTAAGGTGAACTACAGCCAGATTGACCCGGCCCTCAGTCGCGAGCTGTTCATCCGTCATGCGCTGGTGGAAGGCGACTGGCAGACGCGCCATGCGTTCTTCCGCGAGAACCTGAAGCTGCGCGCCGAAGTGGAAGAGCTGGAGCATAAATCGCGTCGCCGCGACATTCTGGTAGACGACGAGGCGCTGTTTGAGTTTTACGACCAGCGCATCAGCCACGACGTGATCTCTGCCCGCCACTTCGACAGCTGGTGGAAGAAGGCGAGTAAAGAGACGCCGGACCTGCTCAACTTTGAGAAGAGCATGTTGATCAAAGAGGGGGCGGAGTCGGTCAGCAAGCTCGATTACCCGAACTTCTGGCATCAGGGCAATCTCAAACTGCGTCTCACCTACCAGTTCGAACCGGGCACGGATGCGGATGGTGTCACCGTCCACATTCCGCTGCCGCTGTTAAACCAGGTGGAAGAGAGCGGGTTTGAGTGGCAAATCCCTGGCCTGCGCCGCGAGCTGGTGATTGCCTTGATCAAATCGCTGCCAAAACCGGTACGGCGTAATTTTGTGCCTGCGCCAAACTACGCCGAGGCGTTTTTAGGCCGCGTCACGCCGCTGGAGCTGCCGCTGCTGGATGCCATGGAGCGTGAATTCCGCCGCATGACCGGTACCACCATCGACCGGGAAGACTGGAACTGGGATCAGGTGCCCGATCACCTGAAAATCAGCTTTCGCGTGGTCGACGACAAAAACAAAAAGCTGCAGGAAGGTCGCTCCCTGACGGCGCTGAAAGAGGCGCTGAAAGGCAAGGTCCAGGAGACGCTCTCTGCGGTGGCCGACGACGGTATCGAGCAGAGCGGGCTGCATATCTGGAGCTTTGGTCAGCTTCCGGAAAGCTACGAGCAGAAACGCGGTAACTACAAGGTAAAAGCCTGGCCGGCGCTGGTGGATGAGCGTGACAGCGTGGCCATCAAGCTGTTTGATAATCCGCAGGAACAGCAGCAACAGATGTGGCGCGGGCTGCGTCGCTTGCTGTTGCTGAACATTCCGTCGCCTATCAAGTACCTGCACGAGAAATTGCCTAACAAGGCCAAGCTGGGGCTCTACTTCAACCCTTACGGCAAAGTGCTGGACCTGATTGATGACTGTATCGCCTGTGGTGTGGATAAGCTTATCGACGAAGCGGGCGGCCCGGTCTGGAGCGAAGAGGGCTTTGCGAAATTGCACGAAAAAGTACGCGCAGAGCTGAACGACACCGTGGTAGAGATCGCGAAACAGGTCGAGCAGATCCTCACCGCGGTCTTTAATATCAACAAGCGGCTGAAGGGCCGCGTGGATATGACCATGGCTCTGGGCTTGTCTGACGTGAAAGCGCAAATGGCAGGGCTGGTGTATCGTGGCTTCGTTACCGGTAACGGCTTTAAGCGCCTGGGCGACACGCTGCGGTACCTCAATGCGATTGAAAAGCGCCTGGAGAAGCTGGCCGTCGATCCGCACCGGGATCGCGCCCAGATGCTGAAAGTGGAGAGCGTGCAGCAGGCGTGGCAACAGTGGCTGAACAAGCTGCCGCCAGCGCGCCGCGATGATGAAGACGTGCAGGCGATCCGCTGGATGATTGAAGAGCTACGCGTCAGCTTCTTCGCCCAGCAGTTAGGAACGCCTTATCCCATATCCGATAAGCGTATCCTACAGGCGATGGAGCAAATCACACCTTAAGCATGCGAAGCGAAAAAGGGCATTTCGCCCTTTTTCGCTTTCTTGTGCGCTGCATTATCAGAGCATCTCAACGACGCTATTCAGCCAGTCAGGAAGAGGGGGGTTGGTCGTTAAACAGCGCTGCCCATCCTTGATAAATCCCCGGCTGACATAGCGGCTCCTTTTTTGTTAATCGACACTGCTACGCGTTTTTTGATCGGACGCGATCACCATGGCGATGCCTGCCAGCACGATCAGGGTGCAGAGTAAGAGGCGCCCGTCCGGCACTTCCCCCAGAAACAGCACGCCGCCGAGTGCCGCAAGGCATGGGACGCTTAACTGCAGGGTGCTGGAGGTGACAGAAGAGAGGCGGGTCACCAGCTGATACCAGAGTACATAGGCGATACCCGACGCCAGGGCCCCTGAGAGCAGCGCAAGGAAAACACCTTGGCTCTCGATATGAGCGGGTTGCTGTCGAAACAGGCTAAGAATCAAAACGATGGGCACGCTGAGGATAAAATTGCCCGCCGTACTCCCGGCCGCAGAGGTGATATTTTTCCCGCGCACAGAGTATGCCCCCCAGGCCATGCCTGAAACGACCATCGTTAAGGCGGGAATAAGGGGAGGGGCGGTGGCGCCAGGAAGCAGCAGCATAATAAGCCCGCCGATGGCAGTCACGATCCCGACAGATTTGAAACGGCTTAGTTTTTCCCCTTTTAACAGGCTCCAGCCGATCATGCAGACCTGCACCGCGCCAAATAGCAGCAACGCGCCGGTGGCCGTATTGAGCCGGACATAGGCGATGGAGAAAAATAATACGTAGGCGCACAGCAGTAGTGCATCGGTGATGTTCCAGCGGATCTCTTTGACTCTTCCCAGAACACCATGCCAGAGAGACAACGCGGCTGCCCCCCCGATTAATCTCAGCAGGCTAAAGGTTTCGGGGTCGGCGTAGCCCTGTTTTAAGGCGATACGACAGAGCACAGAGTTGGCCGCAAAGGCGGCCAATACAAAGAGAACCAGCACAATCTTTTTCATTATTCTTCGCTCGGGACAGGTTTTTGGTCTGCGCAAAAATGCTCAGCCAGCGAGTCGATACCGTTCCGCGCCGGACTTCGTCACCTCGTCCAGACAGGTGCCCAGGCTCATTGCCTGAACGCGATCCGCTTCGCGGGCTGCTACGTCAAATCGTGAAGCGCTTTCCCGTTAGGGGGGCCCAGCCTGAAATCGCTGAACATCACCTCCAGACCCGCTCTTTCCGGGGTGCAGACCATTACCCCGACGAACTGTTTTCTACCGCGTGGCCAGGGACAGAGTCTCAGCAGCGGCCAGGTTTGACCATCGGTAGAGTACTGAATGCGCAGGGCCTCATTCTGTACGGTGGCGCGCATCCAGAATGTCGTTGGATCGCCTGGAAAGAGGCCCGTCGACCAGTCAGAGGTGCCGCGGGTTACGACGCTGCCGATGGCCGGTTGGGCGTCATTAAACTCAATGCCCGCTTTCACCCAACAGGTTTCACTTTCATAGATGAACAGCCCAGCCTGATCGTACAGCCGGGAAAATTCACCCTCGATTTTGACCTGAACCGTGAAATCCTCCGACAAATAAAAGCCGAACGCATGCCCGCTGTGTCGGTGAAAGCCATACCAGGTCCCTTGCCAGAAGTCGGTATTGGCGTCGCTGGTCAGGCGTAATGTCTCACCGTCGAGGTGGTGTTCAACTGGCGGGTTAATCCAGACTCCGCCCGGCGCGCTCAGGGATTCAATGCTCTGCATAAGGGTCTCTCCTCATTAACCGTTCACGAGCGCCAGCGTAAACCCATCCCAGCCTTTAACCCCTACGGTTTGCAGCGCGGTGGCGCTCAGGCGAGGGTGATCGCCCATCATCTCAATAAAGCGCCTCACCCCTTGTACGCGCGCGTCGTCGCTTTGGCGGTTAATCACTTCGCCGTCGCGCACCACGTTATCTCCGACGATCAGCGTGCCAGGGCGCGAATAGTGCAACGCCCACTCCAGATAGCCGGGGTTGTTAGGTTTATCGGCATCGATAAAGATCATGTCGAAGGGCGCAACGTCGCCGAAATTTTCCAGGGACCGTAACGCCGGGCCTTCAATGAGCTCAATGCGGTCGTCCAGACCGGCCAGGTGAATGTTTTGCCGGGCAATCCGGGCATGGGTCGGGTCGGCCTCCAGCGTTGTCAGCTTGCCGTCAGCGGGCAGGGCGCGCGCCATCCAGATGCTGCTGTACGCCCCCAGCGTGCCAATTTCCAGTATGCGCCGGGCCTGCGTCATGCGCACAAACAGGGCCAGCAGTTGCCCCTGGTTGGCGGCCACATCGTGTTCGGGTAAGCCCGCGCGCTGGTTGTTTTCAAGCACTTTCTCCAGCACCTCATCCTGAGGGATAAGCTCAGAAATCATATAATTATCTACTGCCGACCACTGCTGCTGCATAGACTGACCCCTTAGTTTTTATCAGACCATCCGCCGCCCAACGCTTTATACAAATCGATCTGCGCCAGCAGCAGGTTATTTTTGGCTTGTACCACGCTGGTCTGCACCGAGAACAGCGTGCGCTGGGCATCCAGCTCGTCGAGATAGGAGGAATACCCATTGCGATAGCGGTTCCGGGCAATGCGCAGCGTCTCCTGCGCCACCTCTTGCTGTGCCAGCAGCTCTTGCAGCTGCTCGCGATAGCGGGTAATGGCGTCCAGGCTGTCATTTACCTCGGCAAAGGCGTTACGGACCACTTTCTCATAGCGATAGAGCGCCTGGTTACGCTGAGACTGGGAGATGTCCACCTGTGCATTCAACGCCTGGCGGTTCAACAGCGGCGCCAGAATGCTGCCGCCGATGCTCCACAGCTGCAGGGGATTATCCAGCAGGCCCGGCAGGGTACGATCCTGTACTGAACCGGTGGCGGTCAGGTTGATGGATGGCAACAGGCTGGCGCGCGACGCGGCCAGCGTTGCGTCAGACGCAATAAGCTGGCGCTCGGCCTGCACAATGTCCGGGCGGCGATTTAACAGGGTTGAAGGAAGCTGCGACGGCAGGCGCAGGGGCGTCAACGTGTCGAACTCTGCGCTGCGGGGCACCTCTCCCGGATTTCCCCCCAGCAGCAGACTCAGTGCGTTTTCCTGCTGCACTATCTGGTGTTGCAACTGCGGGATCTGCGCCCGCGTTGAGCGCAACTCGGAGTCCGACTGCATCAGCTCAAGCCGCGAGCTGTAGCCCGTCTCAAACTGCCGCTTCGCCAGGTTGTACGCCTCTTCACGGGATTTCAGCGTAGATTGCGTCACCCGCAGCTGTTCATCCAGCGCCAGCAGGGTGACATACCCCGACGCGACCGACGAGGCGACCGTCAAATCGGCGGCCGCAGCCGCTGCTTTCTGCGCCGCCAGCGACGCTTCGGCAGCCCGGGCGTTGTTACGGTTCACGCCCCAGATATCCACGTCATAGCTGGCCGTCAGGCTGCCTTTATAGAGCGCGCCGTAAACAGGCTGGCCGGTCGCGGCAGATTGCGACCTCGCCCGCGTGCCGCTGACGCCAGCATCCAGCGACGGGAACAGGCTTCCTTCGGAGGCATACACCTGCGCCTGATACTCATTGATCCGCTCTCTGGCGATCAGCACATCACTATTATTGCGCAGCGCCTGATCCACATACTGGTTGAGATGATTATCATGAAAATTGCGCCACCAGAGCTGCTCTGCCGGGCTGGCGGGGCCAGTCGTGGCGCGCCACTGGGCCGGGATCTGCAGTGAGGGTTTGGCCGGCGTGACGTCCACCGACTGGCAGGCTACAAGGGCCACGGCGATCGTCAGCGCCGCCATTGGACGAAGAGTCATTTCTCCTCCTCCGTATTGATCGTCACCTGGACCGACATTCCCGGGCGCAGCAGGGCAGACGCCTCCGGTTTACCCAGCACCTCGATGCGCACCGGGATCCGCTGAGCAATCTTCACAAAGTTGCCGGTAGCGTTATCCGGCGTGATGGCGCTGAACTCGACCCCTGTCGCCGGGGAGATGCTCTCGACGCGGCCCTCATAGGCCTTGCCGTTCAGGGCATCCACCGTGAACTTCACCGACTGACCTACCCGCAGGTTGGCCAGCTGCGTCTCTTTAATATTGGCAATGACCCAGTGTTGCGGCGGGACAAGGGTAGTGAGGTGGGTGCCGGCCGTTGCGTAGGCGCCCAGCCGCACCGCAATCTGCCCGAGCTGACCATCGCGCGGGGCGACAATACGGGTGTTTTGTAAATCGATTTGCGCCAGTTCCAGCGCCGCTTTAGCGTTTTCGACATCGGCCTCCAGCGAGCCGCGATTCACAATGACCGTCTGCAAATCCTGACGTGACATCTCCAGCGTCGCTTTGGCCTGGTCGATATCGGCGCTGCCCTGTGCCGCGCTCGCCAGGGCAGCATCGCGCTCACGAATCGAGAGCGAGCCGTCGGCAGTAAGATCCTTCACCCGCTTCAGGTCGGCCTGAGTTTTCAGACTCTGCGCCCGGGCGTTTTTCAGCGCCGCGTCGTTACGCAGGATCACCGATTCGGCACTTTTACGCTGTTGCTGGTTATTTTTCAGCGCCGCGATTTTCATCGCCAGCTGCGCCTCGGCCTGATGTACGCGCTGGCGATAGATGCGGTCATCAATCTGCAGCAAGAGCTGACCTTTTTTCACCCGGTCAAAATCTTGTACATGCACCTCGGTGATATAGCCGTTGACCTGCGGGCTGATAAAGGTGGTCTGCCCGCGCACGTAGGCGTTATCAGTAAACTGCGTATGGCGAGTGAAAGGGGGCAATTGCCACGCGTAGAGAATCACCAGCACACCAACGATGACGATGGCGGCGGCGGCGAACACGGATACCACGCGCAAATTGTTACGGGTATTGGCCTGCTCTTTGGCGGCATCCTGCTGACTCATAACCACTCCTGAAATAACGCATTGATCATTGTTTTAACATCCATTATTTACTGCCTGTTGCCCTTTTCAGCGCCAGCCTGGCCGTAATACGCAGCCGCAGCAATCGCCATAAAATCCAGAGCAGGGTGACGGTCGCAATTCCCGCCGTCAGAAGATAAGTATCGTTATAAGCCAGAATATTTGCCTGCAGCGTGCTGACAGTTTGTAGCTGGGTGGCGGCCTGGGTGCTCAGCAATGCGCTGTCGCCAATCAGGCTGCGATACATCTGGCTGTAGAGCTGCAACCGTTCATTCACCAGTGGATTCAGGGTCGTGAGTTGATCCGCCAGCATGCTGGAGTGGTACTTCTCGCGCCAGGTCTGGAAGGTCCCGAGGATCGCCGAGCCCAGCAAGCCGCCAATGTTCTGGCTCATCCCAAACAGCACCGAAAAGCTCACCAGGTTACGTGGATCGGCAATGACGCCGCCAATGCCGGCCAGCATCGCAGGGGCAAGGAAGAAGGCGCTACCGAAGCCGAGCAGGAACTGGCTCAGCATGAGCTGATCCGGGCGGGTCAGGCTGGTGGACTGGCTATCGAGCAGCGAGGCCACAATCATCAACACCAGCGAGGTAACAATCGGCCAGGCGAGCTTTGTGGGTTTGATGGTCAGGCAACTGACGGTGATGCCGCAGGCGATACCGGCGAAGATCGACCAGGCCAGGTGGGTCATCTGTTCGTTTTGCAGTCCCACATATTGCAGCCAGCCGATCACACCGGTGTTCTGTTCCGCCAGCACGATGCGGATCAGCAGCATAATCAGCCCCAGGCGCACAATGCTGCCGCTGGAGAGCCAGCGCGTGTTCAGCAGCGGATTACTGCGGTTGTGCTCAAAGACAATCGCCGTCACGATCAGCACCAGCGACAGCGCCAGAGACCAGCCGATCCAGGGGGTTTCAAACCACCACTCAAGCCTGCCCAGCGACAGCACCGCACACAGCAGCGCCATACCCGGCGCCAACAAAATAAAGGTGATGAAATCTTTCTTCTCAAACACTTTTCGCCGATCGCCGGGGGGCAGCTTCAGGGCGATAACGCAGCCCAGCGAAATCAGCGCCAGCCCCAGTTCAAACAGATACAGGCCGCGCCACTCTTCTAGCTGCAACAGCTCGGTAGAGAAGAGGCGGGCGATAGGGATGGCCAGTGACGAACCGGTGATGCCGATGGTCAGGGCTTTTAAGCGGTGCTTGGCGGGCCAGGCCTGAATCTGATAATAGATGCCAAGCGAACTCAGCGCCGCCGCTACCATGCCGTGAGCGGCGCGCACCATCAGCGCAGAGCTAAGATCATTCACAAACAGGTGAAAGAACGTCACCAGCACATAGAGCACCAAAAAACCTTCGGTGAATGCGCGCAAGCCAAACTGCTGGCGAAACTTCACCAGCAGCAAGTTAATCGAGACGTTCGTCATGACGTAAACCGCAGGTAGCCAGGCGATCTCCGTTGACCAGGCGGCAAAGGTGCCCTGCAGGTTTTGCAGGTTTGCCGAAACCATCGCATTGCCCAGCGCCCCGGTTAGGCAGACCAGCAGCCCGACAATGCCGTAAGCCACGCGTTTGGGGGTGCTGTGCACGGGGGTTGAGGGCGACCCCAGCAGCATCGGTTTTTCATGGGGCTGCCACTCGCGAGGAGCATAGGGGTCGCGTTGAGGCAGGCGCATAAGGGTTGTTACCTATAGTTTTGTTGAATAGTTAGAGGGCTAATGATTCTATGTCTGACGCAATTACAAATTCAAGTGAAGATGATACGAGTCAGTTAATCAAATGTGCTGCAATTTACATGATTAGCGGGCCGGTCTGCCGCTATTTCTCTTCCAGGCACGCTTTTCCCCTCATTTTCAGCATATCCTTAATGCAGCGGCGGCAAGCCTCTACCACGCTTATCGTTTTCACTATAAGGATAGCCATAATATGAGACGCATATTCAGCTCCCTCTTTTCCAGTCCGGAATCTTTACTGCAGGTCATGAGCCAACAAGAGATCATCGAAGCCGTCGAAGACGGCGATCGTATTATTATCGATCAAGATGGTAACGCATCGGTTAATTTCAAAAGCAAAGCGGTGCGCGAGGATTTTCTGCGCCATGTGACCGCGCTGAAGAGGGCGTAACGTGGGAACGGCGATATTTATGGTGTTGATGGTCTGTGGATACTGGTACACCAGCCGCGACCTCTCCACCCGATTTAAGATCAAGCGCTCTTTCGGTTGGGATGTCTATTTCCTTGTCGCCCTTTACGGCTGTATCTTCGTGTTGCAAGGGGTTCTGGCGACAGGGCTGCTCTGGTTACTGCTGCTGATGCTCTCCTTCCTCGCCAACAAATTCCACTTCACATCTGAACGCTATGCCGACTGGCAAGTGGACTTTATGAACTGGAGTTTTCTCGGTATCCAGGCGCCGGTGGTGGTGATGCTGGCTTTTGCCATCCTCTTTTGTCTCTACCGCTCAAACTGGGCCGGTAGCGCCCGGCTCGACGGTGAAGGCAGGAAAATGCTCTATAAACGGCTGGCGCAATCCAGCGGGATTGAGCAACTGCTTTATCAATGTATGGAGGCGGGGGAGCTGGCGCTGGTGACCCTCAAGTCGCGCCGGATTTATGTCGGGATGGTGCATACCGCGAGTCTGGAATATGAAAAAACAGCCAATATCGTTCTGATCCCGATGTTAAGCGGCTACCGCGATGGCAAAACGATGAGTCTGTGTATTGAGCATAACTACAGTCGCTGGTATGCCGATCATGACATTACCCTGGATTCAGAACCCGAAAGCGCGATGGCCTTCAGAAGGGTGATTATGCTCGATCAGGTTGAGAGTCTGGCGCTTTTTGACCCAGCCAGCGCGAGTTCGCTGGAGCTGGCGCAGCGTGCCGACGTCAATAATGAAGAGTCAGAAGGTCCAGCGGAGGAAGAAAAGCCTGATATGGCGGAGAGATGACTAACGAATAAATAAAAAAGGGCCCGAAGGCCCTTAGTCTTACTTACGGCCCAACAGCAGGCCCAGTACGACACCCACTGCACCCGCGGCAATTAAGCCACTCAGTGGATTATTTTTCACGGTATCCGTCACGTCAGTCAGGACATCGCTGGCTTTCGCAGCGTATTTACGACCCGCGCCTTTGAACTCATGCTCAGGGGAGTCGAAAACTTTACCAAATTGCTGCTGCGCAGCGCCGGCTGCTTCATCCAGTTTGTTTTTGGCTTTTTCGCCCGCATACTTTGCGTCATTATCGATATTTTGGTCTGACATAGCATTCTCCTTTGATGTTCAGGATTAAGCATAGACCCGAATTTAGATCAGCATCGAAGAATGAGAATCATACCTGGAGCAACGCAGGTAAATAAGCCGAGGCTATGCCCGTTCCACTATCCTTATAAGGTAACCCTCGTTTCGGCTTTCAGAGAGATCCTCTATTCATGGCCGACCTGCACGTTACCCTGAGCTAAAGAGATGGAAGGAGGTAACGATGACGCTAACAATCTTCCCGTGTTTGCCGGATAAAACGCTGGCAGCGGTAAATACCCTTGGCGTGTGGCTTGCGGAAGAGCACTTAACGCACTCGGCGGCGCCTCCACAGGCCGATCTGGTGGTGCTGGCAGGGAATGCGGTGATCCCCTCAATCGATGCGGCCTGCCGTCTGGCAGCCGATCTCAACGTTCCGCTGTTGATAAGCGGCGGTATTGGCCACTCCACTACCTTTTTATACGCCGCCATTGCGCAGCACCCGCTTTATAACAGGGTGCGGACCACCGGTAAGGCCGAGGCCGCCATCCTGGCGGAGATCGCTCAGCAGTTCTGGCATATTCCGGCTGAACGGGTGGTGATAGAAGATCAGTCCACCAACTGCGGTGAGAATGCGCGCTTTAGCTGGGCGCTGATGCAGCATCATCCGCTGCCGGCGAGCCGGGTGATTGTAGTGC
This sequence comes from Leclercia pneumoniae, assembly GCF_017348915.1. Classification (NCBI taxonomy): domain Bacteria; kingdom Pseudomonadati; phylum Pseudomonadota; class Gammaproteobacteria; order Enterobacterales; family Enterobacteriaceae; genus Leclercia; species Leclercia pneumoniae. The sequence goes on along the minus strand of NZ_CP071383.1, from coordinate 2,304,873 downwards.
AGGACCCCACCATGCAGCGCCGCACCATGGCGACCTTCGCTCGCGTCTGTCGGGATGAACCGGCTGCGCCCCAGTGGATCAGCCATCCGGGCCTCGTACCGCAACTGCAGAATAGTGAAGATGGCCTGATATTCAGCGGCAGTGGCGAAGGGCTGTGGCCGGTAGAGCGCTATCTATCGCTGGTACTGGGCGAGCTGCCGCGCCTGCGCGATGATATCAATGGCTATGGCCCGGCAGGACACGATTTTATCGCGCACGTTGATATTCCCCGGGATGTGGAGGCGGCCTGGCAGATCCTGCGTAACGACGCCGTTCTCACCGACGCCCTGACCAGTCGCTCACTGTTGTAATTTTCTGCCCGTTTGCGATGGCTTTTTCGCAAACGGGCATTCTTTGTTACCGTGATGTAATGACAATAGGTTGCTGACGCGATTCTTTTTTGAGATGTCTCACAAAAACAGCGCGATACAGTAGGAATGCGGGTCTGTATCTGTAGTTTTTAACAATAATTTTACTTGTTAAAAACAGTGTAATTACAGGAGCAGGTCATGACAGTACCCGTACAACATCCTATGTATATCGATGGACAGTTTGTAGCCTGGCAGGGTGATGCCTGGATTGATGTGATCAACCCGGCTACCGAAGAGGTCATTTCCCGTATTCCCGATGGTAGCGCTGAAGATGCCCGCAAGGCGATCGACGCGGCTGAACGCGCTCAGGCTGGCTGGGAAGCGCTGCCTGCTATCGAACGCGCTGGCTGGTTACGTAAAATTTCAGCGGGCATTCGTGAGCGCGCCAGCGAAATTAGCGCCCTGATTGTCGCCGAGGGCGGCAAGATCCAGCAGCTGGCCGACGTTGAAGTGAACTTTACCGCTGACTATATCGACTATATGGCCGAGTGGGCGCGTCGCTACGAAGGGGAGATCCTGCAAAGCGATCGCCCGGGTGAGAACATTTTGCTGTTCAAACGTGCTCTCGGTGTCACCACCGGCATTCTGCCGTGGAACTTCCCGTTCTTCCTGATTGCCCGCAAACTGGCGCCGGCGCTGCTGACCGGTAATACCATTGTCATCAAGCCGAGCGAGTTCACGCCGAATAACGCCATCGCCTTCGCTAAAATTGTGGATGAGATCGGCCTGCCGAAAGGGGTCTTTAACCTGGTGCTGGGCCGCGGTGAAACCGTGGGTCAGGAGCTGGCGGGCAACCCGAAAGTGGCGATGGTCAGCATGACCGGCAGCGTAGGGGCGGGCGAGAAGATCATGACCGCAGCGGCGAAAAACATCACCAAAGTTTGCCTGGAGCTGGGCGGTAAAGCCCCGGCCATCGTGATGGATGATGCTGACCTGGAGCTGGCGGTGAAGGCTATCGTCGATTCACGGGTGATCAACACCGGGCAGGTCTGTAACTGCGCCGAGCGCGTGTATGTTCAGAAAGGGATTTACGACCGCTTTGTCAATCGCCTGGGCGAGGCGATGAAAGCCGTGCAGTTCGGCAATCCGGCCGAGCGCAACGATATTGCTATGGGGCCGCTGATCAATGCCGCGGCGCTGGAGCGCGTCGAGCAGAAAGTGGCGCGCGCGGTGCAGGAGGGGGCGAAAGTGGTGCTCGGCGGTAAAGCGGTAGAGGGCAAGGGCTATTACTACCCGCCGACGCTGCTGCTGGATGTGCGCCAGGAGATGACCATCATGCACGAAGAGACCTTCGGTCCGGTGCTGCCGGTGGTGGTGTTCGACACCCTGGACGATGCGCTGGCCATGGCGAACGACAGCGACTACGGTCTGACCTCGTCTATCTACACCCAGGATCTCAACGTGGCGATGAAAGCCATCAAAGGGCTGAAGTTCGGCGAAACCTACATCAACCGCGAAAACTTCGAGGCGATGCAGGGCTTCCACGCTGGCTGGCGGAAATCGGGGATCGGCGGGGCGGATGGCAAACATGGTCTGCATGAGTATCTGCAGACGCAGGTGGTCTATTTGCAGTCCTGATAGCAACGGCAACCCGAACTTTGTTATGCCTGGCAGTTAAGCACGGTGGAAGGGTTTCGTTCACCACAGAAGAGATGCCTGAGTGAACGGAATCTTTCCACTTGAGTGACGTAGAAACACCGAATTGCTTAACTGACGGGCATGACAACCGCCAGGTTGTCGTTTTACTTATACCTTTGTCGCAATCCAGTTCATCATCAATTCCGGCCAGATGGCCGCCGGCAATCCCTGCGCATCGCGTATGCCGAATCCATGCTTGCCGCGCTCAAACAGATGCATCTCCACCGGTACGCCCAGCCGACGCAGGGCGTTAAACATCACCAGACTGTTCTCCACTTTTACCGCCGGATCGTCTACGGCATGCAGCAAAAACGTGGGCGGGGCGTCGGCACTGGCGCGATCTTCCAGCGAGTAATGGCTAATCTGTTCCGCGGTTGGCGTATCTCCAATCAGCTCATGGCGCGAACCGGGATGGTCGATATCTGCGTGCATCGTGATCACCGGGTAGACCAGCGCCATAAAGGCCGGGCGGGCGTCATGCTCGTCGATGGCATCCCGCGGTGTGTAGACCGGTTCATCATGCCGCGTACCGAGGCTCGCGGCGACGTGCCCCCCCGCCGAGAAGCCGAGTACGCCGATGCGGCTTACGTCGAGCTTCCACTCGGCCGCTCTGGCGCGAAGGATGCGCATGGCGCGTTGCACGTCGGCCAGCGGCGCATTGGCACCCTCCTCGTGGCCGTCGCCGGGCATCCGGTAGGTCATCACAAACAGGGTATAACCGCGCTGATTAAAGAATGAGGCAAGGGCGCTGCCCTCTTTATCGAGCACCACGCGGCGATAAGAGCCACCCGGTGCAACCAGGATCCCCACGCCGTTCGGCCGGGCAGGGGCATAGACGGTGATCTGCGGAGCGCGCACCCCGGTCACGGAACGATCGTAGTCAGAGGTGCCAGTATGTTTCGGTTCGGGGGTAAAGACCGCATCGCTGGCGGCGGCACCCGGCGCTTCGCCTTCGGGCCAGATGTGGAAGGTCGTGGCCTGGCTGACGGCCTGCGCCATCTGGCGTTCGAGTGTTTCGCGGCTGAGTGATTCCATAACAACGCTCCTTCTGAAGTAAGTGGTTGTTATAACAGAGTCACGAAAGGGAAAACTTGCACCTATTCACAAGGCGCGGACAGCAGGGCTGCCCGCGATGCGATTACAGTGCGGCAAATTTATCCAGCGTGCGCACCAGCTGGGTGACAAAGCCATATTCGTTGTCATACCAGGCAACGGTTTTTACCAGTTGCACATCACCGGCGTCGGTCACTTCGGTCTGGGTGGCATCAAATACCGAACCAAAATGCGAGCCGATCACGTCGGAAGAGACAATCTCTTCGTCGGTATAGCCGAAGGACTCATTGCCCTCGGTGGCTTTTTTCAGCGCCTGGTGGATCTCCTCCACGGTCACTTTTTTCTCCAGAATCGAGACCAGTTCAGTCACGGAGCCGGTCTTCACCGGTACGCGCTGGGCGTGACCCTTCAGTTTGCCGCTTAGCGCCGGGATCACCAGCCCAATGGCCTTCGCCGCGCCAGTGGTATGGGGAATAATATTCTCTGCCGCCGCCCGGGAAGCGCGCAGATCCTTACCGCGCGGGCCATCCACCAGCGCCTGGGTGCCGGTATACGCGTGGATGGTGGTCATGGTGCCCACCTTTATGCCGAATGCGTCATGCAGCACTTTGGCCAGCGGCGCCAGGCAGTTGGTGGTGCAGGAGGCGACGGAGATAATGGTGTCGCTGGCGTCGATGGTATCGTCATTGACGTTAAAGACGATGGTTTTCATCTCCCCGGCCGGCGCAGAGATCAGCACTTTTTTCGCGCCCGCCTCAATATGTGCCTGTGATTTTTCCTGAGAGGTGTAAAAACCGGTGCACTCCACCACCAGATCGACCCCGGCCGCTTTCCACGGAATATGGCTCGCCTCTTTTTCGGCATACACCGAGATCGATTTTCCATCGACAATCAGCGAATCTTCGGTGAAATCCACACTCCAGGGGAAGGGGCCATAGTTTGAATCGTGCTTTAACAGGTAGGCCAGAACTTTGGGGGAGGTTAAATCGTTAATTGCGACTACGGTGTTACTGTCTTTCGTCTCCAGCAGGCGGCGAAGTACCAGGCGTCCAATGCGTCCAAATCCGTTAATACCAATTTTACTCATGGTGTGCTCCTGAATGAACGTAACGATACGTTGAACCTCTCCAGGATTAGACTATGAATCTTGCCAGGGCAACTGAATATGCTTCATGTGACGGGAAGTTTTTGAAAATCCATAGAGAAAACTTAATGAATTTTTAAGTAAAGGTGGTTATGTTGACGCTTTCGACGTTTCGTTCAGGAAAATGTATGCGCAATAAATATACCGGCCTGCAAATAAGCATTCACTGGCTGGTCTTTCTGCTGGTGATCGTGGCCTACTGCGCCATGGAGTTCCGCGGCCTATTTCCGCGCTCGGCCCGCCCGGTCATTAACATGGTTCACGTCTCTTGCGGCATCTCTATTCTGGTGCTGATGGTGACGCGCCTGCTGGTGCGCCTGAAATACCCGGCGCCGCCTATCGTGCCGAAGCCGAAATCGATGTATATCGGGCTGTCGCATCTGGGGCATCTCCTCATTTATCTGCTGTTTATTGCGCTGCCGCTGATTGGGCTGGTGATGATGTATAACCGTGGCAATACCTGGTTTGCTTTTGGGCTGGGTATGCCGCACGCGGCAGAGTCCAATTTTGAGGTGGTGGATCTGCTGAAGAGCTGGCATGTTACCCTCGCGAAGGCGGGTTACTTTATTATTGGCATTCACGCCTTTGCCGCGCTACTGCACCACTATTACTGGAAAGACAACACCCTGCTGCGTATGATGCCGAAAAAGCGTTCCTGACCGCACGCCAGGCGCCGTTCAAACCCGCTACCCGTAGCGGGTTTTTGTTTTTCTCGCGTCAGTTCACATTTTCATCTTTCGCGCTGGGTATTTTACGCCCAAAGGGTATATCTATAATAGAAACACTGTCGCGCGTTCATCCTGTCCGGCATTTGCTGGTATGATCGTCAGGCCGCTTCGCGTTCCACCGCCCGCCAGTCGGCACCCTGCAAAGGAGGGAGTATGAACCCCTCAGCTCAGCCCTCATTAGATCGCGCGGTATCCGAAAAGGAGATCCCCGTGGCCCGCAAACTCCGTAAGGTGCTGCTCGCCACCGGCGTTGGCCATTTTGTCGAATGGTTCGATTTTGGGCTTTACGGTACGCTGGCCGCGATTATTGGCCTGCAGTTCTTTCATGCGGAGAGCCCCGCGGTGGCGCTGCTGTCGTCGTTTGCGGTATTCGGTGCCGGCTTTGTCATGCGCCCGCTTGGGGGACTCTATTTCGGCTCGCTTGGGGATCGCATAGGCCAACGCAAGGTACTGGCGACGGTGATCCTGCTGACCTCTGGCGCGACCTTTGTAATGGGGCTGCTGCCCACGTTTTCGCAGATTGGCATCACCGCCACGGTGCTGCTGGTGATCACCCGCCTGATTCAGGGATTTGCCGCCGGGGGCGAAAGCGCCGGTGCGACCACGTTCCTTGCGGAATATGCGCCTGACGCGCGCCGCGGTTACTTTACCTGCTGGATAGACAACTTTGGATTCATGGCCTTTGTTGCCGGTTCCGGGCTGGTGTTCTTGCTTACCGCAGGGTTGGGTGAGGCGGCAATGAACGACTGGGGCTGGCGCATTCCGTTTTTGATCGCCGGGCCGCTGGGTTGGGTGGGGCTGTACCTGCGAAACCAGCTTGAAGACTCCCCCGAATTTCTCGAAACGCTCAAGAGCGGTAAAACCGAAGCCGCACCGCTGCATGCTGCCGTAACCAAAGCCTGGGGCGCGCTCTTCTTCTGCGTCGGTTTTGTGGTGATCAAAGCGGTAGGGCACTGGACGCTGCAAACCTTTATGCCCAGCTATCTCTCTACCGAGATGCACTATTCGAAGCTGGATTCTTATGCCATCACCACCCTCGGGCTGTTTGGCATTGCGGTCATGGTGCCTTTTATGGGGTATCTCTCGGATAAATTTGGCCGTAAGCCGCTAATGCTGGCCGGGTGCGCCGGTTTTATCCTCTTTACTTACCCGGCAATGATGGTAATGGCCAATGGCGATATGCTCTCTGCCGTGCTGGCCATGCTGCTGCTGGGGGCCTTTATCGCCGCCTTCGATGGCGCCTGCAGCGCGGCAATGGCCGAGCTGTTTCCTACCCGTATTCGTTACGGTGGGATGGCGATTGCTTACAACCTGGCGGTGGCCTTCTTTGGCGGCATCACGCCGTGGTTCTCTGCCTACCTGATGACCGCGACCGGCAATCCATTCTCGCCAGCGCTGTATGTGATGGGTGCGGCGCTTATCACCTTCCTGACGGTACTGCGCGCCAGAGAGACGGCAGGGCTGCCGCTGCGCCGCTAAGGCCATAAAAAAAGCCCGGAGTGACGCTCCGGGCTAAGCAAAAAACACAAAACGCATTTCACTACTCAACAGCTGATTACTTGATTTCACGTCTGGCCATGGTGTCTACCAGCCAGTTCTGGAGCGGGTCGAGCTCCAGCGTAGATTCGTGGGTAGGGTCGTCCAGCTTTCTGGCGACCTGCATCCCGGGGCCACTTTCCGGCGAACGGAGCAACTCGCTATCACCCGCCATCATCCAGCCAACATCGTCACCGCAACGATGACTGTTACGCACATTACGAACTCGTCGTCTTAAATGCAGCATAATCAACCTCCGCAAATTCAATCAGGTCTCAGGGCATTTATTTACGCATATTTACGCACGGTGCTAAATTTATTTCTGGCTACCATTAAGAGCGGCCAAAGAATATATTGGAACTTTTATTCTGCAGCTTTACGACCACCGCCGCGGCTATTTTGTCCGCCTTTTTTGCCCGCTTCAGATGCGCGCTGTGGATCGTTTTTAAAGTTGCCACCACTGCGCTGTCCACCTTTGCGCCCGGCCGCGGACGCACGCTCACGGTCTGCTGCAAAATTACCGGAACCGCCTCGATGTGTTGTCATAAACGTTCTCCTGTTTTCAATATAGATATTCCAGTGTAGGGAATGAAACACTCCGCAAGGTTGCAGAAATAAATGTAGACCGAACGGTGAAATGATCAAGTAAGCCAGCCAGGGCATTATTTTAGTGCGCATTAAATATTCTAAGAATATATCGCTGTAGATAAAGGAGTTAGCGCGGGAAATATAAGTTTCGCCTGGTTTACCGCTGTAGGGGAGGAGTGGAAATCCTGACAAAAGTGAAGGTATTGTGGGAAATTAAGATTTGTCCTGGATGTGCTAACGCCGATTCCGGAGGCACGCAGGGTGACGTTTTCTTAGGCTGAACTGTCAATTACGCGATAGGCCGCGGTGTACAACGCATGGATAAATCTGTCGAAAATCTGAACGGATTGATAAATGCGTAGGAGGCAATTTCTCTTTGCTACCCCTTATAGCCGTTTTCTTATTCATTTCAGTTGTCATAATTAGCCTGCTGTTTTTTTATTCTGCCCCGGATTTACAAATTTTAATTTTCTGCAAAGAGAAACAGTTAGCTGCGGCCTGGCGAAAGCATAACCAGCCGCGGCAAAAATGCCGCTTGATCGTCTTCGTCATTGAAACTACTGTATATAAAAACAGTATAAGAGGCGTGTATAATGATGTTGTACAGACCCGCAGAGTTGCGCGAAGTAATAGCGCTCCCCCTTTTTAGTGATTTAGTTCAGTGTGGCTTCCCCAGCCCGGCGCAAGATTATGTCGAGCAGCGTATCGATCTGAATGCACTTTTAATCCAGCACCCCAGCGCGACCTATTTTGTGAAAGCAGCGGGGGATTCGATGATTGACGCCGGGATTGGCGACGGCGATTTGCTGGTGGTTGATAGCGCCAGAAAGGCGGACCACGGAGATATCGTGATTGCCGCCATTGAAGGCGAATTTACGGTGAAGCGCCTGCAGCTGCGCCCCCGGATCCAGCTCAACCCCATGAACAGTGCCTACTCACCGATAGTGATCGGCAGCGAAGCGTCGCTCGATATCTTCGGCGTGGTCACCTATATCATCAAAGCGACCCACTAGCATGTTTGCCCTCTGTGATGTGAATTCATTTTACGCGTCATGTGAAACCGTCTTCCGCCCGGATCTTCAGGGACGGCCGGTGGTGGTGCTGTCGAATAATGACGGCTGTGTGATTGCCCGCAGCGCCGAAGCAAAGGGGCTGGTAACAATGGGAGCGCCGTACTTTAAGCAGAAAGAGATTTTTCGCCGGCATAACATTGTGGCCTTCAGCAGCAACTACGAGCTGTATGCCGATATGAGCGCCAGGGTGATGGATACCCTGGAGCTGCTGACGCCGCGCGTAGAGATCTACTCCATCGACGAAGCTTTTTGCGACCTGACGGGGGTACGTAACTGCCGTGACCTCACGGAATTTGGCAAGGAGATCCGCGCCACCGTGAAACAGCATACTCACCTGACCGTCGGGGTCGGAATTGCACCCACGAAAACGCTCGCCTTATACAGTGATCAAGTATTTCCTTCATTAGTAGCATTTAACAATGCTTTTCACATATGCATGCAGCATATGAAGCAATCTGTTGAGCCCGCTGGATAGTGTTTTTTTGAACGGGCGGACATGCTGACTGAATCGATACTGGAAAAACTTGAAGGTTGGTAGCAGTATTAGTTAACCGGTATTTCATAAGAGTTCGATTTATTTGATGAATTGGCATCTATATTCTCTTTCGACAGACAAACTTCAGACGATGGTTGCCGCCCAGCACGGGAAAATAGGCGATGCAATACCACCGCTGGATGTTTTCCCTAGCGGTATCGAAACTGCCTATACAAGGTACTGGGAAAGTCGCCTTACCTCACTTCATCAAGTGATTGTCACCCGTAACCGATACGTACAGCTTATTGAATATGTCATTAAAGGACATAACGAAACTTTCAAGATTTACTCAGGAATTGAAGCAACTCTTAGCCAGCGTTCAAAACTACTGAGGGAGATCATTGATGAGTCCGCTATCGTAAATGTTGACGATGTTCTAACTACTCGGGTTCAACGGTGATGCTGCCAACTTACTGATTTAGTGTATGATGGTGTTTTTGAGGTGCTCCAGTGGCTTCTGTTTCTATCAGCTGTCCCTCCTGTTCAGCTACTGACGGGGTGGTGCGTAACGGCAAAAGCACCGCCGGACATCAGCGCTATCTCTGCTCTCACTGCCGTAAAACATGGCAACTGCAGTTCACTTACACCGCTTCTCAACCCGGTACGCACCAGAAAATCATTGATATGGCCATGAATGGCGTTGGATGCCGGGCAACCGCCCGCATTATGGGCGTTGGCCTCAACACGATTTTACGTCACTTAAAAAACTCAGGCCGCAGTCGGTAACCTCGCGCATACAGCCGGGCAGTGACGTCATCGTCTGCGCGGAAATGGACGAACAGTGGGGCTATGTCGGGGCTAAATCGCTCCAGCGCTGGCTGTTTTACGCGTATGACAGGCTCCGGAAGACGGTTGTTGCGCACGTATTCGGTGAACGCACTATGGCGACGCTGGGGCGTCTTATGAGCCTGCTGTCACCCTTTGACGTGGTGATATGGATGACGGATGGCTGGCCGCTGTATGAATCCCGCCTGAAGGGAAAGCTGCACGTAATCAGCAAGCGATATACGCAGCGAATTGAGCGGCATAACCTGAATCTGAGGCAGCACCTGGCACGGCTGGGACGGAAGTCGCTGTCGTTCTCAAAATCGGTGGAGCTGCATGACAAAGTCATCGGGCATTATCTGAACATAAAACACTATCAATAAGTTGGAGTCATTACCGGGTTCAACGCTTAACTAACTGTAACCGCCAGGCTATGGCCATTATTCAGCGTGTCGCTGCGCTACAAAATATTGTTAGTTGGATCAGGAACAATCATGTTTCTGATAGCACAATCATGGGATTGGCAGAAGAATATGAACGAGCGGTGTTGTTGGGAAAGTTAACTTGTGGCGAGATACTAACTCTTTACGCTGATTCTGACGTTGCGATGGACTCCCTTAAAGCACTTTCTGAGCAGGTAGGAAACGCTACAGGAGAAGAGCGCCAGATGATTACAGAACCGATTAGTGAAGAAATTAACTGGCGATCTTTCCAGCGTAACATTATCAGTGCGACGAAAGAGTATTGCCTCAGTCCGCAACTTACCGTAATGCAGCATATGCTTGAAAGTGAATCGCCACAGATAATCTAGACACTTCCGAGCCGCTGATAATATTGTTTTTCGTATTCAGTTGGTGGCATATGATCACTCGAACCATGCCGACGCTTACTGTTATAAAACATTTCGATGTAATCAAAAATATCACCGCGAGCTTCTTCTCGCGTTCCGTAGATCTTTTTCTTTATCCGTTCACGTTTCAGTAGCTGGAAAAAACTTTCTGCGACTGCGTTGTCATGACAGTTACCGCGACGGCTCATACTGCCCTCCAGCCCGTGTGATTTCAGGAACGACTGCCACTCATAGCTTGTGTACTGACTGCCTTGATCAGAATGAACCAGCACCTGCTTTTGAGGATTACGTCGCCACACGGCCATCAGAAGTGCATTCAGGACAATATCCTTTGTCATCCGGGGCTGCATTGACCAGCCAATAACTTTGCGCGAGAACAGGTCAACAACCACAGCCAGATACAGCCAGCCTTCGTGAGTCCGGATGTAGGTGATGTCCGTTACCCAACGCTCATCCGGTGCTTCCGGGTTGAACTGCCGCTGGAGCCTGTTGGGCGTCACGATGCTGGTTTCACCCTTACGTGCCCGTGGGCTACGGTACCCGACCTGAGCCCTTATCCCGGCACGCTTCATCAGTCGCCAGACACGGTTAACTCCGCACTGTTGTCCGGTATCCCGCAGGTCGAGGTGGATCTTGCGATAACCATAAACGCAACCCGACTCCAGCCAGAACTGCTTTATCAGCCCCGTCAGCCTCAGGTCAGCATGATGCCGCCGTGAATCCGGCTGCTGAAGCCAGGCGTAAAAACCACTCGGATGCACATCCAGCACCCGACAAAGCAGTCGGACAGGCCAGCAATAGGTGTTGTCACGGATAAAGGCGTACCTCAGTCGGACAGCTTTGCGAAGTACGCCGCGGCTTTTTTTAATATGTCCCGTTCGTCGGTAACCCGCTTCAGCTCTTTCTGGAGGCGTCGGATCTCAGCCTGAGCGTCTGACTGGACTTTATTGGTTGAGGAATCCGGGCCATATGCCTTTATCCAGGCATAAAGACTGTGGGTGGTGATACCGAGACGTGTTGCCACGCTGGAAACAGAATGGCCGCGATCAACAACCTGTTTTACCGCTTCAATTTTAAACTCTTCGGGATAACGCTTACCGCTCATGGGCACCTCTCTTTAAGTCATCTTAAATGACTCTGAGGTGTCTGTTAAACCCGTGGCGATTCACTCCCTGGTTGCTTCTGCTGTCTGGATATCGTGAGCATGCTGTGAAGCTGTATCAGTCACCCACTTATCACCATCCCACAAATCGAAGACTGTTGTCGGCTCGTTCAGCGTAAACCCATCACGCACCGGGCCTATATAATCCACTAAGACTGCTTGTAGCTTATCAGTGGAATATGCGGTCTCTCCTCGATGATCCTCTTTCGCCTCCCAGCCTTCGCCAGTAAAGACCATAACCTCTCCCTCAACTGCATCACCCGGTTCAATTGCCGTTGAGTTTCCTGGAATGCTAACACCCTCATAGATATGTTCGTCTGACATCCCGATAAACTCGTGGTTCAGCGGGTCAAAGTAGTAAACCCGAATATCTCCAGCAGTGGTGGCGTGACCGGAGATAGTCGCATAGTCGAGACAGCTGACGGTTACGCCATCATTGAGCCTGTTTACAGGTTACGGGATGGAGAGGTATTGCTGATACTCATGGGTGGCCGTACTCAGTTCGCGAAGCTGCAGGGAAGGGCGCTGATAACGAGTGATGGAGAGGCGATAGAAGGCGAGGCCATGGAAGAGGCAGAAGTAATGGGGCGGGTGACATATTTCATCAACCGGGCGCTGGGGAGTGATGACTGTCCGGTGATTTGATGGGGCATAGATGGGGCAAAAAATTAGCGCAAAACAACTCAAAACCTCTGAAGGTAGTGATTCATCTTGCGCTAATGCTTTGGTAGAAGCCTGCTTTCTTCCTACATCATCCTGAAATTAAATCTTAGTGCCGCATATCATGGATTTTCAGCTCTACTCGCTGGGCGCCGCGCTGGTCTTTCACGAGATTTTCTTCCCGGAACAGTCTGCCGCAATGGCCCTGATCCTGGCGATGGGTACCTACGGCGCGGGGTATATCGCCCGTATCGTGGGGGCTTTTATCTTCGGGAAAATGGGCGACAGCATTGGCCGTAAAAAAGTGCTGTTTATCACCATTACCATGATGGGGATCTGCACCACCCTGATCGGCGTGCTGCCTACTTATGCGCAGATCGGGATTTTTGCGCCGGTGTTGCTGGTCACGCTGCGTATCATCCAGGGGCTGGGCGCCGGGGCGGAAATCTCCGGGGCAGGCACCATGCTGGCGGAGTATGCGCCGAAAGGTAAACGCGGGATCATCTCTTCACTGGTGGCGATGGGCACCAACTGCGGCACCCTGAGCGCCACTGCGATCTGGGCGATTATGTTCTTTGCCCTCGACCGGGAAGAGTTGGTGGCGTGGGGCTGGCGTATCCCGTTCCTTGCAAGCGTGGTGGTCATGATCTTTGCTATCTGGTTGCGTATGAACCTGAAAGAGAGCCCGGTCTTCGAAAAGGTGAATGCCGAAGAGGCGCCAGCCGTGACGGCGCCGCAGGAGAGCACTCTGGGGGCGATGTTTAAAAGCAAATCCTTCTGGCTGGCGACCGGCTTGCGCTTTGGTCAGGCGGGTAACTCCGGGTTGATTCAGACGTTCCTGGCGGGCTATCTGGTGCAGACGCTGCTGTTTAATAAGAGCATCCCTACCGATGCGCTGATGATCAGTTCGTTCCTGGGCTTTATCTCGATTCCACTGCTGGGCTGGCTCTCAGATAAGTTTGGCCGTCGCTTACCCTATATTATCCTCAATATTTCGGCCATTCTTCTGGCTTGGCCGATGCTGTCGATTATCGTCGACAAAGCCAACGCGCCAGGGGTGATCATGGCGTCCATTATCATCATCCACAACGTCGCGGTGCTGGGGCTGTTTGCACTGGAAAACATTACCATGGCGGAGATGTTTGGCTCGCGTAATCGCTTTACCCGCATGGCGATCTCGAAAGAGGCGGGGGGGCTGGTGGCGGTGGGCTTCGGTCCGGTGCTGGCAGGAATTTTCTGCAATATGACCGGTGCCTGGTGGCCGATCGCGGTCATGGTGGTGGTCTACTCGGTGATTGGTCTGGTCTCTGCGGTGCTGATGCCCGAAGTGCGTGACCGTGATCTGAGCGCCCTGGAAGATGCAGCCGAAGCAAAGCCTGCGCGGGATGGCGCGCGCGCTAAGCAGGGCGCTTTATCCTGATGGCGAATGTTGTCACACAGCTTTCAATAGCTGTCACACCACTTGCCTAAAAGTTAACGTAAATCAATAACCCGGCTTCAACAATCAGTATGGTAGATGGCAGCTCTCTTTTTTATAGCTTCTACCATTCTAGTTAGTTTAGTAAGCCGGTGCCGCCGCGACTCCTCTGGGACGCGGCGACGCGCCTGAGATAAATCTTCGCTAAAAGAGTCAATTATGGAAAATCCGTTATTAAAGGCAAACGCGACGCTCCCGCGCTACGATCGAAATACCCTGCAAACGCGCATTGTTCATCTCGGTTTTGGTGCATTCCACCGTGCGCATCAGGCGGTCTATACCGATATCCTGGCGGCAGAGCAGGGCAGCGACTGGGGATACTGCGAGGTTAATTTGATCGGCGGTGAGCAGCAAATTGCCGATCTTCGTGCGCAGGATAACCTCTATACCGTAGCGGAAATGTCTGCCTATGCCTGGACTGCACGCGTTGTTGGGGTGGTCACAAAAGCGCTGCATGTGGATGTGGACGGCCTGGAAACCGTGCTGGCAGCCATGTGCGAACCGCAAATCGCCATCGTTTCGCTGACCATTACGGAAAAAGGTTACTGCCATGCACCTGCCAGCGGGGAACTGATGCTCGATCATCCGTTTATCGTGGCAGACCTGCGAAACCCCCATCAGCCAAAATCTGCTCCCGGCGTGGTGGTCGAGGCGCTATCTCGTCGTAAACAGCGAGGGCTGCCGGCCTTTACCGTGATGTCGTGCGACAACATGCCTGAAAATGGTCACGTTACCCGAAATGTTATTTGTGCTTACGCCCGGGCGGTAGAAAGCGAGCTTGCGGAATGGATTGAAGCGAATGTCACCTTTCCGTCCACTATGGTGGATCGTATTGTGCCTGCCGTTACCGCCGATACGCTGGATAAAATCGCGCACATCACCGGCGTACGCGACCCTGCCGGGGTTGCCTGTGAACCCTTCCGCCAGTGGGTAGTAGAGGATAACTTTGTAGCAGGGCGACCAGCGTGGGAAAAGGCAGGGGCGGAGCTGGTTGCAGACGTTGTCCCCTTCGAAGAGATGAAGCTGCGTATGTTAAACGGCAGCCACTCCTTCCTCGCCTATCTGGGCTATCTGGCGGGTTATCAGCATATCAATGACTGCATGGAAGATACGAACTACCGCCACGCAGCGCAGGCGCTGATGCTCCAGGAGCAGGCGCCCACGTTGAAGGTGAAAGGGGTGGATCTTCACCGTTATGCTGAGCTGTTAATAGCCCGCTACAGCAATCCGGCGTTGCGTCACCGCACCTGGCAGATCGCCATGGACGGTAGCCAGAAACTGCCGCAGCGAATGCTCGACTCCGTGCGCTGGCATCGGGCACATCAACGTAGCTTCCCGCTGTTGGCGCTGGGCGTGGCGGGCTGGATGCGCTATGTGAGCGGAGTAGATGAGCAGGGACAACCTATCGAGGTGTGCGACCCGCTGCTGCCGGTTATTCAGGCGGCGGTACAGCACAGTGAAGAAGGGGTGAGTCGGGTCACTGCGCTGTTGGGTATTGAAGCGATTTTCGGAAATGAATTACCGCAGGATGAAATCTTTGTTGACGCGGTGAAACAGGCTTATCTCACGCTGTTGAAGCTGGGGGCGAAGGCGACGGTGGCGCAGTACGCCGCTTCCCGCTGAGTCAGGAGATGCCGCCGTGCGCGGCGGCATGATTCGGCCTCTTAATGCAAACCGAGGCGGATGAGTTCAACCGGTTCGAATCGGCCTTCTACGCCCTCGACTTCTACCGTTTTGTTGCGGCGTACCTGAGCGGCGCTCAGCCCTTCGCTATGAATCGCGCGGATGGTGCCTGTAGTGCCGGTGCTATTAATCATTACCCGGCTGCCGGTGGAAATTGCGTTACGGTTGCGGTCGTAAGTCATCATCATATTTCTCCTCTAATGCTAACCGAAGCGACGTGATGGTTCTTGCCGCTCACGGGATAGTATTAATACGCCTGTAGCGCAGCCGTTTTTTTGTTTTTGATCAAACTCACACTTTTTTATCTCACAGCAAGAATAACTCAGGCCGACATTTCTTTACCTCTTAAGGTAATTTCCTGACGGGACTGTTTAGGAATGGTTTGATTTCATCGTGTCACTCTTAATAACGTTAAGCAACCTGGCTAGCGCAATAAGGAGAGAGACGATGTACAAAAGAATATTGATGCCTGTCGATGTCTTTGAAATGGATTTAAGCGATAAAGCGGTGCGCCATGCTTCTTTTCTCGCTAAGGCTGATAATGCCACCATCACGCTATTAAACATTCTGCCGGTCAATGGACGCGCCATGTTACGAGGTTTCTCGTCAGACATTAAAAAGTTTGAAAACTATATGACGCAAGAGTCAGAGAAGAAGATGAATGAGTTGAAGCGGCTATTCGATATTGCGCCGGAAAATATTCAGACGCGGGTACGATTCGGTAATGTGCGTGACGAAATCATTGCCATGAGTGCTGACGGTGAATATGACGTGATTGTTATTGGCTCAAAAAAACCGGGCGTCACCACCCATCTGTTAGGTTCAAACGCCGAATCCGTCTTACGCTATGCCAAAATTCCGGTATTAGTGGTTCGCTAATTATTTTGCCGCATCCTGGTAATATAACAGGATGCGGCAGCATTACTCTTCGCTAAACCAGTCGCTATTTTCTTGACGAATTAACTGCACGGACTCGCCAATCTCTTGCAGATGCAGCGTCATCGCCTTTTCCACCGCATCCCCATCGCGTTTTTCCAGCGCGCTGAAAATATCGTAGTGTTGGCGTAACAGCATCTCGGGCGGAGAGACATGGTCAAGGCTCATATAACGCACCCGATCGATAGTCGCCTTAATGTTTTCAACCGTATCCCAGGCCAACTGGCAGTCGGCGATTTGCGCCAGCTTCTGGTGGAATTCGTCGTCGAGCTGGAAAAAGTCATTAAGTTGCTTGCGCTCAATGGCTATACGCTGCTGGTGCAGATTTTGTTCCAGCAAATAACACTGATTGTCGTTTACCTGGCTGGCGGCGCGGCGGACCACCGCACACTCAATGGCCTGGCGCACGAAGCATCCATTACGCACCTGATTAAGCGAGATTTTATTAACATAGCTGCCGCGCTGCGGACGGATCTGGATGAGTCCGTTTTCAGCCAGTTTGATAAAAGCTTCACGCACTGGCTGACGTGAGACGTCAAAGCGCACGGAGACCTCTTTTTCCGACAGCGGCGTTCCCGGCGGAATCAGGCAACGCACGATATCGCGGCGCAAAATGCGGTAGATTTGCTGGTTGACGGGCTGTGTAGGATTAAGTTGCGATTCTGCGGCCATGCGTTGTGATTTCTCGAAGAATTAAGCGGTAAATACTACCATTCTTTTGCCGGTCATCCCATACCCGGCCCGCAGGCCGGGAGAGGAAGATCAGCCGCGATGGACGCTCAGGCCAGCAAAGCTCTGGCTGACCGGCATCATCTCTACGGTGTTGATATTGACATGTTTCGGCAGGGTCGCGACCCACCAGACCGTCTCGGTGACATCTTCTGGGGTCAGGGCCTGGGTATTCTCGTAGGTTTTACCGGCTTTATCGTCGTCGCCTTTGAAGCGCACGTTAGAGAACTCGGTTCCGCCCACCAGACCTGGCTCGATATCGGTCACGCGAAGAGCGGTGCCGTGCAGATCGGTACGCAGGTTGAGGCTGAATTGACGAACAAAAGCTTTCGTGGCGCCATAAACGTTACCCCCTGCATAAGGCCAGCTGCCCGCAGTAGAGCCAATATTAATGACATGGCCGCGGTTACGCTCAACCATACCCGGCAGCACTGCACGGGTCATATAGACCAGACCTTTGTTGTTGGTGTCGATCATCGTTTCCCAGTCTTCAACGCTGGCTTTATGCGCAGGCTCCATGCCCAGCGCCAGACCGGCGTTGTTAACCAGCACATCAATTTCACGCCACTCGGCAGGGAGGTTTGCGATCATCTCTTCAATGGCGGCGCGATTACGCACGTCCAGCTGCGCGGTCAGAATGCTGTCACCCAGCTCATCCTTCAGCTCTTGCAAACGCTCCTGACGGCGGCCTGTCGCAATGACTTTGTGCCCGTTGGCCACAAAACGACGGGTAATACTTTCACCAAAACCTGCGGTCGCTCCAGTTACTAAAATAATCATCTCACTGTTCCTCAACGCTTTTTGTGTTGTACTACCATAGCATGTGATCTGGCGCAGGGTAAGGGCCGCTGCATGGCCTTAATGTGGGCTACTCATTGCCCCACTGATTGAGGAAGTTGGCAACGTCATCAATGCGCAGCGGGTTAATACCGGCCTCTGCGGCCATCTCTTGCTGGGCTTCTTCACTGATCTCCTCGTTATTCATTAAACGGGTGATCAGCAACTGAAAATAGTGCGCCAGCGTGTCGCGCTCGGCGTCGTTAACGGCAATGTCCGTTTCAGTGGCGTACTCGTCAACGATGTCGTAAAACTTGAGGGGAATGTCGTGGTTCATTGTTTATCCTGTCAGGCTGCATAAATGGGTGTCCGGACTGAATATTATCATTCTTAATCTTAATTTCTGATAGCGGTTTACTCAGGCATTAACCTCGATTTTCCAGATACGACGCATAAGGGAGGTGATAACAGATGAACGTCCCGTCTCTGGAACACCCGTTCTGGTCTTCATCTTCCCACTCTTCGCAGAACGCACGCAGGCTCTCGTCGTCAAACTCAATCGTGACAGAACCATCGTATTCCCGATCAAAGAAGAGCGACAGACTGGTGCTGCTGTGCGGCCATACCGGCTCGACCGCTATATGGGGATAGTGTGCTTTAAACCAGCTTAATAACGCTGCTCTACCCGGCGGATTTTCACTCTTTTTAAAATTATCATCATGCTTTATGGGAAATTTGCGGCCGAATACCACGAAATAACAATCTTTTTTCTTCTCTTCGAAATAGTTATCGAGACACCAGATAAGTTGCGGCATAAAAAGTGACGGTTGAAGACAGGGGATAGGTATTATAGCATGAAATGTATCTCTCTCATAAATAAGAACTACCCTGATGAAAAAGCCTGCCTCGATTTTTATGACACATGCTGTCATTCTGACGGACTTTGATAAAGCGGCGTGCATTATTAATAAGGGTATCGTTGAGCGTCTCTGCATCCAAATAAAGCCTTATTATTGCCCAACGGCCGAGTGGATTACGGCTTTTCACCAACACTACACTAACCGGTGCGCAAGTTTTGCGATCACAGCGAGGGGCGTCTGCTATCTCAGTCTCGATCAAGTTAATGTTGACATTCACGGGCTCCAGGCGGTAATGACGCATCTGGCGCTGGTGGTAGAGCAGGTCAATATTCAACTGGGCAATGAAAGTATTCTTTCTATTGTTGATTTAACAGATTCCGGGATGGAAATTCGGGAGGATATTTCAGGTCTGCTCGATTCTATTAGCTGGAGTTAATAAGCATGGCGGGCGTAAGCGTTTTTTATTATCTACGCTGTTATTAATAATTCCCGCTCTTACGGACGTGTAATCCCAGCTTGCTTTGCGTAATCAGAAAAGAAAAAAGAGGTCATTCTTCCGCGCCGCCAGTTAAGGGGGCGAGGGCGCTTGCCTTTCATCGGCAGAGCGGGCGCGTAACATTCACTCTGCATTGTGGCAATTCGCGTAGCGGTAAAGAATGGGATATTATTCGCCCCCTTTCTTACAGCAGGCGACCTGATGTCTACCATTGTTGATACCTTTATTGCACCACCGTGCCATGACGAAATAGAGATCCTCTATGAGGACGAACACCTGGTGCTGATCAACAAACCTGCCGGCTTGCTCAGTCTGTCGGGTAAAAACCCGCAGAATCTTGATTCGGTGCATTACCGCCTGGTCCAGCGATTCCCCGGCTGCGCGCTGGTGCATCGTCTCGATTTTGGCACATCCGGGCTGATGGTGGTCGCTCGCACTAAACCCATTAACGCGGCGCTTTGCCAGCAGTTCAGCCAGCGCAGCGTAAAAAAAGGCTACAGCGCGCTGCTCTGTGGCCATCTTCGCCATGATGACGGGGTGATTGATGCGCCTATTGCTAAAGATCCTGCGTTGTTTCCATTGATGTCGATTTGCGCTATCCAGGGTAAGCCAGCACGCTCTCGCTATCGGACTCTGGAGCGTTTTTATCGCGACGGTCTGCCAGTAAGCCGGGTGGCACTTACCCCCGAGACCGGGCGAACCCATCAACTGCGCATTCATTGCCAGCACCTGGGTCACCCGATATTAGGCTGCGATCTCTACGGCGGGCGTCTGCAGCCGGGTACGGAACAGGCGTCGCGGTTGATGCTTCATGCCAGCGAGCTGCATTTTGTCCATCCGGTCAGCCATGCGGTGATGGATATTCATCATGCCAGCCCGTTCTGACGCGGTTTACCACATCAGGTCATCAGGGATCTTGAAGTCGGCGTAAGGATCGTCCTGATCTTGCTCCTCCTGACTCAGCGCACTGTGTAACACAATACTGCCGGCATCACGCTGGGCAATTTTCTCGGCAACGCTCGCCGGGATGATGGCGTATTCGCCTTCCGGTTTGTTATCAACGGCCAGACGCGCAATGGCGAGACGTCCGTTAATCAACTGGGCCTGGGTGGTCTTATCCACTTCCAGCTTTTTAATGACATTATTGTCGGTAAAGTTAAAGGTAATATTGCCTTTAGAGAGGGGAATGCGGTTCATTTCAATGAGCTGCTTCACCTGCGCTTTGAACTCTTTAGAGAGCACTGCCTGCTTCTGCTGTTCGCTCAGCTGTTTATCCCGCTCTTGCTGCGCCTTTTTATTCTCTTCTACGGCTTCACGTGCCTCACGGGCCTGAACGCGCGACTTCTTAGCGGTTCTCTGGACTTTGGCCATTTTCTTGCTGGTGACCAGGCCAGCTTTGAGCATTTGCTCTTGTAAGGTGAGTTTTGTCATCGTCTTCTCTGAACCCGTTAAACAATTTCCGCAATTATACCTGCAATTATTAACAGGATACCAGGATTGCAGGGAGTGGCGCGCTGGCCTACTCTGGTGAGATTCACCCTATTCAGGAGTTCGTCATGTCGCAGCACAATCCTTTTTTTGAAATCAGCGCGTTACCTTACCAGGCTCCCCCTTTTGACCGTATCACCGACGACGATTATCGTCCGGCCTTTGACGAAGCGATCCGCCAGAAGCGTGAAGAGATTGACGCCATCATTAGCCAGCGCCTGCCGCCTGATTTTGACAACACGATTTTAGCGCTGGAAAAGAGCGGGGCGCTGCTGTCGCGCGTCAGTAGTGTTTTTTTCGCCATGACCTCAGCACATACCAACGACTCTCTGCAGGCGCTGGAGGAGGCGGTCTCAACCGAACTGGCGGCGCTCTCTAATGATATCTGGCTTAACGATGCCCTTTTTGACCGCGTTGAGGCTGTCTATAACCAGCGGCATGACCAGGCCCCGGATGCTGAATCCCTGCGCCTGACTGAAGAGCTTTATCAGCGTTTTATTCTGGCCGGCGCGCGGCTGGATGCTGCGGGTAAGGAAGAGCTAAAAGCGTTAAATACCGAGTCGGCGACGCTGACCAGCCAGTTCAATCAGCGGCTTCTGGCTGCCGATAAAGCGGGTGGGCTGGTGCTTGATTATCGCCATCAGCTTGATGGTCTCAGCCCGGCAGAGGTAGCCGCCGCCGCGCAGGCCGCAGAGGAAAAGGGGCTCCAGGATCGCTGGTTGATTCCGCTGCTTAACACCACCCAGCAGCCCGCGTTGCAACAGCTTCGTGACAGGCAAACCCGTGAAAATCTTTTTCAGGCCAGTTGGCTGCGCACGCAGAAGGGCGACCAAAACGATACCCGCGCTATCGTCTGTCGCCTGGCCGCGCTGCGTGCCCGGCAGGCTGAACTGCTCAACTTCGAGAGTTTTGCCAACTGGAAGCTGGCCGACCAGATGGCGCAAACGCCGCAGGCGGCGCTGGAGTTTATGCGCGGTATTGTCCCGGCGGCGCGAGGACGCGCGCTAAAAGAGCTGGCGGACATTCAGCATGTGATTGACGCTGAGCAAGGCGGCTTTACGGCTCAGGCCTGGGACTGGTCTCTCTATGCCGAGCGCGTGCGGCTGGCGAAATATGCGCTGGATGAGAGTCAGGTCAAACCTTTCTTTGAACTCAATACGGTGCTCACAGATGGCGTTTTTTGGGCGGCAAGCCAGCTCTTTGGTATTCGCTTTGTTGAGCGTAGCGATATCCCGGTTTATCACCCGGATGTCCGCGTCTGGGAGATCTTCGATGATAACGACGACGGGCTGGCGCTATTCTACGGCGATTTCTTTGCCCGTGATTCGAAAGGCGGAGGTGCGTGGATGGGCAACTTCGTCGAGCAATCTCATGAGTTCGCCACGCGGCCGGTAATCTACAACGTCTGTAACTACCAGAAACCGGCCAATGGCCAGCCTGCGCTGATCTCCTGGGACGATGTCATCACCCTGTTCCATGAATTTGGCCATACACTGCATGGGCTTTTTGCCAGCCAGCGTTACGCCACGCTTTCAGGGACCAATACACCGCGCGATTTTGTGGAATTTCCTTCGCAGATCAACGAACACTGGGCCAGCCATCCGCAGGTTTTTGCCCACTACGCTCGTCATTTCGAGACCGGAGAGCCAATGCCGGACGCGCTGCGTGAGAAAATGCTCAGCGCCACCCAGTTTAATAAAGGCTATGACATGACCGAACTGCTGAGTGCCGCGCTGCTGGATATGAACTGGCACAGTATCAGCGCCGATAAAGCACCGCAGGATGTCGACTCCTTCGAATCCGCAGCCCTCGAGAAAGAGCAACTCAATCTCCCGGCCATACCGCCACGCTATCGTAGCAGCTATTTTGCCCATATTTTCGGCGGCGGTTACGCGGCGGGTTATTACGCCTATCTCTGGACGCAAATGCTGGCCGACGACGGCTACCAGTGGTTTGTGGAGCAGGGCGGATTGAACCGCGAGAACGGGCAGAAATTCCGTGAGGCGATTTTGTCCCGAGGGAATAGCACTGATTTAGCTGAACTTTATCGCGTATGGCGTGGGCACGATCCTAAGATTGAGCCGATGCTGAAAAACAGGGGGTTGAGTGAGTAATATTGATATTGTGAAGCGATTTTTAGCCTAACGATGAGAGGTCAGCGGGAGAATATCCCGCTGACTGAACGCTTATTTAGCGCAATACACGCGCGCTTCACGCGGGGTGTAAATACCGAAAGTCACAACACCCAGCAGGCCATTAACGAAAGTTTGCTGAACTTCGGTACGAACAACTTTGTCCGCAGAGCCACAAACTTGTGCTGCATCGATCTGTTTAGACTGACCAATGCCGCTAACGAAGAAGTGATGAGTGGTCACTTTCTGCGGTGCAAAGGTAGTTCCTTTGTTTACAGAGAAAGATTGTTGTGCGCAGCCAGATACCGCCCCTGCAATGAGCGCAACCATAATTAACTTTTTCATAATTGACCTTGTTGTAAGTTTAATGCCAAAAAATGATGACATATTTTAGAATCCATAGCATATCAGACCAGTCGACCAACAAGATATTATTAATGTGTACCTGAAGACCGCGCTGAGCAAACTTTATTCAATCAAGTGCTTCAATTGCAGATAAGTCAACCCAGCGGCCTTAAAAGTCGCGCAGTTATATGTCATAGACTTAATCTTTATTAACTAAACGCAAATCAGACTGAAGAGATAATAAAATATTTCGTGTCAAGCTACCTTTATTTGGTAATCGTGCTGGCGGGATTATTTCGGAATTCATTCAGGAAGCAGCGCGTAAAAAAGATGATTTATTATAACCGGAACGTCACGATGTTTAGATATCGCTTTTAATTAAGATCACAGTGCCTCAATAAGCTCGGGCCCCTGATTCTTCACATTCCCTACGGCGCGCGTTACGGCGTGCCAGATAAACTTATCGGCGGGCACGGCGCCGTCGGCAATAATGGCTTCCGCTTCTTTGCCGCTGAGATCCTGACGCATCCACGCCCGGGCCGCGTCGGGCGACAGAACCAGTGGCCGACGATCGTGGATATCGATTAACCCTTCATCGGCGGCGGAGGTAACAATCACAAAACCCTCGGCCTCGTCACCCCGTTCAAAAGGCGCACTGCCAATCGCCGCCATAAATATTGGCTGACCATCAGCGCGGTGGATAAACCAGGGCTGTTTTTTATTACCCTCTCTCTTCCACTCAAACCACCCATCTGCGAAGCAGATCGCCCGTCCATGCTGCCATAGGGGCTTGAACATCCTGCTGGTGGCCGCCGTCTCAACGCGGGCATTAATCAGCGGCGGCTTATTCCACCACCCCGGCGCGTAACCCCAGAAGACGGGATCGAGGTGTAATTGTGAATCGCGTTCGCTGAGTAACAAGACTTTCGTTCCCGGCGCCACGTTATAACGGCCGATTGGAGCCGGATCGTACGCAATATCACGCTCGGCTTCGTCAGCAAGAAACGCCAGGTACGCTTCCCGGGTTTGGGCTTGTGCAAAACGTCCACACATAGAAACCTCCTTCAAGGTTAGGTGTTTTCGCCAGTACTCTGTAGTGACTCAGGCCCCGGGTAGAAAATGGCAGATTCTCACTCTGTTAGCCATCACGCCGGGGCAGCTCCGCTCTTTGTGCGCCGTTTACCTCTCATTTACTTTCTCCATGATAGCGTATTAAACGATCCGCAACCCGGCACGGAATACCGGGAACGTAGATACCAAAACACAAAATCTATCCATGCAAGCATTTACCGCCAGACTCTGGCGGTTTTTTTTTGCCTGCTTTCACGAGCAGAACTGTTTGCGGTACTGGGCAGGCGACAGGGCAAAGTGCTGACGGAAGTGATGGCGCAACGTAGCGGTATTACCGAAGCCCGTCTGTTCGGCGATACGGTCAATACTGAGGCGGCTGTTCTCCAGAAACTCTTTGGCGCGGGTCAGGCGTTCATTCAGCAGCCAGCGGGCAGGGGTGGTACCGGTCGCCTCCTGAAAACGTCGCAGAAACGTACGCTGGCTCATCCCAACGCGCTGGGCAAGGGAGCCCACCGTATGCCCCAGGGTCAGATGTTGATGCAGGTAATCGAATAACTGCCCCAGCCGTTGGCTTTCACGCAGTTGTGCCACCGGGCGGCTGAGCTGCTGGGTCTGAGAACCATCGCGATGGGGCGGGATCACCAGGCGGCGCGCGACCTGATTAGCTGCCTCCATGCCATAATCACGTCGTACCACGTGCAGGCACAGATCAATACCCGCAGCGCTCCCCGCGGAAGTCAGCAGTTGCCCCTCGTCCTGATACAGCACATCTTCCACCACGTTAATGCGCGGAAAGCGGCTCTTCAGGGTTTGGGTATAGCGCCAGTGCGTGGTTGCGCGCTGGCCATTCAGTAGCCCCGCAGCGGCCAGCACAAAGACGCCTGAGCAAATAGAGAGCAAATGACAGCCTCGCTGCTGCGCCTGTTGCAGGGCTTCGCACAGCGCTGACGGCACCGGGCTCTCTACGCCACGCCAGCCAGGAACGACAATCAAATCCGCCTCCTGCAGCAGCGACAGGTCACCATCGGCGACCATGCGGATCCCGCCCGTAGCCCGTAGCTCGCCGCCATCCACAGATGCCACGGCAAAGCGATACCAGTTCTCGCCCATTTCCGGGCGCGGCAGGCCGAAGATCTCCACTGCCACGCCAAACTCAAAAGTACAGAGGCCGTCATAGGCCAGTGCCACCACACGCGGGCGCGCAATATGTCTTAAGTTTGTCATCTTTTTGCTGTTTTCTGGCATAGGTGCTGGCATTCACAGGCATCGTCTCTCGTTACTCTAGTGTTAACACAGACACACAGGAGAAAGCCATGAGTTATGTTACCGAGTTCCCCGTCGCCGAGCCGCAAGAAGCGGTCGCCCATTTTCTGCGTCGCCTGAGCGTAGAGACCGACTGCGCGGATGTGCACCATGCCCTGAGCAGTGGTCAGCAGGATTTCGTGTTACTGCACGTCGTCGGGCAGGCGGCGCATTTTGCCCATCGCCACCTGCCGGGTGCCATCCATTTACCCTGGTCGCAAATCACCGCCGAAAAGATGGCTCAGTGGCCGGAGGGTACGCTGTTCGTCGTTTACTGTGCCGGGCCGCATTGTAACGGAGCCGATCGCGCGGCGCTGAAACTTGCCCGGCTGGGACTGCCGGTGAAGATCATGCTGGGGGGGATCACCGGCTGGGAGGATGAAAACTTCGCCTTCGCCAGCGGCGACTGAGTGCAACATGAATTTTATTCAACACACATGAATTTTTCTCGTTTGCCGTGGCGGGTCGCATATGACATCTTTTTTGGACATTTAGACATCCAGAAGTCTAAAGATTCATAAGATGAATTATCACTGTCGGCAATCATCTGCCGACAGATAAAGGAGAAAAGCATGCAGCGACATAACGCCCCATACCGCGCCGACGTAGTTGGCAGTTTTTTACGCCCTGACGCGATTAAAGAAGCGCGGGTGAAATTTGCCAACGGTGAGATTGATGCCAGCGCGCTGCGTGCCATAGAGAATGACGCCATCCGCCATGTTGTTGAGCAGCAGTGTGCCTGCGGCCTGCACGTGGTGACGGATGGTGAATTCCGTCGCGCCTGGTGGCACTTCGATTTCTTCGACGGTCTGCAGGGTGTGGAGCGTTACGATTCCAGCCAGGGTATTCAGTTCAACAGCGTGCAGACTAAAGCCCACGGCGTGCGGGTTACCGGCAAACTGGGCTTTGGCGCGCACCCAATGCTGGAAGATTTCCGCTACCTGAAAAGCATTAGCGGTGAAGCGCAGCCAAAAATGACTATCCCCAGCCCGAGCGTGCTGCACTTCCGTGGCGGTCGCAAAGATATCGATGCCACCGTCTATCCTGAACTGGATGCCTATTTTGACGATCTGGCCACCACCTGGCGCGATGCGATCCACGCCTTCTATGAAGCAGGCTGCCGCTATCTGCAACTGGATGACACCGTCTGGGCCTATCTCTGCTCTGACGACCAGCGTCGGCAGATCATCGAGCGCGGTGACGATCCCGAGCAACTGGCCCGTACCTATGCGCGTGTTCTGAACAAAGCGCTGGAGGGCAAGCCCGACGACCTCACCATCGGCCTGCACGTTTGTCGCGGTAACTTCCGTTCAACCTGGATCTCGGAGGGCGGCTACGAGCCGGTGGCCGAAGTTCTGTTTGGCACGGTGAACGTTGACGCTTTCTTCCTGGAGTACGATAACGATCGCAGCGGTGATTTTGCTCCCCTTCGTTTCGTCCGTCCGGGCAAGCAGCAGGTGGTGTTGGGGCTGATCACGACCAAAAACGGCGAGCTGGAGAACCCAGAAGGGGTGAAAGCGCGTCTGGAAGAGGCGAGCCAGTATGTGGCTAAAGAGCAGATCTGCCTCAGCCCGCAGTGCGGGTTTGCATCAACGGAAGAGGGCAATAGCCTGACCGAAGCACAACAGTGGGACAAGGTTCGCCTGGTCACCCGCATCGCCAGCGAAGTCTGGTAAAAAATGAGGCACAGCGTTGCACTTATTTAATGCAACGCTGTGCCGCTGCATTACCTCCCTCCATCAAACCTCGCTAAACCCGCACGCTGTCAACCTGGCATCCTTTTTGCTCATTCACTTCTGAACTGATGTTTTGCTCTTTCTACGTCCTGTCGTCGCGGACGATTTCGCACAGCTTTCTTTTCAGGAGTGAAAATATGCACCGTCGTACCTTAATAAAAGCTTTTGCTCTCTCCGCCTCTGTGGTGGCCATGGGGATGAGTTTCAGCGTTCAGGCCGCTGAAACGATCAAAGTCGGCATCATGCACTCACTCTCCGGCACGATGGCTATTTCTGAAACGCCGCTGAAAGACGTGGCGTTAATGACTATTGATGAAATTAACGCCAAAGGGGGAGTGCTGGGCAAAAAGCTGGAGCCGGTGGTGGTGGATCCCGCCTCGAACTGGCCGCTGTTTGCTGAAAAAGCGCGCCAACTGCTGAGCCAGGATAAGGTTGCCGCGGTGTTCGGCTGCTGGACCTCGGTCTCGCGTAAATCGGTTCTGCCGGTATTTGAAGAGCTGAACGGCCTGCTTTTCTATCCGGTCCAGTACGAAGGGGAAGAGATGTCGCCGAACGTTTTCTACACCGGCGCGGCACCTAACCAGCAGGCGATCCCGGCGGTGGAGTATCTGTTGGGTGAAGATGGCGGCAGCGCGAAGCGCTTCTTCCTGCTGGGCACCGACTACGTCTATCCACGCACCACTAACAAAATCCTGCGCGCTTATCTGCACTCGAAAGGGGTTCAGGATAAAGATATTGAAGAGGTCTATACGCCCTTTGGTCACAGCGACTACCAGACCATCGTCTCCAGTATCAAAAAATTTGCCGCTGGCGGCAAAACCGCAGTGGTCTCTACCATTAACGGCGACTCTAACGTTCCCTTCTATAAAGAGCTGGCGAACCAGGGGGTAAAAGCCACCGACGTGCCGGTCGTCGCCTTCTCGGTTGGGGAAGAGGAGCTGCGCGGTATCGACACCAAACCGCTGGTGGGGAATCTGGCCGCCTGGAACTATTTCGAATCGGTCGATAACGCTGACAACCAGCAGTTTGTAGCCGCGTATAAAGCCTACGCCAAAGCGCATAAGCTGCCGAACGCCGATACCGTGGTGACCAATGACCCGATGGAAGCCACCTATGTGGGGATCCATATGTGGGCTCAGGCGGTTGAGAAGGCCGGTACCACCGACGTGGATAAAGTACGTGCCGCCATGGCGGGCCAGTCCTTTAAAGCGCCGTCTGGCTTCACCCTGACTATGGATGAAACCAACCACCACCTGCATAAGCCAGTGATGATCGGTGAAATCGAAGATAACGGTCAGTTCAACGTGGTCTGGCAGACCGATGCCACGGTGCGCGCTCAGCCATGGAGCCCGTTTATCGCCGGTAACGATAAAAAACCCGACACCCCTATCAAAACCGCCAGTAACTAAATTCAGGGAGATCAGCCATGAGCATGCTGCGCTTACTCATCGCCATCATGTGGCTTGCCGGGCTGGTGCCAGGGATGGCGCAGGCAACGGACGCCGATACCTTTGTTGCCGCCAGCCGCAGCCAGCAGGCGGTACTGCTCGGGGAGTGGGCAACAACGCCGGACCCCGCCAGGCTGCCGCTGTTACAGGCACTGCAACAGGAGAATCTTTACGTCGATGCAAAGAAACACGCCTTTACCCGCCACAACGGGCGCTATGACACCCTGGGCAGCGCCGCGACGCCGCAGGGGCAGCCTAAGGCGGTGCGGCTGACTAACCGTCTACGTATTGCCGCCGCCACCGCGCTGGCAACCCATCAGCTTATCAGTGACAACGTCACGGATCGTCTTGCTGCGGCAAAGTTGCTGCAGCGGGATGCCCAGCCCGCGATGCTGGGTTTTATGCAGCAGCGGCTGAACGCCGAGCAAAACGAGGCGATACGCCAGGCGCTCAATCTGGCGATTGCCCGCCTGCAACTGTCCAGCCCACAGGCAGAAGTGCGCCGCCAGGCCGTGACCGCGCTGGGTGAGGCGGACGACGCCGGGGCGCAGGCGCTGCTTACGCCCTACACGCAGGCGCAAACCGAACCCGATGCCAGCGTACGCGCGGCGGCAAGCCACAGTCTGAAGCAGATTGAGCGTCGGCTGATGATAGGCGATCTTCTGGGCCAGGCCTTTATGGGGCTGTCACTCGGCTCCATTTTACTGCTGGCGGCGCTCGGGCTGGCGATCACCTATGGCCTGCTGGGGGTGATCAATATGGCGCATGGCGAAATGCTGATGCTGGGCGCGTACGCCACCTGGATTGTGCAGCAGGCGATGGCGCAATTCACGCCTCAGTGGCTGGGGCTCTATCCGCTGGTGGCGCTGCCGGTCGCCTTTCTGCTAACTGCCGGGATTGGAATGGCGCTGGAGCGCACGGTGATCCGCCATCTGTATGGCCGTCCGCTGGAGACGCTGCTCGCCACCTGGGGCATCAGCCTGATGCTGATCCAGCTGGTGCGTATGGGGTTTGGGGCGCAAAACCTCGAAGTCGCAAACCCCGGCTGGCTCTCCGGCGGGGTACAGGTTTTTGCCAATCTGATATTGCCGTGGAACCGCATTGTCGTGCTTGTGTTTGTCATGATGGTGCTGTTCTTCACCTGGCTGGTGCTGAACAAAACGCGTCTCGGGCTCAACGTCCGGGCAGTCACGCAAAACCGCAATATGGCTGCCTGCTGCGGGGTGCCCACCGGGCGGGTCGATATGCTGGCGTTTGGCCTCGGATCCGGCATTGCCGGGCTGGGCGGCGTGGCGCTTTCGCAACTGGGCAACGTCGGTCCTGAATTGGGTCAGGGCTATATCATCGACTCCTTCCTGGTGGTTGTACTCGGGGGCGTCGGACAGCTGGCAGGTAGCGTCGCGGCCGCGTTCGGGCTGGGTATCTTCAATAAAATTCTGGAGCCGCAGATGGGCGCCGTGCTGGGCAAAATACTCATCCTGGTGGCGATTATTCTGTTTATCCAGAAACGCCCGCAGGGTCTGTTTGCACTGAAAGGGAGGGTAATTGACTAATGAGCCAGCCACTGACATTAACCCTGGCGCGCAAAGCGCCACGTACCGCACCGATTGTCGGCAGTCTGCTATTGGCGGCGCTCCTGGTGCTGCCCTTTCTGTCGCTCTTGCCGGCCACCCATCCGCTGGCAGTATCGACCTGGATGTTGACCCTGGTTGGCAAAATTCTCTGCTACGCCATCGTAGCGGTGGCCCTCGATCTGGTCTGGGGTTACGCGGGCATGTTGTCACTGGGGCACGGGATCTTCTTCGCCCTCGGCGGGTATGCCATGGGTATGTACCTGATGCGTCAGGCCTCGGGCGATGCGTTGCCCGCCTTTATGTCGTTTCTTTCCTGGAACGAGTTACCCTGGTTCTGGTGGGGGACGCAGCACTTTGCGTGGGCGCTGGCGCTGATTGTTCTGGCTCCCGGTCTGCTGGCGCTGGTATTCGGCTGGTTTGCCTTCCGGTCAAAGATCAAAGGGGTCTATTTCTCGATCATGACTCAGGCGCTCACCTTTGCCGGAATGCTGCTCTTCTTTCGCAATGAGACCGGCTTTGGCGGCAACAACGGCTTCACCGGTTTTACCACGCTGCTGGGCTTCCCGGTCACCGCCATCTCGACGCGCATTACGCTGTTTCTTGCCACCGTGCTGCTGCTGGCCGCCTCGCTGGCTATCGGCTATGCGCTGGCGAAAAGCAAGTTTGGCCGCATTTTGACGGCGGTACGCGACGCGGAAAACCGCCTTACCTTCTGCGGTTACGATCCGCGCGGCTTTAAGCTGCTGGTCTGGACTCTCTCGGCCGTCCTCTGCGGGCTGGCAGGTGCGCTGTATGTGCCGCAGGTGGGCATCATCAACCCCAGCGAAATGTCGCCCACAAACTCCATTGAGGCCGCCATCTGGGTGGCGCTGGGCGGGCGCGGCACGCTCATTGGCCCGGTGATCGGGGCGGCGCTGGTTAACGGAGCTAAAAGCGTCTTTACCGTGGCGATGCCGGAATACTGGCAGCTGTTCCTCGGCCTGATTTTCATCGCCGTCACGCTGTTCTTGCCGCGCGGCGTGATTGGCCTGTTACGTAAGGGAGAAAAATAATGCAGCCCGCCGAAACCCTCTTTACCCGCCAGCTGCCGGGGGATCGCTTCCGCGACCAGACCGACCCGGTCCTGCAGCTGGAAAACATTACCGTCAGCTTCGATGGCTTTAAAGCCCTGAGCGATCTCTCGCTCAATATTGGCGTGGGCGAGCTGCGTTGCGTAATCGGTCCCAACGGGGCGGGCAAAACCACGCTGATGGATGTGATTACCGGCAAAACGCGCCCCCAGAGCGGGCGGGCCATTTATGATCAATCGACCGATCTCACCACTCTTGAGCCGATGATGATTGCCCGTCAGGGGATTGGGCGTAAGTTTCAAAAACCGACGGTCTTCGAGGCGCTTACCGTCTGGCAAAACCTTGAGCTGGCGATGAAGGGCGATAAAACGGTCTGGGCCAGCCTGCGGGCGCGTCTGAGCAGCGAGCAGGGGGACCGCATCAATGAGATGCTGACTCTGCTGCGGCTGAGCGCCGAGCGGGATCGTCTGGCAGGACTTCTTTCGCACGGGCAGAAACAGTTTCTGGAGATTGGCATGTTGCTGGTGCAGGATCCGCATCTCCTGTTGCTGGACGAACCTGCCGCCGGCATGACCGATGCGGAAACGGAATACACGGCCGAGCTGTTTCGCACCCTGGCGGGAAAACACTCTCTGATGGTGGTAGAGCATGATATGGGGTTTGTTGAAACCATTGCCGATCACGTCACGGTGTTACATCAGGGGCGGGTCCTGGCGGAAGGATCGCTGCGTGACGTTCAGGCCAACGAACAGGTGATTGAAGTCTATCTTGGCCGCTAAGGAGCCAGCCATGCTACAGGTTAACGAACTGAATCAGTACTACGGCGGAAGCCATATCCTGCGCGGCGTGAGCTTCGAGGCGCATACCGGAGAGGTGACCTGCCTGCTGGGGCGTAACGGGGTAGGGAAAACCACCTTGCTGAAATGCCTGATGGGGCTGGTGCCCGCCCGCACTGGCGAGGTTATCTGGCAGGGTAAAAAGATCACCAAAGCCTCGCCGCACCAGCGGGTACAGGCCGGGGTGGCCTATGTGCCGCAGGGACGGGAGATCTTCCCCCGTCTGACGGTGGAAGAGAACCTACTGCTGGGGTTATCACGTTTTCCGGCGCGTGAAGCGAAGCGGGTGCCAGACGATATCTGGCAGCTTTTCCCCGTTCTGCAGGAGATGAAACATCGCGGCGGCGGCGATCTCTCCGGCGGGCAGCAGCAGCAGCTGGCCATTGGCCGGGCGCTGGCCAGTCGGCCGCAGTTACTTATTCTGGATGAACCTACCGAAGGCATTCAGCCTTCGGTGATCAAAGAGATTGGCCAGGTGATCCGCGAGCTGGCGAACCGGGGGGATATGGCCATTTTGCTGGTCGAGCAGTTTTATGATTTTGCCGCCGGGCTGGCGGACAGTTATCTGCTGATGTCGCGGGGGAGCATCATTCAGCGTGGCCGCGGCGAGAATATGGAGCAGGAGGGGGTACGCGGTCTGGTCGCCATTTAAAGGGCGTTGCGTCTGGTGATGTTATATTATAACATCCTCGCTCTTAACAACGGAGTGAGGACAGAAGAGTGGCTGGACAGATTGGTAAACTTGCAATGACTTTGGGGGCGCTGTTGATGGGTGGCCAGGCCTGGGCCCATTCACATGGTCATCAGATGACCGAAGCGGAACAGAAAGCGGCGAACGGCGTATTTGACGATAAAGATGTGCAAGAGCGCCCGCTCTCCAACTGGGACGGCGTCTGGCAGTCGGTCTATCCGTTCCTGCTGAGCGGTGATTTAGACCCGGTATTCAAAAAGAAAGCGGAAAAAGAGAAGAGCAAATCTTTTGACGAGATTAAAGCCTATTACCGCACGGGTTATGCCACCGACGTAGAGACCATCGGAATTGAAAACAACGTGATGGAGTTCCACACCGGTAAGAACGTGAGCCGCTGTGAATACGTCTCTAACGGTTATAAAATCCTGACCTACGCGTCCGGTAAGAAGGGAGTGCGTTATCTGTTCGAGTGTAAGGATGCCAGCAGCAAGGCGCCGAAGTTCGTTCAGTTCAGTGACCACACCATTGGCCCGCGTCAGTCAGCCCATTTCCATATCTTTATGGGCAACACCTCGCATGAAGCGCTGCTGAAAGAGATGGATAACTGGCCAACCTACTATCCGAACGAGATGTACAAAGAGCAGGTGGTTGACGAGATGCTGCACCACTAATTTCTACAAGGCGAGGGGATCCTCGCCTCTGTTTTATACGGTCTCAGGAACGTCACCCTGCCACGCCTTCACGTTCATCCCTCGCAGGATCATCAGCCAGGCAATAACGATCGCCACCATCATGATGGCAAACAGCGACCAGTGCGGCAGATGGGTGAGGATAATCCCGGTAATCATGGGATTAAAGGCCGCGCCCAGCCAGCCCAGCGCCTGTGCGGAAAAGTAGCTGGCCTTCATCCCCGGCGGCGCGATATTGTCGATCAACATATATTCCCCCGGGGCATAGATAATCTCGCCGACGGTAAAGATCGCCGCCGCCACGCCCCAGTAAATCAGGTTATTTCCCGACACCATAAAGCCTGCCAGCCCCAGCACGAAAAAGAGTGTCCCCAGAGTCATTAGCGGGCGGATATTTTTACCCGTCAGCTTACGGCCAATCAGGTATTGCAAAGAGACCACCATCGCCGCGTTGACCGGCAGGACCACCGCCACCACCTGTTGGGCAAAGTCGCTGTCGTAATCGGCGGCCAGGACATACTGAGAGATACAGCTGGCGAAGGAGCCGCCCACGTAGGAGGCGAGCAGACCAGAGAGGGTATACCAGAACAGCGCCCGGTCTTTCAGCAGTATTGAAGGCTGCCAGGCGACGGGCGCGGATTCGCTGGTAGCGGCTTCGACACGCTGCACCCATAGCTGGATAAAGACCAGCGGCAGCGCAGCGCAGAGCGCCGCCAGCCAGAAGGGAAGTTGCAGGCTGTACATCACCAGCAGGGTGCCAATCGGCGGGCCGATGGTCCAGCCGATGTTAAGAAAGCTGTAATTGAGCGAGAAAATTTTCGCCTTTTGGCCTGGGGTAAGCACATCGGAAAACCAGGCCTTTAGCACGGTGGCGAAGACCGAGTAGGCGCAGTTAATCATGGCAAAGAAGAGCACCACCAGGGTGACATTATCCACCAGCGGAATGGCGATAAAGCCGAAGATAAATGCCGTAATGGAGACCAGCATATAGCGCTTTTTATCGAACTTATCCGCGAGGATGCCAAACCCCATACTGAACACCACGCCGATCGTCAGAGCCACCGTCAGCGCATACCCGATATTCTCCACGCTCATCGCATAGACGCGGGTGAGGTAGATGGTCATGAAAGGTAAGGTCGCGCCGCGTCCAATTGTTAATAACAATGACGAAGCCAGCAGCGCTGCGGTTGAGCGCCTGAGTGATGGTTTCATTATTCCTGCCCGACAATTGCTTATGATTATTTTGTTGTGTCTTATCAGGATTAACACGCCATAAGCGGCTTGTATAGCACCTAATTTATCCCTAAGTGCTTCGCCTGACTGCCAGAATTAATGATCTGTTCTTCACGCTTTTTTTTCGCTACTTTGGTTCTCTTTACAAAAATTTAATAAACAGGGGCAGAGTATGACGCGTAAAGACGGGCTGCTGGCGTTACTGGTGGTGGTCGTATGGGGGCTCAATTTTGTGGTCATCAAAGTTGGGCTGCACAATATGCCGCCCCTGATGCTGGCCGGGCTGCGTTTTCTGCTGGTGGCCTTTCCCGCGCTCTTTTTTGTCGCCCGCCCGCAGGTGCCGTTTCGTCTGCTGCTGGGCTACGGCCTGACCATCAGCTTTGGACAGTTCGCCTTCCTCTTTTGCGCGATTAACTTCGGTATGCCAGCCGGACTCGCCTCGCTGGTCCTTCAGGCCCAGGCTTTCTTCACCATCATTCTGGGGGCCGTAACCTTTGGCGAACGGCTGCAGGGCAAACAGCTGGCAGGGATCACGCTCGCGGTCTTTGGCGTACTGGTACTGGTGGAGTCCAGCCTGAATGGCCAGCACGTGGCGTTACTGGGCTTTATGCTCACCCTGGCGGCCGCCTTTAGCTGGGCCTGCGGAAACATTTTCAATAAAAAAATCATGCTGCTGGCGTCGCGCCCGCCGGTGATGTCGCTGGTGGTATGGAGTGCGCTGATCCCCATTCTGCCCTTCATGGTTGCCTCCTGGCTGCTGGATGGCCCACAGGCGATGCTGCAAAGTCTGGTGAATATCGATCTCACCACCATTTTGTCGCTGGTCTACCTGGCGTTTGTCGCCACCATTGTCGGATACGGCATCTGGGGAACGCTGCTGGGACGTTATGAGACCTGGCGTGTGGCACCGCTGTCGCTGCTGGTTCCTGTGGTAGGGCTGGCTTCTGCGGCGCTGCTGCTGGACGAGAAGCTGAGTGCACTGCAACTGCTGGGGGCGGTATTGATTATGGCGGGGCTTTATATCAACGTCTTTGGGTTTCGCTTTCGCCGGGCGGCGCAGGTAAGGGGCTAAAAAAAAGCCCCGCGAGCGCGGGGCAAATACGAATTACAGGTCGTGGTTGTAGTACGGCACGCCTAATTCGTCGGATTTATCGCTGCCAGCGCCCATATGGTTAAAATCGAACGGCGACTGGTCATGTGCAGAAGGCAGAATCATCGCATCGCGATTATTCTGCTGCACAGCGCGGGGAGTTTGCTCCGCAAAGCTCTGGCCGGAGACCAGCACCAACAGGGTGAGGGCGGCGGAGATAAACAATTTCATGATTTCCTCGATACGTCTTGAAAGGCGATTAACAACTACAGTGGTTTAGCGGCATCAAATAACGAGATTCACCGTGCATATTGGTGATGCGATACTTGTGCGGCGGCACGTCGAAATAGTTTTTAAACGTGCGGGTCAGGGTCTGTTGCGATTCAAACCCATAACGCTCCGCCAGATACAAAATCGGCTCGTTGCTCTCTTTCAGCTTCTGGGCGATTTCCGTTAACTTGCGGCTGCGGATGTATTGACCTAATGAATGGCCTGTCTCTTTTTTAAACATCCGTTGCAGGTGCCACTTGGAATAACCTGAACGCTCAGACACCTTCTCAAGTGAGAGCGGCGATTCCAGGTTATCTTCGATCCAGTCCAAAATGCTATGAATTGTAATAGCGTCAGTATTGCGTCTGGACATCGTCATACCTCTTTCTGTTTACGGCAGGATTTTCTTAAGCAAATGCTCAAGAGTTGCCACTTCATCCGCCGTTAAGTTTTTTGTTAGTTCCTGGTGTAATTCTTGCCCTACTAATTGATGACATTGCTCACACATTGCTGCGCCGTCGCTGGTCAACTGCACCAGTACGCCGCGTTTGTCATTCGGGTTAGGGCGTCTTTCAATCCATCCTTTGCAGACCAGTCGATCCATCATGCGCGTCAGGGCGCCAAGATCGACCGATAAGACCTTTTTGAGCTCAACCGGCGTGATACACCCTTCGCAACGCACAGAACAAAGGACTTTGAACTGGGTGGCAGTGATGTCCAGCGGCGACAAATAGTCATTGAGCAAGCGGTCTTTTTTTTGGTTAACCATATAGATAAGGCGACCCAGTGGGATAATTTCGTTGAAGAGATCACTGGTGCTTTTCACAATGGTTGCCCTGGCAAGTAGTTTAATCACGGCAGATATTATTGCTCAGGCAAGTATAAGTCAACTGAATGTATTCCCCGATGCCACGATTTGCT
Organism: Leclercia pneumoniae; assembly: GCF_017348915.1. Classification (NCBI taxonomy): domain Bacteria; kingdom Pseudomonadati; phylum Pseudomonadota; class Gammaproteobacteria; order Enterobacterales; family Enterobacteriaceae; genus Leclercia; species Leclercia pneumoniae. The sequence continues at coordinate 2,267,877 of NZ_CP071383.1, read as the reverse complement.
AAAACGTTTCATGAACTTTTTTTTAGCTTTTTCAAATCAATTACATAACTGAAGATTATTTATCACCGGGCGTAAATAGTCAGAATTGGCGCGCCGTAGCCTAAACCTGCTTTAACACCGTATACTTCCAGAGTTGATGAATGGAAAAGGATGACACGCACTATGGTAGAGCTCTTACAAGCCATCGGTCTTGGGCTGGTGGTCCTGCTGCCGCTGGCAAACCCGTTAACGACCGTGGCGCTCTTTCTCGGTCTTGCGGGGGACATGAACAGCGCGGAACGTAACCAACAGTCTCTGATGGCCTCTGTTTATGTCTTTGCAATCATGATGGTGGCTTACTACGCCGGACAGCTGGTGATGAACACCTTTGGGATCTCGATTCCTGGCCTGCGTATCGCCGGGGGCCTGATTGTGGCCTTTATCGGTTTCCGTATGCTCTTTCCGGCGCAAAAAGCGCACGACAGCCCGGAGGCAAGAAGCAAATCGGAAGAGCTGGAGGATAAACCTGGTGCGAATATCGCCTTTGTTCCCCTGGCGATGCCCAGCACGGCCGGGCCGGGCACCATTGCGATGATCATCAGTTCCGCTTCCACTGTGCGCGATAATACAACCTTTCCTGACTGGGTCATCATGGTGGCCCCACCGCTGATCTTTGCGCTGGTAGGCGTCATTTTATGGGCCAGCCTGCGCAGCTCGGGCGCCATTATGCGCTGGGTAGGTAAGGGCGGGATCGAGGCTATCTCGCGGCTGATGGGCTTCCTGCTGGTCTGTATGGGCGTGCAGTTCATCATTAATGGGGTGCTGGAAATTATTAAGACCTATCACTAATAAAAAAGGGTGGCTTGAGCCACCCTTTTTTTATCCGTGTTGCGGCCGCTCTTCCAGCGACACCGGCCACTTACGAAACACCAGCACTGACCAGATTAACGCCACCAGCGCCGGTATCGCCCCCAGGTAACCGATAGCGGACATCGAAAGATGCAGGCTGATTTGATTTCCAACCAGCGCGCCGGCACCAATGCCGATGTTGAAAATGCCGGAGAAGAGCGACATCGCCACGTCGGTGGCATCTGGCGCAAGCGCCAGCACTTTAACCTGCATGCCCAGGCCGATAATCATGATCGCCACGCCCCAGAAGATGCTCAGAATGGCAAGGTTCGACTCGCTCCCCGACGCCGGTAGCAGCAACAGCAGACACGCCAGCAGCAGGCCAATCGCGCCGCTAACCAGTAACGAGGCGTGGCGATTACCCAGCTTGCCAAACAACACACTGCCAACAATGCCCGCGCTACCCAATATCAGCAGCAGAACGGTGGCAAATCTGGCGCTAAAGCCGGCAACCGTCTGCACAAAAGGTTCGATGTAGCTATAAGCCGTGTAGTGGGCGGTCACCACGACAACGGTCAGCAAATAGATGCTCATCAGCGCCGGGCGACGGAAAAGCAGGGGCAGGCTTTTCAGCGAGCCAGAGTGTTCGCTCGGCAGTTTTGGCAGTAATTTAATCAGACACAGCAGGGTGATCAGCGCGCCCATTCCGATGACAAAAAACGTGGTGCGCCAGCCAAAATATTGTCCTACGAGGCGGCCAATCGGCAGCCCAAGCACCATAGCCAACGCGGTGCCCGTTGCCAGCAGGCTCAACGCCTGAGCGCGTTTGCCCGCCGGGGCCAGACGAATGGCCAGCGAAGCAGTGATCGACCAGAAGATGGCATGTGCAAAGGCGATACCGATGCGGCTCACCACCAGTACGGTGAAATTCCACGCCAGAAACGACAGCACGTGACTGGCAATGAACAACACAAAAAGTGCAATCAGCAATTTACGCCGCTCCACCTGACTGGTGAGCAACATAAAGGGTAACGACATCATTGCCACCACCCACGCATAGATGGTCAGCATGATCCCGACCTGCGCGGTTTCCATGCCAAAGCTGCTGGCAATGTCGGAGAGCAGGCCAACAGGCACAAATTCAGTGGTGTTAAATATAAACGCTGCAATCGCAAGCGTAACCACCCGTAGCCACGCGACCCTGCGGGAATCAGTGTTGATTGTCATAATTTGTCTGGGAATCGTTACGTAAAGAAGAGGAGGCGATCTTAAAACCATCGCTGGTGAAAAGACAATCATTTTGTGACGTAGATCTCAAAATCACCGTTAGAGAAAGGGTGGTGAAATCGGACAATTTCCATGAATATAGGATGCAACATCACATTAACAACCGGAAAAGCGATGCAGAAATATGATTATTATCTGGTAGATGCGTTCAGTGACGGCCCATTTAGCGGTAATCCTGCGGCGGTATGTCCGCTACCAGACTGGCTGCCGGACGATACGCTCCTCAGGATGGCGCAAGAGCACAATCAGTCAGAGACGGCCTTCTTTGTCTGTCATAAAGAGGGCATCACGCTGCGCTGGTTTACCACCACCACGGAGGTGAATCTTTGCGGCCATGCGACGCTGGCGACGGCATATGTCCTGTTTAATGAACTGGGTTACCCCGATCCCCGCCTCCATTTTGAGACCGCCTCCGGCACGCTAACGGTGACCCGCGACGGCGACTGGCTCACGCTCGATTTCCCGGCCTGTCCGACAGAGAAGCAAACGCCGCCTCCGCAAATGCTGGCCGCGCTGGGGATTGAGCGCTACGTCGAGGCTCGTAAAGGCCGTGCCTGGGTAGTGGTGCTGGAAAATCGACAGCAGGTGGAAGCCGTTACTCCGAATATCAGCGCTATGATCCCCGGTGAACATAAAGTGTGTATTACCGCCCCGAGCGAGGGCGAGTATGACTTTGTCAGCCGTTTCTTTTCACCGGGCGTCGCACTCTGGGAAGATCCGGTCACCGGCTCGGCGCATACCATGCTTATCCCTTATTGGGCGGGCAAGTTGGCTAAGACCACTCTGCTGGCGCGACAAGTCTCAGCCCGGGGCGGTGAGGTACGTTGTCAGTTGAACGGCGATCGCGTCATGATGGGCGGGAAGGCGTCGCTGTATATGAAAGGGCAGCTGTTTATTCGTGAATAACAAAGGGGTAACCCAATGAAAGAAATTGCATTTTATCTGGTCGATGCGTTTAGCGATCGCGCTTTTAGTGGCAACCCTGCTGCCGTCTGTCCGCTGGAAAGCTGGCTGCCGGACGACATTCTGTTAAAGATGGCATAGCAGCATAACCAGTCCGAGACGGCCTTTTTTGTCCGCACGGACGCAGGCTTCGAGCTGCGCTGGTTTACCACCCAGGATGAGATTAACCTCTGCGGCCATGCGACGCTTGCCAGCGCGCACGTCATTTTTGAATACCTCGACTACCCGGCAACGGAGATCCTTTTTTCCACCCGCTTTGTTGGCGACCTGAAGGTCTCGCGTAACGGCGACTGGCTCACGCTGGACTTCCCGGCCTGGAGCAGCGACGCGGTCGACAATCCACCCGCGCTGCTGTTTAGTGCGCTCGGTATACCGGCGTCCAGCGCGGTGCGGGTCGGGCGTGATTATATGGTCGTGCTGGAAAACCAGCAGCAGGTTGAATCCCTGACCCCGGCTATCGAGGCGCTGAAACCACTGGGTAAAATGGTGTGCGTTACTGCGCCAGGCGATGAAGTGGATTTCGTTAGCCGCTTCTTCTGCCCGGGCGAATCGGTGGCAGAAGACCCGGTCACCGGCTCCGCGCACAGTATGCTGATCCCCTGGTGGAGTGAGCAACTCGGCAAAACCCAAATGACCGCACGTCAGGTTTCCGCCCGCGGCGGCGATCTGCGCTGTGAACTCAAGGGAGACCGCGTGCTGATGAGCGGCCAGGCGGCGCTTTATTTGAAAGGCACGGTGTTTCTTCGCTAACATCCCGCGGGCGGCGTGAAATTCCGCCCGCGTTAAAAGCAGCCAATCCCCCTCCCAACGTTTTCCCGGAAAGCGCCTCGCATTTTTAAGCACGCTTGTTCGCGTTCTTTTTTTAGAGGTGTACAGTGTACATGTAAATGGTGTACTGTGTACATAACAAGAAGCGTACGCGAATGACTCACGCGATAGAATTTATCGAGACTCGAACATTCACTCGACAGATAAAAGCGATTGCCACCGATGATGAGCTAAAAAATTTGCAAAAAGCCCTCATCGAATATCCCGACCGGGGCGATGTTATTGAAAACACTGGGGGCTTACGCAAGATCAGGATGGCGCTCGGTTCGCAGGGGAAACGTGGATGCGCCCGGGTGATCTACTTTATTGCTAACGTTGAAGTTATTTGGTTCCTGATGGCTTACCTGAAAAGTGAGAAGGAGAGTCTCACTGACGCGGAAAAAGCAGAACTAAAGAAATTAACCAAATTGCTGAAAAATGAGGTATGACATGAGCTTTTATAACGACCTGAAATCTTCTCTTGAAGAGGCGGTCGATATCAAGAATGGGGTAACTGAACCCGCTCGAGTAACCCGCTATGAGATCGCAGATGTCAGGGCCATCAGAGCGCAGTTAAATGTTTCTCAGGCGGAAATGGCAAAAGCGCTGGGCACCAGCGTCGATACCATTAAAAGCTGGGAGTCCAAAAGACGTAATCCTACCGGGCTGGCAGCAAAAGTGCTGGCGGCGATTCAGGCCGATCCGGCGTTTTATGCGGTTCTCGCTGCGCATTAAAGAATAAAGCCTGCAACCGCAGGCTTTTTTAATGACCTTAACCCAGCGACGCCCCACCGCAGAGCACCCACTCCTGACCGGTGATCGGGGCCGCTTCCTCACTCAGTAGAAAATTCACCGCAGCGGCCACCTCCTGAGGAAGGATCAGGCGACCCATGGGGGGGACCCTGGGTGGGGAAGAGACGCGTCCGGGGTCGCTAAGCATCGGCGTCTGGGTCGCGCCGGGCGCGACCACATTGGCGGTGATACCCCGTGGCGCCAGTTCTGCCGCCCAGCTTCGAATCATCCCTACCAGCGCGGCTTTGGTGGCGACATACTGCGAGCGGCCCGCGGCACCCCGGGAGGTCCGGCTGCCGATAACAACCAGCCGTCCACCGGGGCGCATTTGCGGTACAAAGTGGTTAAAAAGCTGCTCGGCAGCATGAACATGCAGGCCCCAGAGCCGGGCGCTGATGGCCGGATCCAGTTCGCCGAGCGGGGCGGCAGCCATCATCCCGGCTGCGTGGACGATCGCCTGCGGTACAGGCAGGGTAGCGAGTGCGGCGGCAAACGCGTCGCTGTCGCTAAGATCCACGCTCACGCAGCGATAGTTCGCATGATCAAGGGGTAAAGCGCGCCGGCTCAGGCCGATAACCTGCCAGCCTTCATCAAGCTGGCGATGCACAATGGCTTCGCCGATTCCTGAGCTTGCACCCGTTACGATGGCACTGGGCATGTCACACCTCCAGCAGGGCGCGCGGCACCTTGAATACCGCTTTGCGCACGGTCATGGAATCGTCTAAGGCGCACAACGCCTGATGCGGCTCGCCGGGCAGAAATACTGCAAAAGCACCGGGAGTTAACTTGATGCTGACCGGGAGCGCAGCGCCGGTGGCGATAAAGAGATCCGGTTTGCGCTCTTCATCCTGCGGCTGCGCCAGCGACTGCACACCTGCGTTGATCATCTCGCTGCCGGCCAGCATAACCTGAATATCCGCCCACTGGTGATGATACTCCGTATGGCGCTGGGTCTGCGGCTGGGTCTGCGCCGGGCCGATATGGCAAAACCATGCGCAACCTTCCGGCAGCCAGCGGCCGTCGTCCCGGGCGGCTAGCGCCGCCAGGGTGCAATCAGCGCGCGTCAGGATGGACAGCAGCGCGGTGGGGAGCCCTGCCAGCGGCAGGGCGTTCAGATGGCCGATAATCACTGTGATGACTCCTTAACCCATTCAGGCGAGACACGAACATATTTGATCGCCTGGCGGAAATAGGTGTAAGCGATGTGTAGCGTGCCGTCGGCGCCCTGTTTAATACTGGGGTAGGAGAACTCGCGGTTCAGCTTCTCCAGCGAGTTATTCGTCATGCAGTAGCCATCGCCTTCATCAAGATTGCGCTGCCACGCCCAGCTCTTTCCGCCGTCGGCCGATATGGCTACCGTCATCGGTGCGCGCGGGGCACCCCAGAAGGCGGTGCGTTCTCCGGTCGCTTCTGGCTCTTTACGGTCATCACCATCGTCGATCTCGTCATACAGTGAGGCGCGACGCTCCAGCGCTCCGGCTGCGCTCATGTGGTTGAACACCAGCGCCAGCTCACCGCTGGCAAGGGTGGTGACCTGGATAGAGGAGTTGTTGTTCGGCAGCGCCGTGGGTTCCGGTACAGACCAGCTTTCGCCCTGATCCTGCGACTGGCTGATATAGATATGATCCGCCCAGCGGCTACGGTAGAGCGCCACCAGATGCCCATTTTTCAGCGGCGTAATGTTCATATGGACGCAGCCCAGGCTTTGCGGCACCTCGACATCGCGCCAGCTTTTCCCCCAATCGGCAGAGATTTTCACCGCGCTAATATCATCGTTTCCGACCCATTTCTCGCCCGGTCGGGTGCGGCAATAAAAGACCGGCAGCAGCCAGTTACCGTTTTCGAGAACGGTGATGGGCTGGCGGATAAAGGTACCCGGTTTATCCAGCAGAGTAGCAATCTCACCCCAGGTTTGGCCAAGATCATGAGACTGGCGGTAACGTACGATGGCGGTATCCTGGTTGCCGGAGATCTGCGCGGTCCACAGCAGCCACAGTACGTTGTCCGGCGCGAGGAACAGCACCGGGTTCTGCTCGGAGCGGCTGGCATCGTCAGAGAGCTTTACCGCCTCGCTCCACTGGTTGCTACCGGGAGCCAGGCGAGACCCCCACACAGAAATATCAGCAATCCCTTCCTGGGTGCCGCCGAACCAGACGCACATCAGCGTGCCATCCGGCAGGGGCAGCAGGTTGGCGGCATGGTTCTGCGGACAAGAAGAGGGCAGCATGGCCGTTTCCACGCGGGCATCCTGCGGCAGCGGGCGAATAATCCCGTCACGGGTTACGGTTACAGACATATCAGACTCCATTATGTTGAACAGGGGCAGGCGCTTTGCGATCCGCTTTATTGGGGATCAAACGGTCGAGAACCATAATCACCGCCGGGGTGACCAGCGCAATATACATATTGTTAATTCCAAACGGATCGCCCAGCAGATACCAGACCGAGGTGACTACGCAGGCGCCAATCAGCCCGGCATTCGCCCCGCGGGCGCTCTTAAAGAACGGTGCGTAGAAGGCGATGATGGCCACAACCGTAATCGACAGACGAATAGCGCGAGTAAAGAACGACAGCTTCAGGACTTCCGGGACCAGCAGCACAAAGATTAACGGTAGGAAGCCAATCAACAACGACAGCCAGCGGGTCGCTTTAAACTCCTGCTCCGGGGTCGGGTTGCGGTAGGGCACGTAGAAATCTTTTACTACCAGCGAGGCGATAGCGAGCGCCACGGTGCTGACGCTGACAAAGATGGAGGCAACAAGTGACGTTGTCACCAGTCCCGCCAGCCACGGATTCATGTCCTGCAGGAAGATAGGCATTGCGTACAGGCTGTTAATCTCCGGATGCAGGTACTTCGCCGCCACGCCAATTACCGCAATCGCCAGCGCGATGGGCAGGCAGAAGAAGAACGCGATCCAGGTGGAACGTTTAGCTGACTTCACATCTTTCGTGGAGGAAATGGCCTGAATCACGAACTGGGTACAGAAAATGGAGCCGATGGTGCCAATCAGCCAGGCGACAATGGTGCTGGCGCCGATATTGCCGTCCCAGGTCCAGTAGTAAGATGGCATCTGTTCAATCATGGGGGTAAAGCCGCCGGTTTTAGACAAGGCGAAGCCCATAATCACCAGGATACCGAAATACTTCAGGGCGCTGTGCAGCAGGGTCACCCACGCCACCCCCTTCATGCCGCCAAAAGCGAAATAGAAGGTACTGACGATGGCGGTGATAAAGGCGGCAACAGGCAAGTTCACCTTCAGTACCGTCGAAATCGCCGCCGCGCCGCTCACGTAGTTACCCACGTTCACCAGCAGCAGGGCGTAGATCATAATGATGGAGATAATGTTTTTGGTGCTGGTGCCGTATTTTTCGGCAATCGCCCCGGAGATGGTGATCTTGCCGGTGCTGTAGATGCGTTTCACCAGCAGCAGCCCAAACAGCGGGAAGCCGATAGCCGCGCCGATGACTGACCAGGAGGCGGCAAAGCCATCTTCAAACGCCGCCTGCGCGGTACCGATCGTGGATTTCGCACCAATGTATTCCGACATCAGCAGGATCCCGACGATAAACGCCGGCATCGCGCGCGAGCCTTCCATAAAATCGCCGGTGTTTTTACTGCGTAACCGGAACGTCAGCCAGGTAGTAAACAGAATGTAGACAATCACAATGCCTACGATGATGAGGGTATCTTCAGCGGTAAAGTTGTTCATCTTAGCCTCTCTTCAGGGCGTATGAATCCTGGGCGCAGAGGGCACCCGAATTCTTATGGACGAAAGCAAACGCCGGTTACTGCAGTGACTTCGTCACTATCTGGCGGATCTGTTCTGTTTGTTGCGCATCGAAAGCCACCGCGTAGCGGCTCTCTCCCACCTCTTCACCCATGACCTGCAGCGCTTTTTTCACGGCCGCAGGCGAAAAAGCGACGCTGTACAGTCGGGTACGGAGATCGGTCACGCTCTCCTGGGCCTGCCGCGAGCCCGCGATATCCCCGGCACGAAAACGTGCCCAGATGGCGTTGATTTCGTTCGGCGCCACGTTCGCCAGGCCAGAAATACAGGCGGAGCATCCTTCAACAAAGCCCTGATGAATGAGCGAATCCGGGCCATTCAGCACGTCAAAACCGTCAATATCTTCAACGGCTTTCAGAAAACCGCTCAGGCTCTCATGGCTCCCCGCGCTGTCTTTAATGCCGATAATATTGGGATGAGCGGCCAGCGCCCGGGCCGTCTCAGGCGCGATGGTGTTGCCGGTTCGCGCCGGGATGTTGTAGAGGAACACCGGTACGTTCAGCGCATCGGCAATGGTGGTGTAGTGGGCGATCAATTCAGCCTGGGTGAGCGGAACGAACCACGGAGTGATAACGGAGACCGCGTCCACCCCCAGCGCCTCGACCTGTTTACCCAGACGAATCGTTGCCCGGGTCGAAATTTCGCCAATATGTGCCACCACCGGTGCGCGCCCGGCCACCTCTTCCACGCAGGTGCGGGTGACGGCCACTTTTTCCTCTTCGGTCAGCACAAAGAACTCTCCGTTAGTACCGCCACAAAAGATGCCGTTGCCCGCCGCCAGCTGACGCTGGATCTGACGTTTTAGTCCCGGCAGGTGCAGCGCCCCGTCGTCGGTGAAGGGGGTGACGATCGCCGTCAGCACGCCCTCAATGTTGTTACGCATTACACACTCCTTTGAAGTTAACTGGCTGGAAACAGAGTCTGATAAATACCTGCGACCTCGGCATGGCTGACCTGGCGCGGGGCATTATTCATCAGACGTTTTACGTTCAGGGCGGCATCGCTCAGAGAGGCGATGTCATCGCGCGGGACCCCCAACGTTTCGAGGTTGTCGGGTAAATTCAGGCGACGTACCAGGGCGGCGAAGTAGTCCACCAGCGCGTGCGACTTCTCTTCCATCGACAGGGAGGTGTCGGCGCCGGGAACCAGATCCCACACTTGTGCAAATTTCTCAACGGCATCCGGACGAACCACGCGCATGCAGGGGGCCAGCAAAATGGCATTCGCCACGCCATGGGGCAGATGGTACGTCCCGCCCAGAGGATAAGAGAGGGCATGAACCAGATGGGTGCCCGCATGGGCAATGGCGACGCCGCCGTAGTAAGAGGCCCACAACATCTCCAGCTTCGCGGCCAGGTTGTGCGGCTCGGCGCAGGCGGTTTCAATGTTGTTCAACAATTTGCGCAGCCCCGTCAGCGCCGCGTTATCGCTTACCGGGTTGGCCACGGTTGCGGTGAAACACTCAATCAGATGGCAGAGGGCATCAATACCCGTTGAAGAGGCAATATGCGGCGGCATGCTGGTCGTTAACTCCGGCAGCAGCGCGACATAATCTGGCAGCAGCACGGGGGAAATGATGCCAACCTTGGTGCTCTGCTCGGGAATCGCGAGAATCGCGTTTGGCGTTGCCTCGGAACCGGTGCCGGCGCTGGCCGGAATCAGCAACGAGGGGAGGCGAACCTGCGGTTTTTCGCCTGCCAGCAGGGTATCCAGCCCAGGGGAGTGGGGATGACACAGCACCGAAAGCAGTTTGGCCACATCCAGTACGCTGCCGCCACCTACGCCGACCACCAGATCGAAGGCGGTCTCTTTTGTTTCAGCCAGCAGGGCGCGCACGTCGTGGCTGGTGGGCTCGGGTGGCACACTGTCAATCACGCTGAGCTGGCGGCCATCGGCCTCCAGCAGGCTGCGGATGGAGCGGGCGGCGTCAAGACGGGCGATATTGCCGTCGGTGACCAGTAATAGACGCGTTTTACCTGCCAGCAGGGGGGCAATGGCGGGGATAGCGCCCGCGCCGCTGATGATCGTACTGTTGATGGTTAACACATGAATCTCCTGTTGCTGTGTCTGTGATTGATTTCGCTCATTACAAGACAATCACAGTCATCGTGTCCTTAAATTTATAATTTATTCACGAACTGAATAACTTGATCTTGCTCACATATAATCAATCATGATTGAATATAATCATTAACAAGAAATACAAACCGGAGTGGGGATGAAAGTGAACAGCAAAAGAGAGGTCGTAGTCATTGCCGATGACTTTACCGGGGCTAACGATGCGGGGGTGAGCCTGGCGTTGCGCGGTAAAAAAGTCAGTGTGGCGTTTCAGACCCCCTTTACCGGTCATGCCGACGCGCTGGTTATTAATAGCGATAGCCGGGCGCTAACGGCATCAGAGGCCGCTGAAAAGGTGGCGGGCTATGGTGCTGAAATGCGCCAGGCACAGTGGCAGGTGAAAAAAATCGACTCCACCCTGCGGGGTAATCCCGGGGCGGAAGTGGAGGCGCTTCTGCAGGCGACCGGCCAGCGTCAGGCGATTATCGCGCCGGCGTTTCCGCAGGCCGGGCGTACCACCGAGCAGGGTGTCTGTCGCGTGTTCGGCCTACCGGTGACGGAAACCGAATTCGCCAGCGACCCCAAAACGCCCGTGCGTCATGCGCAGATTGCCGCAGTGCTGGCAGAGCAGACGGCGCTGTCAAGCCAGGTGGTTACGGCGTCGACCCTGGCCGCAGCCCTGACTGGCGACACCCGATTACTGATTGTGGATGCCCAGAGCGATGACGATCTGGATCAGATCATGGCCGTAGCCGCAGCCTGCGACCCGCGTCCGTTGCTGGTGGGTTCCGCCGGACTGTGTGATGCCCTGGCGCGTCACCTGGCGCGTCCGCGTCCTTTATTGGCGGTGGTTGGCTCGATGAGTGAAATCGCGCAAAAGCAGATTCTGCGAGTACGCCAGCAGCAGAACGTCCGCTCTATCTTTATCGACATCACCGATCTCTTTCGCGACGGAATAAGCGGTTATGCGCAGCAGATTAGTGTGGCGCTGGCGGCTGGAGAACACTGCGTGGTGCACACCTGTTCCGATCACGCCGCGCGTCATCAAATTGACGTGCTGTGCCAACAGTACGAGCTGAGTCGTGCGGAGCTGGGTGAGCAAATCAGCACATGTCTGGGCGCGCTCACGAGCCAGGTGCTGGAGAGCAGTAACCCGGCAGCGTTATATGTCTCCGGGGGGGATGTGGCAATGGCGGTAGCCAGTGCGCTTCACGCCGAAGGGTTTGAAATCACCGGGCAGGTGGCGCGCTGCGTACCCTTCGGTCGGTTTTTAGGTTGTCGCTGGCAGGGGCCAGTCATGACCAAAGCGGGCGGTTTTGGTAGTGAAACCATGCTGCTTGAGGTTCTGCATTTTATCGAGGAGAAGATGAGTGACTAATATCATTGCTGTAACGATGGGCGACCCGGCGGGCATCGGCCCGGAGATCATTATCAAATCCCTGACCGGGGGGGAACTCTCTGGTGCACCGATCGTGGTGGTGGGATGCGCAGTGACGCTGCAGCGCGTACTGGAGAAGGGCATTACACCTGCGGCCGAATTACGGATGATTACCCGCGTCAGCGATGCCCACTTTGGCCCGGCTATCATCAACGTGCTCGACGAACCCCTGGCCGATCCGCAGGCCTTGCAGCCCGGCGTGGTACAGGCTCAGGCCGGCGATCTGGCCTATCGCTGCGTGCGTCGCGCTACCGAGCTGGCGATGGCCGGAGAGGTAAAAGCCATTGCCACCGCTCCGCTAAATAAAGAAGCGCTGCATCTGGCGGGCCATCTCTATCCAGGGCACACCGAGCTGCTGGCACATCTGACCGACAGTAAAGACTACGCGATGGTGCTCTATACCGATCAGCTTAAGGTCATTCACATCACCACCCACATTGCGTTGCGCAAATTCCTTGATACCCTGAACCCGGAAAGGGTAAAAACGGTGATTGGCATTGCCGATACCTTCCTTAAGCGCGTAGGCTACACCAACCCGCGCATCGCCGTGGCGGGGGTGAACCCGCACGCGGGAGAGAATGGTCTTTTTGGCGATGAAGAGATCACCATCGTTGGCCCGGCCGTCGAGGCGATGAAAGCGCAGGGGCTGAATGTCTTTGGACCCTGCCCGCCGGACACGGTCTTTATGCAGTGCCATGAAGGTATGTATGACATGGTGGTGGCGATGTATCACGATCAGGGGCATATTCCCTTGAAACTGCTTGGGTTTTATGATGGTGTCAACATCACCGCCGGGCTGCCGTTTATCCGCACTTCCGCTGACCATGGCACCGCGTTCGACATTGCGTGGACAGGTAAAGCGAAGTCTGAGAGCATGACGGTTTCTATCCAGTTAGCGATGCAAATCACACGGGAATAATATGAAGGGATATAACCGGTTAGAGCAGATAATGGACTACCTGAAGGGGCACAATCTGGTGACGGTTGACCAGCTGGTAGCCGTGACTGACGCCTCCCCGGCGACCATACGTCGGGATTTGATTAAGCTCGATCAGGAGGGGGTTATCAGCCGTACCCACGGCGGCGTAACCCTGAACCGGTTTATTCCTTCCCAGCCCACCACCAGTGAAAAGATGCAGCGCAGCCTGGCTGAAAAACATGCCATCGCCTGCGCGGCGGCAAGCTTCGTTAAGGCCGGCGATGCGGTGGTGCTGGATGCCGGCACCACCATGATTGAACTTGCGCGACAGCTGACGCATTTGCCGCTTCGCGTCATTACCAGCGATCTGCATATCGCGCTATTTCTTTCAGAGTTTAAGCAGATTGAGGTCACCATTATTGGTGGGCGCATCGATGACTCCAGCCAATCCTGCATCGGCGAACATGGCCGCCGTCTGCTGCAAAACATCTGGCCGGATATTGCGTTTGTCAGCTGTAATGGCTGGGATGTGGAGCGAGGCATAACCTCGCCCACGGAAGAAAAAGCGGCGTTAAAGCGCGATCTGATTGCTAACGCCCGCCGTCGTGTACTGCTGGCAGACAGCTCAAAGTATGGCGCCTGGTCGCTGTTTAACGTTGCGCACCTTCACTCGCTGACCGATATCGTGACCGACCGCCATCTGGATGAAGATGCGCAACAGACGCTAAGTCAGCTCGACGCCACCCTGACGCTGGCACCCTGAGCGTCAGGGCAGGCGAGCAATATTGGCTTTAATGACCTCTACCGACTGGCGGAATTTTTGTTGCTCCTCTTCCGCCAGTTTCAGTTCGATAATCTGCTGAACCCCGCTCTGCGCCAGTACGGCCGGTACGCCAATTGCCACCTCATCGACGCCATATTCCCCCTGCAGAATGCAGGAGATCGCCAGCGCCCGGTGGCTGCCAGTAAAGATATTGCGGCAGATTTCAGCGATGGTTCCGGCGATACCGAATTCGGTGCACCCTTTACGGGCGTAAATCTCAAACCCTTGCTTGCGCACGCGTTCAGCCAGGGCGTCGAAGTCCAGGGTATTGCCGGTATGGCGTTGATAAACTTCGGCGATAGGTGAGCCGTAGACCGATGAGTGCGACCACACCGGGAACTGGGTATCCCCATGTTCACCCAGAATAAAGGCATCGATGCTCTGGGCGCCAATATCCAGCGCTTGCGCAAGGGTGCGGCGCAAACGGGTGGTGTCCAGCCAGACGCCAGTACCGATCACCTGGCTGCGCGGCAGGCCGGAGAGTTGCCACACCTGCCAGGTGATGATATCGCACGGATTAGTGGCGATCAGGAAAATGCCCTTAAAGCCTCCCGCCATCATCTGCGGCACAATACTTTTGACAATGTTAGCCGTCGCGGTCAGCTCATCTAGCCGGGTCTGGCCGGGCTTTAACGCGCCGCCGGAAACGGTGATCACCGCGATATCCACATCCGCGCAGTCGCTCACTTCGCGGGTGGAAATGGTCATCATCCCCGGCATATAGGCCGCGGCGTCGGCCAGATCCCAGGCGTGCCCCTCGCTGCGCGCCTTATCAAGATCCACCAGCAGTAGCTCTTCGCAGATATTCTGGTTTAACAGGGCGTAAGCGGCGGAGGTGCCGACATTACCGGCGCCAATAATCATCACTTTACGGGCTTTGGTGTGCATTGTTTTTCCTGAGGTTTTAACCGTTAACTGCCTTCAACGTTACGCCGCGGGAACGGGCGGCGCAACGGGCGCGGGTAGCTATAAGTTTAAAATATGAATAACCCGTCATAGTGAAGGGGTAGGGTAGAGAAAAACGACAAAAGGAGCCTGCTATGTATTCCATTACCTCTGAATCACCCGCTCATCCGGACATCGTTACGCTGATTGCCGCGCTTGACCGGTATCAAGGCGAACTCTACCCGGCTGAAAGTAACCACCTGCTGGATTTGACGGCGCTGCCCGCCGACAGCCTGATTATGATGGCGATCCGCGACCTGCAGCTACGCGCCGTGGGGTGCGGTGCCATTGTGCTGAACGGTGACGGTACCGGCGAGATGAAACGGGTCTATATCGATCCGACGCATCGCGGGCAGCGCCTGGGAAACCGATTGCTGGCGGCGCTGGAAGATGAAGCCCTGAGCCGCGGCTGCCATACTCTCCGCCTTGAGACGGGCATTAAGCAGGATGCCGCTATTCGTCTTTATGCCCAGCAGGGATATCAGCTCTGCGAGGCTTTCCCGCCCTATACCGCCGATCCGCTAAGCCATTTTATGGAGAAGGCGCTGGTGGCTGATGTTCGTTTAGCAGCGCTATAAAAGCCTCCAGTTGCCGGGTCATTGCTCCCCGGCGCCATACCAGCCAGGTGGTGAGACAGCGCCAGTTTTCGGCCAACGGCCAGGCCTCGACCTGATGATGTCCGGGCATACTTTCCAGCATCGAGCGCGGCATCAGGGCAATACCCGCCCCGGCAATCACGCAGGCCAGCATGCCGTGATAAGACTCCATCTCGTGAATCCGACCGGGCGTGGCCCGGTCGGCATGGAACCAGCTTTCTAAATGGCGGCGATAAGAGCAGTTTGCGCGAAACGCGTAAACGTCCTGACCGCTCACCTCGGTGGCGCGCGCCACCTTCGCATGACCCGCCGGCACCACCAGCATCATCTCTTCCCGGTAGACCGGCATCCCTTCCAGCTCCGGATGCGTTAATGGCCCGTCAACGAAGGCCGCGCTGAGGGTCCCCTCCAGTACGCCGTCGATCATGGTGCCGGAGGGACCGGTCGCCAGAGCGAATTGTATGCGCGGATAGCGCTGGTTGAATTGCGCCAGCGAGGCGGGAATGCGCACCGCAGCGGTACTCTCCAGCGCCCCCAGAGAGAAAAGTCCCTGAGGTTCATCGCCGGCCACCACCATCCGCGCCTCATCCACCAGGGCGAGGATCTGCCTGCTGTAACGTAAAAAATTATGCCCGGCAGGAGAAAGCCGCAGGCGCTGGTTTTCACGGATAAAGAGCGCCACGCCCAGGTCGGCCTCCAGCTGTTTAATACGGGTGGTGAGGTTAGAAGGGACGCGGTGCACCTTCTGCGCCGCCAGGGTGATGCTCCCCGTCTGTGCTACGGCGTTAAACATTTCCAGCTGCGTTAAATCCATACCATTCTCGATTCGTGAAAAAGGTGGTCAATATTATTCATTTTTCAGAAATAGCAGACCAGGCCACACTTAGGCAACTGTTATTCACTGGAGCACAAGATGAACTACTCCTCAGCTACTCATGCTTTTTCGGTCAATCCGACGACCGGTGAAACCCTTGCCCGCTGGCCGTGGGCCACGGCGTTTGATGTTGAGACGGCGATCGCCAATGCTGATGTGGGCTACCGCCAGTGGCGTACCGTACCGCTGGCCAATCGCGCGCAGCTTCTGCGGGATCTCGGCGCGGCACTGCGCCAGCACGGCGAAGAGATGGCCCAGATCATTGTCCGTGAGATGGGCAAACCTCTTGTTCAGGCGCGGGGCGAAGTGGCGAAATCCGCCAGCCTTTGCGACTGGTATGCCGATCACGGTCCGGCGATGCTGAGCCCGGAAGCCACGCAGGTGGAAAAAGCGGTCATTGAGTACCGTCCCCTGGGGCCGATTCTGGCGGTGATGCCGTGGAACTTCCCGCTGTGGCAGGTATTACGCGGCGCGGTACCGATTATTCTTGCCGGTAACAGCTATCTGTTAAAACATGCGCCCAACGTGCTGGGATGCGCGGATCTGATCGCCCGGATATTTACCGCCGCCGGCTTCCCGCAGGGGGTATTCGCCCAGATCAACGCCACCAACGAAGGGGTGAGCCAGGCGATTAACGATCGGCGTATCGCCGCCGTGACCGTCACCGGTAGCGTACGCGCCGGGGCCGCCATCGGCGCCCAGGCCGGGGCGGCGCTGAAAAAATGCGTGCTGGAGCTGGGCGGTTCCGATCCCTTTATCGTGCTTAACGATGCCGATCTGGATCTGGCGGTCAAAGCGGCGGTCGCGGGGCGTTATCAGAACACCGGGCAGGTCTGCGCCGCCGCCAAACGATTTATTGTGGAAGCAGGCATTGCCGGGGCCTTTACCGAGCGCTTCGTCGCCGCTACCGCCGCACTGAAGATGGGCGCGCCGGAGCAGGAAGAGACCTTTATCGGGCCGATGGCGCGTTATGATCTGCGTGATGAACTGCATCAGCAGGTTCAGGCCTCCCTGGCCGAAGGGGCGACGTTGCTGCTTGGCGGCGAGAAAATAGCGGGCGAGGGCAACTATTATGCGCCAACCGTACTGGGTAACGTTACGCCTGCAATGACCGCGTTTCGCCAGGAGCTGTTCGGGCCGGTTGCGGCCATCACCGTGGCGAACGATGCCGCCCATGCCCTGGCGCTGGCTAACGACAGTGATTTTGGCTTGTCGGCAACGGTCTTCACCACCAGCGATGCCACCGCGCAGCAGTTTGCGGATGGGCTGGAGTGCGGCGGGGTGTTTATCAACGGCTTTAGCGCCAGCGATGCCCGCGTAGCGTTCGGTGGGGTGAAAAAGAGCGGTTTCGGTCGCGAGCTGTCCCACTTTGGTCTGCATGAGTTCTGTAACGTGCAGACAGTGTGGAGAGATCGTCTGTAACAAAACCCGGTAAAGGCCTGCGGATCGCAGGCCTTTGTCATGCTGCTGAAATGGTTCTGTCATTTATAAACCGTAGACTCGCTGGCGTCTAACGTCTTGTTACAGAACACAAATATGAACCTAACGCAAATTTTTCGTCCCCTTGTTCAGCGACTCAGGCCACGGCAGTTTGGCCTGCTGGCGGGGATCTTCTGTATTATTGCGCTTTTCTCCGCACTGCAAATCTCCTCCTCCGTGCTGCTTACGTTCTCGCTGAGCGACGCCCAGCGCAACGATCAACGAAATCAACTCGCCCTGACCCAGCAGGAAAAGCTCGACGAGGCGCGTATCGCTCTGCTGTCGGCAAGCGATCTGCTCAACCGTGCCGGGGTCTACTTTATGCAGGACAAAGAGACAGGTTCTGAAGGGAGCTGGCAAAGCCTGATGGACGAGGCACGGAGCGCCCTGGCGGCTTCGGGAAAGGCCTGGGCGAGCTGGCAGGCAATGCAGCCGCGACAGGACGACGCGCTGGTGAGCAGCTATAAACTCTTCTTCGGTGCGATTCAGGAGCAGGCGGAAGGGCTCGTGAAAACGCAGTCCATTGACGCCTTCTTCGCTGTACCGGCCCAGGCATTCCAGGCCGATTTTAACGACAACTATGCGCGCTATCAGCAGACCAGTAGCCAGCTTGCCGCCGAGGGGCGCCAGCGTCTGACCAGTAGCCTGTCGAATCTGCAGACGCTGTTTATGCTGGCTCCGCTACTGCTGGTGGCCATTGCCGTACTGGTCTGGTTTGGCATGTCGCGCTGGGTCATTACACCGCTGCGCGGCCTGATTGGCTGGATCAATCAGCTGGCCGCGGGGGATCTTTCAGGTACGCCGCCTGCGATAAAACAGGTCAACCGGGAGATTTCGCAGCTGGATGACAGCATTCATACCTTGCAATGCGGCCTGCAGCAGCTGGTGAGACAAGTGAGCGACGCCACCACAGCGATGGTAGAGAATATCGGCTCGCTGGCCGAGGGGAACCGGGCGTTATATCACCAGTCCACCCTGCAGGCGCGAGAGCTGAAAGAGGTCACCGCCCATATCGCCACCCTTGAAACTCACGTGGAGGGTAACACCGGCTATGCGAAGCTCGCCAGCTCACGCGCCGACGAGGCCCGCCAGGTGGCGGCAGGCGGGGATCGCATGATGGCTACCGTTAATGCCTCGATGGCGGCCATCGTCGAGCGCTCGTCTGAAATGCGCGGCATCGTAGCAATGATTGATAACGTCGCGTTTCAGACCAATATTCTGGCGCTCAATGCGGCGATTGAGGCGGCTCACGCCGGTAATCAGGGGCGAGGATTTGCCGTAGTGGCGCGGGAAGTCGGGCTGCTGGCCCGCAAGAGCAGCCACTCGACCCAAACCATCCAGGAGCTGATTAATCGCTCCCTGCAGGGGATCGATGACGGTTCGCAGGCGGTGACCCGGCTGGAAGATAACCTGCAGCAGGTCATGAGCCTGGTGGGGAATCTCTGCAGCCTGTTGAATGATATCTCGGTGGCGACCCTGAGCCAGGGAGAGAGCATTCACCATATGACCCGCCAGCTGCAGGGGTTGAACAACGTGGCGCAGCAAACCGATCTCCTGGTGAACACCGCCACCGAAGCGTCTCAACGCCTGCATGATGAGTCGGGCTTGCTGATTCAGGCGGTTTCGCGTTTTCGACTTCCAGCCTGACGCAATACATTTGCCTCTGGTATACTCCCAGCCCGTTTTTGGGCTGTGAGCAAGGAGTAAGACGTGGCTGCGGTCATCGACAATCAGATGCTGGAAGAGATTCTGGCGCAGGTGCGCCCATTACTGGGGCAGGGTAAGGTAGCTGATTACATCCCGGCGCTGGCCTCGGTAAAGGGCAATAAGCTCGGCATCGCCATCTGCACCCTCGACGGACAGCAGTTTCAGGCCGGGGATGCCACCGAACGCTTCTCAATCCAGTCGATCTCCAAGGTGCTAAGCCTCGTAGCGGCCATGCGCCAGTACGACGAGCACGAGATCTGGCAACGCGTGGGAAAAGATCCCTCCGGACAGCCCTTCAACTCGCTACTCCAGCTTGAGATGGAACAGGGAAAACCGCGCAATCCCTTCATTAACGCCGGGGCGCTGGTGGTGTGCGATATGCTGCAAAGCCGCCTCAGCGCGCCGCGTCAGCGGATGCTGGAAATTGTGCGCCAGCTCAGCGGCCAGTCGGATATCACCTACGACACCACCGTGGCCCGTTCGGAGTTTGAACACGCGGCGCGCAATGCCGCCATCGCCTGGCTGATGAAGTCGTTTGGCAATTTCCACAACGACGTGACCACCGTTTTGCAAAACTATTTCCACTACTGCGCGCTGCGGATGAACTGCGTAGAGCTGGCGCGCACCTTCCTGTTTCTGGCCCACCAGGGTTCGGCTCCCCATCTGGGGCAGGAGGTGGTGTCACCGCTACAGGCACGGCAGATTAACGCCCTGATGGCGACCAGCGGCATGTATCAAAATGCCGGGGAGTTTGCCTGGCGCGTGGGGCTGCCGGCAAAATCGGGCGTGGGTGGCGGCGTGGTAGCGATTGTTCCCCATGAGATGGCCATTGCCGTCTGGAGCCCCGAACTGGACGAGACGGGTAATTCACTGGCGGGGGTCGCGGCACTGGAGCAGCTCACCCACCAACTGGGGCGTTCTGTATACTAATGACTGATTTCACTCCGCTGTTTACCCGGCTGGCACGTTCGCCGTTTCGTTCCCGTTTTCGTCTGGGAGTGAAAGAGCGACAGTACTGCTGGGATAAAGGGGCAGAGACCATCGATCAGCACGCGGCCGATTTTATTGCCAAACGGTTAGCCCCGGCGCGCCCGGCGAAGGATGGCAAACAGACGCCGATGCGTGGACACCCTGTGTTTATTGCACAGCATGCTACCGCGACCTGCTGTCGGGGCTGTCTTGCCAAATGGCATAATATTCCGGAAGGGGTTGCACTGACCGCCGCGCAGCAGCACTATGTTGTGCAAGTCATTCATTTCTGGCTGGTGCAGGAAATGAACGCAAAACGTTGATGGGTACCGCAGTGTTACCTCTGTGTTATATATTGATGCTAATCTTTTAACACTTCCGCCAGCCGCTAGATCATTGTCTGTCACAAGCAGTGATATGGATAGAGATTGAATGTCAGCTTCTCCTTTCTTCAGATTTACTTTCTTTGCTAAGAACAACCCGTTACGTAACGCGGTGTGGATCTTTTTGTTAACCACGCTGTTTTACTTTATCGGTGCGAAGTTACGTCTGATCGAAGCGCTGTCGGTCTTCTGGCCGCTTAATGGCGTGATGGCCGGGATTTTTGCCCGCTATATCTACCTCAACCGGTTGCGCTACTACGCCATCTCATACGTGGCGATGATGGGTTACGATGCCATCACAACCAACTGGGGTATCGCCTCGCTGGTGATCAACCTCTCGAATATGGCGTTTATCGTTACCCTGGCGCTGCTGGTGATCCGCGATAAACGGCTCAATAAAGGTACGCCGGATCCGCTCAACGCCCTGCGCCTGTTTGGCTACTGTCTTGTTGCTGCGCTGTTTTGTGCGTTAATCGGGGCGGCAGGTGCTGTGGGTATTGCCAGTCAGACCTTCTGGCCGTCGGTGGCCGACTGGTTCAGTGAACAGTTCTCTACCGGGGTGCTGATTGTGCCCTGTCTGTTGACCATCCGGTGGCCTGAATTGACTCGTCAGGTTCGCCTGCAAAATTTGATGCCAGTAGCGGCGCTGATCGTCTCGGTCTTCGCCTCTGTATTGATCGGAGGTGCCGGGAGCCTTGCCTTCCCGCTGCCTGCGCTCATCTGGTGTGCAGTACGCTATTCAGTGCCGGTAACCTGTCTGTTGACCTTCGTGACCGGAGCCACAGAGATCACGCTTATCGCCAACTCGATTATTGATATCGCCGTGACGTCGCCCCTTACCACGCCGATGATGTTTTCGGCGCGTCTGGAGGTCGCTACCATGGCGATTTGTCCGGTGATGGTCGCAGTGAGCGTGGCGGCGATCAACTCGCTTATCCGCCAGGTCTCGCTGCGCGCGGACTATGATTTCCTGACCCGTGTTTACTCCCGGTCCGGACTGTACGAAGCGCTCAAACATGAGGAGTCGCACCGGCATCCTCGCTTCCTGACGGTGATGTTGCTGGATATCGATTACTTTAAAAGTATTAACGATAACTATGGTCATGAGTGCGGCGACAGGGTGCTTGCCGAGTTCGCCGAACAGGTGCAAACCACCGTGGGAGAGGATGGCCTGGTGGCGCGAATGGGGGGCGAAGAGTTTGCGGTGGTCGTCAACTCTTCTTCGGCACAGCAGGGCTATGCGCTGGCCGAACGCATCCGGGCCTCTATTGAGCAGCATCCCTTCCACTGGCGTGGGCAGACGCTCTTCATCACGGTCAGCATTGGCCTGGGAAGCGGTAAATCTGAATCCTGGCAACTCACCGAGGTCTTTAACCGCCTGCTGACCGAAGCGGATGATTATCTCTATCGTTCGAAAAAAGCAGGACGAAATCGTACCAGCGGTCGACTGGACGAAAGGGTTCAGCCTGCCGGGAATACCACCGCGCGTGAACAGGTATAACCGCGCAGACCAGTCTGGCTGCGGGGTTTATATCCTTGTTTAACAGATAAATATCTTGCTACGTATTTTTAACGCCAATACTATAACAGGGTGATTGTATCGGAAAAAACGTGTGATGAACGGAACTGACCAAATCAGTAAGCCCCCCCGCATACCAGGAAGTCGGTTCGTCAAACGCATGTACTTGATGCGGATCCTTGGCACCTTTCTTTGCTTTATCCCTATCTGCTCCGTCTTGTTAGAGCAACACCGCTCCGGCTGGCTAATTGGCCTGCTGGCGCTGAATGCCTTTGTCTGGCCAACTCTCGCCTGGATGCGCTCACGTCACTCCGCAACGCCGCTTAAAACCGAGCATCAGAACCTGATACTCGATGCAGGGGCCGGCGGTTTCTGGATTGCGATGATGGCCGCCAATCCGCTTCCTTCGGTGACCATTGCCACCATCCTGCTGGCGGATCGCCTGTCAGCAGGCGGTGTACCCTTAATGAAAAAGGCGCTGGGGCTGATGGTGGCCGTATTTCTGGCGACGTGGTTGACCCAGGGTATGGCACTGGTTGCTGAGGTGTCTCAACGTACCATGTACGCCACGTTGCCGCTGATTGCCGTCTATTCCCTGGCGCTGAGCGTGCTGACCGACAGCATTGCCATTCGCCTGCGCCTGAAATCCCGTGAGCTGGAACGCATCGCGATGATGGATCCGCTGCTGGATATCGCTAACCGCCGTCTACTGGAAACACGCATCGAGCATGAACTGAATAAACTGCGTAAAAGCTGTCATGAATCGGCGCTGATGTTTATCGACATCGATAACTTCAAAGAGGTGAATGACCGTTTTGGCCACAAAGTAGGGGATATGTTTTTGGTGACAGTGTCACAAATATTGCATGTTGCCACCCGTACAACCGACACTCCTGCGCGGCTGGGTGGGGATGAGTTCGTCATTTTACTCCCTGACACCTCCCTGGAAGAGGCCCGGAGCGTGGCTACCCGTATTATGGATGCCGCTGCTATCATTGATGAAGTTGCCGAAGAGCCGGTGCTGTGTACCGTAAGTATTGGTATTGCCAGCGCAACGAGAGAGATGGAGAGTGTCACCGACTGGTTACAGGCTGCAGACACCGCTCTCTATCAGGCGAAACGGGAAGGTAAAAACCGCATTTTTGCCCATTGATTCACTGCAAGATGCGCTAAGCTTTTAAAAAGGACGCCCTCCGGAGACGACATGAAACCACCCATATTCCCTGCCAACGAAGCGGAGCGTCTTGCATCGCTGCGCGATTCAGGTCTCGTTGAGGCCAATTTACACCCTACCTGCGATCGATTGACCAGGCTGGCAAAACGGTTATTTGATGTGCCCATGGCGATGGTGAATCTGGTGGGCGAGCATACCGTCCTGGTGAAGTCGGCCGCGGGCATGTCCGAGGCTGCCCAGCCACGGAACATCTCTTTTTGCGGGCATACCATTCTTTCATCCTCGGCGCTGATCGTGCCCGACACTCTGAAAGATGAACGTTTCCTCGATAACCCCCTGGTAACCGATGACCCGCCGGTCCGCTTTTATGCCGGTTATCCTCTCAGCCTGCCGAACGGGGCGGTCGTAGGTGCTTTGTGCCTGCTGGACAACCGGCCGCGGCAGTTTAGCGAACAGGATATCGCCAGTCTGCGTGACCTGGCGGCGCTGGCTGAAGTGGAGTTTTCAGCCGTCAGTTCGGCCATCACCGACGACCTGACCGGGCTCTATAACCGCCGTGGCTTCCACCATATGGCGACCTGGGGTATCAATAATGCCCGTCGTCGCGCCGAACCCCTGACGCTGGCCTGGCTCGATCTGGATCGTTTTAAGCAGATCAACGATCGTTATGGTCATGCGGATGGCGATGCGGCCTTGAAGGCCATGGCCGATTTGCTGAAAGCCACCTTCCGGGAGGCCGACGTGCTGGCGCGCTATGGTGGAGATGAGTTCGCCATTCTCTTTACCAACAGTGATGAGAAGGGCGCCTGGATTGCAATGCAGTTTCTAACGGAACAGGCGGCAGTCTGGAATGAGCACGCCCAGCACCCGTGGGCGCTCTCCTTCTCGTGGGGGGTGAGCGAGTTTGATCACGATCGCGATGACCTACATAGCTGGTTACGCACCGCCGATGAGAAGATGTACTCCATGAAACAGCAGCGCGGTACCGGGCGCGTAACATAAGTAAATCCTCTTGTGTTAATAAAACGTTAAGAGCAAGCTGATGTGGTTGATTATGGAGAAAATAATGACCACATCACTCGCTATTTCATCTCTCTCGCGTGAACAGATCCTTACCCACCTTTCCGCTTTAGCCGACATTCTGCACAACTGTGTACAGGGTGGCGCATCGGTAAGCTTTATGTTGCCGTTTACCCATGATCAGGCCTGTGATTTTTGGCGCGGTGTTGCCGATAGCGTGGGGCGTGGCGAACGCGTTGTGCTGGTCGCATCCCGCGCCGATGGCGCACTGATCGGTACGGTGCAGCTCATTACCGACCAGCCGCCAAACCAACCCCATCGCGCGGATGTCGCCAAGTTGCTGGTTCACGAAAAGGCGCGTCGTCTCGGGGCCGGTCTACAGCTGATGCAGGCGCTCGAGCAGCACGCCCGTTCCCATAATAAAAACGTGCTGGTGCTGGATACCGCCACCGGCAGCGGAGCGGAAACCTTCTACACCCGTGCGGGCTGGCAAAAAGTGGGTGAGATCCCGCGCTATGCGCTCATGCCTGATGGTGAAATGACGGCTACCTCGGTGTTCTACAAATTTTTATAGTCTTTAGCAAAACTGCTACAAGGTTTGATCAAAACGGGGTTCGTGGTCGTAAAGTTTTGGTAAGTTATCACACCAATCTTATCAGGCTGTATGACTAATCATAAAAGGAACCCCCTTGTGAACACACTCAACCGTCGTGATTTCCCCGGTGCTCTCTACCCTGAACGTATCATCCAGTTTGGTGAGGGCAACTTCTTGCGCGCGTTTATCGACTGGCAGATTGACCAGCTAAACGAGCACACCGACCTTAATGCCGGCATTGCGATTGTGCGTCCGATTAAAAGTGATTTCCCCCCGTCACTCAGCACTCAGGACGGCCTGTATACCACCATCATTCGCGGCCTGAATGAGCAGGGTGAAGCCGTGAGCGACGCGCGCCTTATCCGCTCTGTTAACCGCGAGATCAGCGTCTACGATCAGTACGATGAATTTCTGAAGCTGGCGCACAACCCGGAGATGCGCTTTGTCTTCTCGAATACCACCGAAGCGGGGATCAGTTACCACGCCGGAGATCGCTTCGACGACGCACCTGCCGTCAGCTACCCGGCCAAACTGACCCGTCTGTTATTTGAGCGTTTCAGCCATTTTAACGGCGCCAGCGATAAAGGCTGGGTGATTATTCCTTGTGAACTGATTGACTATAACGGCGAGGCGCTGCGTGAGCTGGTGCTGCGCTATGCCCAGGAGTGGGCGCTGCCGGCGGCCTTTACTCAATGGCTGAACGAGGCCAACAGCTTCTGTTCCACCCTGGTTGACCGTATCGTCACGGGCTATCCGCGTGACGAAGTGGCGGCGCTCGAGAAATCTCTGGGTTATCACGACGCCTTCCTCGACACCGCCGAACACTTTTACCTGTTTGTGATTCAGGGGCCTAAATCTCTGGCCGCCGAGCTGCGTCTCGACCAGTTGCCGCTTAATGTGCTGATTGTGGATGACATCAAACCCTATAAAGAGCGCAAAGTGGCCATTCTGAACGGGGCGCATACCGCGCTGGTGCCGGTGGCCTTCCAGGCCGGGCTGGATACCGTTGGCGAAGCGATGAATGATGCGCAGATCTGCGCCTTTGTTGAGAAAGCCATCTACCAGGAGATAATCCCGGTGCTGGATCTGCCGCGCGATGAGCTGGAGTCATTCGCCAGCGCGGTGACGGGGCGTTTCCGCAATCCGTACATTAAGCATCAACTGCTGTCGATCGCGCTCAACGGCATGACCAAATACCGCACCCGTATTCTGCCGCAGTTGCTGGCAGGGCAGCAGGCGAGCGGTAAATTCCCGGCGCGCCTGACCTTTGCGCTGGCTGCGCTGATTGCCTTCTACCGTGGTGAACGTAACGGCGAATCCTACCCGGTGCAGGATGATGCCCACTGGCTGACCCGTTTCCAGCAGCTCTGGGCTCAGCATCGTGATAAGCAGATCGCAACCAGCCAACTGGTCACTGCGGTTCTGAGCGTGAGCGAACACTGGGAGCAGGACCTGACGCAGGTGAAAGGTCTGGTCGAGCAGGTGACGCTGGATCTGGATGCGATTTTGCACCAGGGGATGCGTGCGGCGGTGGAGCCGCTGTGCTAATTCTTCTGCCTTAACTGTACCCGGCTGCGGCCGGGTTTTTCAGCAAGTCAATTAGTTACAACATACTATTTCGCTTTTTTAATCAAGGTCTGGCATCGTGCGCGCTGTCAGAGGTCTGGCAAGGGCGCAATACTTCTTTAACATACTTGCAACCGTGACAACGATCACGTTTAATAGTCGCCGCTCTTAATTCTTCAGAAGCTGACTATGATCGTTCGTCCTCAACAGCACTGGCTGCGGATGATATTTGTCTGGCACGGTTCGGTGCTGGTTAAAATTTCCTCCCGCCTGTTTCTTAATTTTTTGCTCTCTATTGCCGTCATTATCCTGTTGCCCTGGTATACCTCACTCGGCATCAAACTGACCGTAGCGCCATTCAGTATCCTCGGCGTGGCGATAGCGATCTTCCTCGGGTTTCGTAACAACGCCTGTTACTCACGCTATGTCGAGGCGCGGCAACTCTGGGGCCAACTGATGATTGCCTCCCGTTCGCTGTTCCGCGAGGTGAAAAACACGCTACCCGATGATCCGGCACTGGGTGAATTTGTGCGTCTGCAGATTGCCTTCGCCCATTGCCTGCGTATGTCGCTCCGCCGCCAACCGCAGGCCAGCCAGCTGGCGAACTACCTGTCACCCGAAAACCTGCGCCACACGATGGATTCCAGTACACCGGCAAATCGCATTTTGTTGATTATGGGGGAGTGGCTGGCCGTACGGCGCCGGGAAGGGCAGTTGTCCGATATCCTCTTTCACAGCCTCAATAACCGTCTGAATGATATGTCTGTGGTGCTGGCCGGATGCGAGCGTATTGCCAATACACCGGTACCGTTCGCTTATACGCTGATTTTGCATCGCACGGTCTATCTGTTCTGCATCATGTTGCCCTTCGCCCTGGTGGGGGATCTGCATTACATGACGCCGTTCGTTTCGGTGTTGATCTCCTATACCTTTATCTCTCTCGATGCGCTGGCAGAAGAGCTTGAAGAGCCATTCGGCACTGAAAACAATGACCTGCCGCTGGATGCTATTTGTAATGCGATGGAAAGAGACCTCCTGCAGATGAACGACGAGCAAGAGATCCCGCCGCGCATCCTGCCTGATAAGTACTACCAGTTAACCTGAAACGGTTCGGGGCGGTTGGCAACGCTGGCACGCCTCGAGGTTTATTATCCCATCGGCAGACGTAACCGGGCCGCCAGCCAGGCCTTGCGCGCAGGACTAACCTGCAGTAGCGTCGTTATCCTGTCCGCTATCTGGAAAGGAATCATGAATATCACCATCACGCCCGCGCAGCCTGAACAGTTTGCCGCGTTGCGCGCCATTGAATTGGCGGCATTTGATACATTACGGCTCGCCGGTGCGGTCAGCGGCGAGGCCTCTGCGGCAAGCCTGGACGAACTGGGTGCCTTGCTCGAGGAAGGGGTGTTACTGACGGCTTTGACGCCGGAGGCGGTGCCGGTCGGTTTTGCAGCAGGCAGCATGGAAGAGAACTGGCTTCATATTGCTGAAGTGGATGTGCACCCTGACTGGCAGCGTCAGGGCGTGGGGACTCAGTTGATGCGGGCGATACTTGATACCGGGCGAGCCCGTGGTCTTGTTGGGGCAACCCTGACAACCGATCGCATGGCGGCGTTTAATGCGCGTTTTTACGCGACGCTGGGTTTTGAAATAATCGAAGGGTCCGCAAGGCCGTGTCATTTGGCGGATCGGATCACCGATGAAATCAACAGCGGGTTCGATCCCGCCCGACGTGTCGCTATGTTGATGCGCTTTTAATTGATGTAAAACCCGCCAGGCGATTCCCGGCGAGTCATCTCACAGGCTGGGATATTTCCCGTCCTCATCCACCAGGTAAATCTGGGTTAAATACCATTTTTGCTTCTCCTGACTAAAATGGTACTCATACACGGGCGAATAGTACTCAGCCGACAGCTGGGTGGTGATAACCGCCTCATATTGTTGGATGTTTTTGCCGATAATTTTCTCCCGCGCCGGGTCGTGCGAAGCGTCGGAACCATACGCGACGGGTTCACCGTGAAAGTCAGGTTGGGTATATTTTTTTAGCAGTGCGGCATAATTTTGCTCCGCCGTTTTCATCGCATTGACATCATCTGGACGACGATTCTGGAAGGATTCATCGTTCCAGATTTTATAATCATGCTGAAATGCCACTACCATCTGCTCTGGTGATGTAGCCATTGCCTCAGTCATACATAGCACTCCCGTCAGGAATAAAAGCAGAGAAATTAGCCTGTTTTTCATCGTGTCTTATCCGCCTGCGCAGCCAGGGATAAACGTTGCCATCCGGTCAAAAGGCCCGTTGCGGCCAACATTTATGCTCCATGATCTTCTCTCTTTTGCCACCAGCGCGGGGATAAACACGATTTTCATCTCTTATTACTCTTTAAATTCAAACAGATCAGAGCATAGCCAGTGCACTACTCTTGCGCCAGTCGTCTCGTGAAAGGGTAAAGAGCAGGCTCGGGGGCGCGTTCTTCACGTCGTCAACTTCCCGGCTATAGGTCAGCCCCGTTTTCATCAGCACTTTTTGCGATGCGAGATGGTTACCCCGTACCACAGCAGAAATTTCACTCAGTCCGAGCGTCTCAAAGCCGTAATACACGGCAGAGAGAGAAAACTCTGTTGCCAGTCCTTTACCCCAGGCGTCGGTGGCAAAACGATATCCGAGATTATTGATAGTGATGTCGGCATAACGGCTGATGCTTAATCCCCCAAAGCCAATGATCTGTTCAGGATTTTCGCGTGACGCGATCGCCCAGTTGCCGAATCCCTTATCACGCCAGTGCGTGAGCCAGCGTTCAAGCACCGCTTCTGCATGCTGGAGAGAGGGATAAGGGCCTGCGGGGTTAAATTGATTGGTCGCCGGGTCACCATAAATGCTGAACAGCATTTGTGCATCGGTCTCTGTGACAGGCCGAAGTTGCAGGCGTTTCGTTTCTACTATCACACTCTTCTCCCGGAGTTTATGTTCAGATGCTGCCACGAAAAGCATTGAACATTTTTAGCCCTGCGTAAAGCGCTAATAACAATGGTAAATGAGTATAAGGTTATGACGTTTCACCGGCCCTCCAGGCCATGACTCACTCCCGGATTGCCTCTTCCAGGAATTCGATAAACGCTCTGACCTTCGCATTCAGCGCCGATCGTTCATGAACACAGGCGAAAATCGTCATCGGCACGGATTCCGTATCGTGACAGAACAGAGGGACCAGCTGTCCATTATCAATAAAGGGCTGTGCGACAAAGCTTGCCAGACGCGCTATCCCGCCGCCGTTGACGGCAATTCTGGCAATGATATCAATATCATCACTGATAAATTTTGGGTTGAGTTTGGCGTTAACCTGCTGGCCGTTGACGGCGAATGTCCATGGAAGGAAACGTCCATCTGTGGGATAACGAAATACCAGACAGGCGTGATGGCTCAGTTCGTCCGGCGTGCTGGGTGTACCGGCAAGCGCCAGATAGGCCGGTGCTGCACAGAATACAAAGGGGAGGGAGGCGATTTTTCGGGCGATAAGCTGATCGTTAAGTTGCGCCTCGATGCGGATACTCACATCCACCCCTTCAAGGCGATGATCGACGTTACGGTCGGTTGCGATCAGCTCGACCTCTATATCGGGAAAAGCCTGATTAAAA
Source organism: Leclercia pneumoniae (assembly GCF_017348915.1). Lineage (NCBI taxonomy): Bacteria > Pseudomonadati > Pseudomonadota > Gammaproteobacteria > Enterobacterales > Enterobacteriaceae > Leclercia > Leclercia pneumoniae. The sequence goes on along the minus strand of NZ_CP071383.1, from coordinate 2,237,708 downwards.
GCCGGCATGAGTGGGGCGATAACATGGCGACCAAACGCGGCCGTTGTGGCTATGCAGAGCGGACCCTGCGGTCGACTCTCCGTGGCTGCGGCCTGCGAAGCGATCTCAATATCCTGAGGAATATGTCGAACTTTCTCGAAATAACGTTTTCCGTTTTCGGTTAACGTCATGCTCCGGGTAGTGCGCGAAATCAGACGCACCCCTAAATGCGACTCCAGCCGGGATAAGCTCTGGCTTACCGCCGCTGGGCTCATCCCTTTTGCCCGCGCCGCAGCAGCGATGCTTCCATTCTCGACCACCCGAATAAAATTGCTGATTAGCCCTAACACGTCCATCGCGTCTCCGAGGTTCTATTCATCACATTCTCTTAATAATGATTAAAGCACAGCCGCTCTACTGAGAGAACGCTTAACTTGTTAGTTTAGCGGCTGTTTTCACCTGACAAAATCAAGAAGGACGGTTCATGAACGACACCATCGCAAACAGAACTCCCCGTATTCGCTTGCCAAAGCACGCCTCACCTTACGTCTTCGCACTCTATATGGCGACCATTATGGCCTTTCTGATGAGCCTGGTTATTACCCTGGCTGAATTCGGCGCCGGCCCGCATTACATGGAAAATGTGATGAATGCTTATCAGGTTGCCATGCCGGCGGCCTTTTTCTGCATCCTCGTGGTCCGTCCGGTGGTGAGCCGTCTGGTCGGATTGACGGTCCACGGCTGAAAACGGCTCGTTGTGCTACGACAAACAGAGGGATATCCTTTTATCTCTTACGGATATCTCTTTGTTTAGCTTCGCAACCTTTGCAGGTTTCACGCTTATGCCAGACACGACTATCGAAACGCTTCTGGAAGCCCAGGGCCCCTGCGGTATGCTCAGGGGAACGTTACTCTCGCCGGTCCCTTCTCCTCAACAGGTCGTTTTCATTCTTCCCGGATCCGGACCCACCGATCGGGACGGCAATAACCCGCTGGGCGTGAGTGCGTCTACCTATCGACATTTGGCCCAGGCGCTGGTCGCGTACGGCATTGCTACGCTCCGTATTGATAAGCGCGGGATGTTCGCCAGCGCATCCGCCGTGCCTGATGCCAATGCGGTAACAGTGCAGGACTACGTTGATGATGTTCGTGCCTGGATAGCAGTGCTAAAACGCGAAGTGCCTACCGCCGCCGTCTGGCTACTGGGCCACAGCGAAGGCGGCGTCGTGGCGCTCGCTGCGCAGGAAGAGGAGGTAAAAGGGGTCATGCTGGTCGCAACGCCAGCGCGTCCGCTGGGTGAAATCTTGCGTCAGCAGCTGGCAAACGCCGCGCTTCAGGAGGAGGGCAGCGCTATTATTGCCGGGCTCGAGCAGGGTTGCCGTGTCGATGTTGCACACGCCCACCCGGCATTGCAAAGCCTCTTTAATCCCGCTGTTCAAGGCTTTCTTATCGATCTCTTTTCCCGCCATCCGCAGGCCATGATCGCTACCGTGCGCAAACCGCTGCTGATTTTACAGGGCGAGCGCGACCTGCAGGTTGAGCCGGAGGAGGCCCGGCGCCTCAGCGCGGCTAACCCCAATGCCACTCTGGTCCTGCTCCCGGATACCAATCATGTACCGAAGTCGGTTCGCTCCGATAGCCTGCAAGAAAACATGGCGGCTTATTCCGATGCCTCGCTTCCGCTGGCGCCCGGGGTGGTTGCTGCCATTACGCAATTTCTTGCCCGGCACTGAATATTGGCTCTGACATCCTGCCGCCTTTTCATGTTAAAACATTGTTATGTCTCGTGACGCGGATCTGGCGGTGTTCGTTTGAAACCGCACATCGCAAACGCCTGCGATTCATAATCAAAAATAACAACAATAAGGAGAGGCGATGCAGTTGAGAAAAGCACAGGCGCATGAAGCCGAAGCGTTGTGGAATCTGCGCAATCTGGCGATCCGCCACGGTTGTGTCAGCAGTTATAGCCCGGAGGTTATCCGTAACTGGACCCCGGAGGCCATGCCCGAACATTACCGTAAGATGATTATCGATAACCCGTTTTATGTTATTGATGCCCAGGGTGTGCTGGCCGCCAGCGGTTATCTCGATCTTAATGCTGCGAGCGTAGAAGCGATTTTTACCCTGCCAGGCTACACCGGCAAAGGGTTGGCATCGCAAATTATTGCGGCAATTAAAGATGAGGCGGCCGCGCGGGGTATAACCCGCCTGACACTCGAAGCGACACCGAATGCTGCCGATTTTTACCTGCGCCACGGGTTTGAGTGGCTGGGTGAGAGTATGCACCCGTCGGCAATGGCCCGCGCCGAGCTGCGCTGCGTCAATATGGCCATTACCCTCTAATTTTTCCCCTTGTTTGTATCACAGTGTATATAGCGCCGGGTCCGATACGCAGACATGCAGTTCGGCCCGGTTGTGCACACATTATCCTTACACTGGCATGTTGTTATGTCCGGGTAAACACAACCCGGAGACAGACAAATGAAAAACAAACTGGCTTATTCAACCCTGGTCGCAGCCCTCTCTCTTTCAACCGTGATGGCCTGTCAGGCCGAAGCGGCAGGGACGGATTACCATGCCGCATTTAATCAGCTGCATCAGATCAACGCCGGTGACCTGAACGTCGGTTACGTTGATATCGGCCCAAAAAATGGCGAACCGGTGATTTTGCTGCACGGCTGGCCCTACGACATTAGCAGCTATGCCGAGGTAGCCCCGGCGCTGGCGGCGAAAGGTTATCGCGTCATTGTTCCTTATAACCGCGGGTTTGGTACCACCCGTTTTCTCTCCTCGAAAACCCCTCGAAATGGGCAACCTGCCGCCATGGCGAAAGATGTCATTAATCTGATGGATGCGCTTAACATCAAGCAGGCGGTTTTTGCTGGTTACGACTGGGGCGCCAGAACGGCGGATATCGTGGCAGCGCTGTGGCCTGATCGGGTCAAATCGCTGGTTTCGGTGAGCGGTTATCTGATTGGTAACCAGCAGGCGGGTAAAAAAACCGCTGCCGCCGCAGGCCGAATTACAGTGGTGGTATCAGTTCTACTTCGCTACCGAACGCGGCGAGAAGGGCTATGCCGCAAACACCCACGACTTTGCGAAGCTGATCTGGACTCTGGCCTCACCGGGCTGGAAATTTAGTGATGCCACCTTTAATCGCAGCGCTAAAGCGCTGGATAACCCGGATCATGTGGCGGTCACCATCAGCAACTACCGGTGGCGTCTGGGTCTTGAGCGCGGCGAGAAAAAATACGACAACTACGAGCAAAAACTGGCGGCGGCGCCCGTTATCACCGTGCCTACCATTACCATCGAAGGGGATAACAACGGCGCGCCGCATCCGCTGCCGGCCGCCTATGCCGCCAAATTTACCGGCAAATATGAGCACCGCACCTTTACGGGCAATATAGGGCACAACCCGCCGCAGGAAGATCCGCGCGATTTTGTTCAGGCCGTGGTGGATGCGGACCATCTTTAAGCAAACTATGCTAATTTCTGCGTATCCCTTATTAACAGGAGCTTATCGTGGATGCAGCTGACTATATCCTTGTCGTCGATGACGACAGGGATATTCGTGAACTAATTGTTGATTACCTGCATAAGTCGGGCTACCGCGCGACCGGGGCGGCCAACGGCAAAGAGATGCGCGCCGTGCTTGATAAACAACATATCGATCTGGTGGTGCTGGATGTCATGATGCCCGGCGACGACGGTTTGACGCTCTGCCGCCAGCTGCGTAGCGATAAGCACCAGGATCTACCGGTATTGATGCTCACCGCCCGCAGCGACGATATGGACCGCATCCTTGGGCTGGAGATGGGGGCCGATGACTATCTGGTGAAACCCTTTGTTGCCCGGGAGTTGCTGGCGCGCATTAAAGCGATTCTGCGTCGTTTTCGTACCCTGCCACCTAATTTGCAGGTGACAGAAGCCGGGCGGATCATTGCCTTTGGGGAGTGGCAGCTGGACACCAGCGCCCGCCATCTGCTGGATGCCGCAGGGACGATCGTGGCGCTGAGTGGGGCGGAGTACCGTCTCCTGCGGGTATTTCTGGATCACCCCCAGCGCGTGTTAACCCGCGACCAGCTTCTCAACTTCACTCAGGGGCGAGACGCCGAGCTGTTCGAGCGCTCTATCGACCTGCTGGTGAGCCGGGTGCGACAACGCCTGAACGAGGATGCCCGTACCCCGGCCTATATCAAAACCGTGCGCAGCGAAGGCTATGTCTTCTCCATGCCGGTCAGCATCGTTGAGGCGCGAGAATGAAATTCTGGCCACGTTCGCTCCTCTATCGGTTGCTGCTGATTGTGCTGCTGGGACTGCTGCTGGCCAACGGTCTGAGCCTGACGCTGGTGATGATCGAAAGAATGAGCAGCGCCCGTAACGTGATGCTGGGTAACCTCGAGCAGGATGTTGCCACCAGCGTGGCGATCCTCGACAGGCTGCCTGCCGATGAGCGGGCGGAGTGGCTGCCCCAGCTGGCGCGGGGCAATTACCGCTACCTTTTGGGCGAGGGGGAGCCCGGCAACCCGCCGCACGACGCCCGATCCCGGGATGCCATCCGCACCATTACCGACACCCTTGCGGGCCGCTACCCGCTGCGCTTTACCGCCGTACCGGGGCCGGTGTCGCACATTCAGGCCCATGTCACCCTGCGCGACGGCGCGCCGCTTACCATCGATCTGATCCCGCGCATGCCGCCGGTGGCCCGCTGGTTACCGGTGGTGTTTATCCTGCAGGTATTGCTTGTAGCGCTCTGCTCCTGGCTGGCGGTACGGCAAGTGGTGCGTCCGTTTACCCGATTCACCCGGGCGGTGGATGCGCTGGAGCCAGCCAGCCAGACCCTGACGCTGGCCGAACAGGGGCCGCTGGAGGTGCGACAGGCTGCGCGGGCCTTTAACGCCATGCAGCAGCGAATCCAGGCTTATTTACAGGAGAGGGCGCAGATCCTGGCCGCCATCTCTCACGATTTGCAAACCCCGATTACCCGTATGAAACTGCGTGTCGAAATGGCCGATCAGCCAGAGCTGCGCGATAAGCTGACCGCCGATCTGGATAATATGACCCGACTGGTGCGGGAGGGGATCGCCTTTGCCCGCTCGTCCGGATCGTCTGAAGAGACGCCCCGGCGTCTGGATCTGCACGCTTTTATTGACACCCTGGTGTGCGACTATCTCGACATTGGGAAAAACGTGCAATTTCGTGCAAACGGCGTCGGACAGCCGCTGACGACACGTCCGCAAGCCTTGCGCCGGGTGGTGACTAACCTGCTGGATAATGCCCTGAAATTTGGTGATGCCGCCGACGTGACGCTTAACTTTGCTCCTCGTGAGGTCAGTATCGTTGTTGCCGATAACGGACCGGGGATCCCGCAGGGTGAACTGGCCGCCGTGCTGCAGCCCTTTTATCGGGTGGAATCCTCCCGTAATCGCGAAACGGGCGGGACGGGGTTAGGGCTGGCGATTGCCGCCCAGCTCACCGGCCAGATGGGCGGAAAACTGCAGCTCGTTAACCGCCCGGAGGGAGGACTGGCAGTAACCGTGACTTTACCTGCCACGCAAATGTAGTCTTTTGTATCCGCCTGGGTCGTAGATACCCAGGCTGACAAATCTCGCCTTTCTGCACATATCCCGCACACATCACTCCGCTGTAATAGTCCCACTGCGCCGTTGCAGATAACTGCTTAGTGAGGTCGATATGACGCTGTTAATCGCTTTTTTTGGGGGCATGGTAAGCCTGCTCAGCCCCTGCACGCTGCCGGTGATCCCGCTGCTCTTTGCCGGATTTCGTGGCCAGCCCCGGCAGATAGCCGCCATGCTGGCTGGCATGGTATTGATGTTTACCCTGGTTGCCGGGCTTATCACCGTCGCCAGCGACTGGGTAATTGATGCCACGCTGGTGGGACGCTGGCTGGCCCTTGTGGTGCTGGCAATGGCCGCCGTGTCGCTGATTTTTCCGGGCGTAGCCCTGCGCGTGGCGGGCCCCGCGCTGAAGCTGGGGAATGTGCTTAATGACCAGAGCCATAAAACGCGCGGACTGGTCTCCGCCGGGCTCGCAGGCATGGCGGTAGGGTTACTGTGGTCACCCTGCGCCGGGCCGATATTAGGTGCGATCCTCAGTCTGGGGCTGGCGGGTGAAAGTGCCCTGACCACCGGAGCGCTTCTGGCAGCCTATGGCAGCGGTTGCGCTGTGATGCTGGCGCTGTTGGCCTTTTGTGGCCAGCGGGTGTTAACTCGCCTGAAAGCCAGCGGCGGAGTGATGGAAGGGCTGCGCAAAACCGCCGGTGTGATGATACTGGGCACCGTGGTACTCACCGCCAGCGGGATGAACAGCTTTTTACAGGGGGCAAATGGCGTGGCCGATCGGGTCGAGCAGCGCCTGTTACAATGGGCTCCCGATATCACACGACCGGCGAAGTTACAGCCGGTGGTAGATACGGCCCCGTCCAGCGCGATGCCTTCCCTCAGCGGTGGCACGGCATGGATTAACGGTGAGCCGGTCACGCCCGCGTCGTTAAAGGGCAAAGTGGTATTGATTGATTTCTGGACCTGGGACTGCATCAACTGCCAACACACGCTACCGCATGTCCGGGAGTGGGCAAAAAAATATGGTGACCAGGGGTTGGTAGTCATTGGCGTACATACCCCGGAGTACCCCTGGGAAAAACCGCTCGACTCGGTGAAAAAGACGGTAGCGAAGTGGCAAATCCCTTACCGCGTCGTTACAGATAATAACTACAAAATCTGGACGGCGTTTGGTAATCAATACTGGCCCGCACACTACTATTTTGATGCCAAAGGGCAACTCCGTTACACCGCGTTTGGTGAAGGAGATTATGCAAAACAGGAGCAGGTTATTCAGCAATTACTTAAAGAGGCCAGAACCTGATTGTTTAAATAAACACCCCTGATTTTTTAATTTACGGTTTTATATCATGACGGCGCACATTATCCATATGTGCGCTTTTCGCGTGAATTTATTTCAGGCAAAATTAACGATCCGTGCGCTAATGCTTTTACTGTTTTACATACATTTACAGGAGTGATAACAATAATGCCCTGCAACCTTATTCAGGTTGTATTTTGGCAAGTGGCAGATTATCAGGGTATAAAAAAATGAAAATTAATCAACTGAGCATGCTGATTAGCGCAGCTATGCTCTGCACAACCGCACACGCAGCAGAGATTTATAATAAAGACGGCAACAAACTGGATCTTTATGGTTTAGTTTCCGCAGAGCATTATTTTTCTAACAGCAGTAATAACGATGGCGACCAGACTTATATGCGTCTGGGTTTCCGCGGTGAAACTCAGGTTAACGAGCAGATTACCGGGTATGGCCAGTGGCAGATGCACATCGATGCTACTAAATCCGAAGGCGAAAGCAATAACCCGCGCACCCGTTATGCGTTTGCGGGGCTGAAATTCGCCGATTATGGCTCTATTGATTACGGCCGTAATAAGGGCGTGGTCTATGATTCGCTGGCCTATACCGACATGCAGCCAGAGTTCGATGGCATGACCTACGGTTCCGATCAGTTCCTTTTCAGCCGTACCAATGGTGTGCTGACCTACCGCAACACCGACTTCTTCGGTCTGGTTGATGGGCTCAACGTTGCGCTGCAGTATCAGGGTAAAAACGATGGCGGCGGGGAGCCGGGCGTGCGTGACGTACTGCGCCAGAATGGTGACGGCTTCGGGGCCTCTGTTACGTACGACATCGGTGCGGGCTTTAGCGTAGCGGGCTCGATGATGAGTTCCGACCGTACTAATGAACAAAATACCGCCGCCGGTATTATGGGTAGAGGTAAACGGGCCGAAGCGTATTCTGGTGCCATTAAGTATGATGCGAATAATGTCTATTTAGCGGCGATGTTTACCCAGGCCTATAATGCCTCCCGATTTGGTTCTCGCTCCAGTGACAGTGCCTATGGTTACGCCAATAAATCACAGATTATGGAATTCTACGCCGGTTATCTGTTCGATTTTGGGCTGCAACCTTTCGTCGCTTATGATGTATTAAAAGGTAAAAATCTCGGCAGGGCGGTATCCGGAAATACCTACGGTGACGAAGATCTGATTAAATATGTCGATTTTGGGGCGACCTATAACTTCAACAAAAATATTAACGTATTTGTAGATTATATGGTTAACCTGGTTGATGAAGATCGGTTTACCCGTGAAGCTGGTATTAATACCGACGACGTGGTCGCCGTCGGCGTGGTGTATCAATTCTGATTCACCTCAGGGTTCGCGTCTGGAAACAATAAACAGGCGCGGATAGGCAAGCAATATCTGGCCGTTCTCCTGTAGCGGATAGTGCTCTTCCAGTAGCTGATGATAGCGGTGCAGATAATTTTTCTGTTCGCTCTCATTCAGCTCCTGTAGCCATGGGCGTAAGCCCGTGGCGCTCACCCGGTCTATAATCGCCTGGTGCGACGTCATCTGGTGGTAGTAGGTGGTTCGCCACAATGTCACGTCACATCCCGCTTCGCTCAAAATATCATAATAAGCATGCACCCCCGGTAACGCTTCCCGTCCCCGATCCGGGTAACCTTGTTCCCAGGCCACTTCGCGCATCAGGACGTGGGTCGGCTCTTGCCAGTTATCCGGCATCTGTACTGCCAGCACGCCGTTCATTTTTAACAGCGAGACCAGTTTCGGCAGCAGATCGTAGTGGTCGGGTACCCACTGTAACGAGGCGTTAGCAAAGATCAGATCCAGGGGGCGATCCGGGCGGTAGTGACGGATATCTTCCTGCAGAAAGTGACAGTCGGGCAGGGTGCGGCTGGCTTCTGCAATCATCGCGGATGAGCTATCGACCCCGGTGATATGGGCCGTGGGCCAGCGCTGATGTAGCAGGGCGGTGCTGTTGCCCGGGCCACAGCCGAGATCGACAATCTGCTCAGCGGCTTCGACGTTTACGCGGGAAAGCAGATCGATGGCCGGGCGGGTACGCTCCGAGCCATAGTGCAGATATAAGGTGGGATTCCAGTCATCCATCGTAGCGCCTCCTGTTTTTATGAACACAGCAAGTGTAGATTATTCGGACAGAACTCCCGTTCTGTCCGCCTTATTATGCCTGCGGGATCGCGTCAAGCTCGGTATAAACGGTCAGACCGTGCTCCCGGGCGACCTCAATATCCAGATCCGCCCCTCGCGATGCGCCGGGGATACGATAGAGGGCATCACAGCGGGTAATTAACCGGTGCGCCACCGGATAGAGCATCGCTTCGCTTATCTCATCTCCCAGCTGCTGCGAACCGGCGGCCTTTGCCAGCGGCAGCGCCAGCCACTCGCCGATCAGCGGTATGTGCCCACGCTCCCACACCGCCAGCGCCGCGGCTTCCAGTTTCGCCAAGTTAGCCTCAATACGGACAGGGTCGCCATCGGTGCCACTACGATAGGGGCCGGCAATCAAAATCAATTTTTTAGACATCATTTCCTCACAAAATGCCCTTCAGGGCGAGATGGTAAATCAGCATGATGGTTTTGCCATCGACAATCAGGCCGTCATCAATGGCGCGTAGCGCCGCCTCAAACGGCATTTCCAGAACCTCGATATCTTCGCCTTCGTCTTTAATGCCCCCACCGTCGCCGGTGCGATCCTGAGGCTGATATTCGGCAATATAGAAATAGAGTTTTTCGGTCACCGAGCCCGGGCTCATAAAGGCTTCGAACACTTTTTGTGGGCGTGCGACCCGATAGCCGGTCTCTTCTTCGGCTTCGGCTTTGATGCGGCTTTCGGGGTCCATGTTGTCCAGCAGACCGGCGGCGGTTTCGATGAGATAGCCGTCATGCCCGTTGAGAAAAACAGGAAAGCGGAACTGTCGGGTCAGGATTAGGGTGCGTTTTTCACGGTTATAAAGGAGGATGGTGGCACCGTTACCGCGATCGTAAGCTTCGCGATTTTGCCGTTGCCACTCCCCGTCATGACGCTGCAGTTCGAAGGTGTACTTTTTCAGGCTATACCAGTCATCAGACAGGATTGTGGTATCGATAATACGTACTTCTGCACGTTTTGATTGCATGTTTGACTCTCCCTCGGTAGTCTGACCATCATAAGCAGCACCTTCGTGCAAGATCAAGTTAAAGCGTGCAACTTCAGGAATAACCCGATGCTCACCAGTCAACGTAAACAACGCATCCTTGAGAAACTCAACGCCGAAGGGCAGGTATTATCTGGCGCGTTAAGCCTTGAATTCGCGGTCTCTGAGGACACCATCCGCCGGGATCTGCGCGAACTGGCGGCAGAAGGGCGCTTGCAACGCGTTCATGGCGGCGCGTTGCCGGCTTCGGGCGCGGTGGCCAATTTTGCTGAACGAAAAACGTTGCGCACCGATGCGAAAAAGCGGGTGGCGCAGCAGGGGGCATCGCTGATTTCAGCCGGGCAGGTGGTGATCATTGATGGCGGGACGACCACCGGTGAACTGGTGCGCTGTCTGCCGGACGACCTGGCGATCACCGTGGTGACGCACAGCCCTGGCATTGCACTGGCGCTGGTTGAACATCCGCTGATTGAGGTGATCCTGATTGGCGGTCGGCTGTTCAAGCATTCGATTGTCACCGTCGGCGCGGCCACCGTCGAGGGTATCGAACGTATTCAGGCGGATCTCTTCTTTATGGGGGTTACCGGTATCCACCCAGAGGCGGGGCTGACAACCGGTGATTACGAAGAAGCGTGTATCAAACGTGCATTTTCCGGCAGAGCAGCCGAAACGGTGGTGATGGCGTCGCCTGAGAAGATTAACAGCGCCTCGCCGTTTCAGATCGGTCCGCTCTCCCTGGTTAACACTGTGGTGGTCGAGCCGGATACCGACGCCGCGTGGGTGAAGGCGATACGCGCAAAAGGGATAACCGTTGTGGGTGCTTAATCAGTCGCGGAGAAGAGCAAAAAAAGCGGGGCCGGCGAATGTGAGCCAGGCTCACAGCCTTATTGCTTAAGTTATGATCGGCAATCGCAGGAATAAGGTTCTCTCCTGCGTTTGCGAAGGGGTGAATCCGTGATGGATGTAAAACTGCCTGGCGCGGTCGGAAATAGCATGAACCATAATGGCCCGTACGCCAATGTTCTCAGCCACCCGGCAGCAGCGTAAGACGGCGTCATGGAGTAAATCAGCACCGAGTCCTTTGCTGTGAAAACTCGCATCAACGGCAAGCCGGGCCAGAATGATGACGGGGACCGGATCGGGCATATTCCTGCGCAGGCTTCCCGGTGCAACAGCATGGGTGACGCTACCGGTCGCGAGAGAATAAAACCCAATCACCTGAGACGCGTTGCCCCGGCATACCACAAATGTCCTTGCAGCTCCCATGGATTGATTTTTTAACCCCCGGTGCTTAATCCATTCGTCCAGTGCAGCTTCACCACAGTGAAATTCAGCGAGAATATGTGACGAATTCAATGGTACTGGAGCCGTTACTTTTCCCACTGCGGTTTTCTCGCCAGGAGTTTATCCATCGCCGGATTAGCAGTCACCGGGGCATCCAGCATCTCGATAAATTCGGCATATTGTTCATCGTTAAGATTAAACATCCGGCGGTCAAGGATGACGTTCTCAGCTGCCTGGCAGGCCATCTCCAGGATAAAATCGGTGCGTGATTTATGGAGAATCTCAGCGGCAGCATCAATCAGGGCTCGCTGCGCTTCTTTTGCCCGGATATTAAGCTGAACATCAGATTTCATACTTCCTCCTTTGTATAGCAAATGATATACACAGCTTAGCACTGATGTATAGCAAACGCTATACAGGCTTTATGCGAAGCTCGCCCTGGACACTGCAATTAATTCTGTCAGCAACCCGATTTAACGCATGACCTTTTGAATGGCAAAAAGGTGTCACTTCTGCTTTGCGTTGACTCTACTGGAAAAGGTTAGCGCGGCAGTTCAACGACAAACGCGTTCTCTGTTAGCGCGCCCTCAATAAACAGCGCCATCTCTTTCAATAGCTGTCGGCTTTCCTCCAGCGTACCGTTCGGCGTGCCGAAGGAGATCGTTAACTCTTTGCCGCTGCGCGACAACAGGATCTCTTCGTCGTCTTTGTTGGCGGCGGGCAGGAACAGCGCCGAATGTTTGTTTTCCTCAATCGCCTGATGCAGGGTGGCCAGCTCCGGACAATCCGCCACGTTCACTATTCCGTTGACGTAGAACTTCATGGTCTGGCCATTTTCCGCCGGATAGTAGACCAGCGTCACCCAGCTGGTTTCATTTCCCCAGCCTTCCGGATAGAGATGAATCGCCTTGTAATCGCCCTCCCAGTTATTCACCCGGTGGCGACAATTCTTATCGGGGAAGATCTCTGCCATCGTCAGCTTAGCGGTTTCAATCATTGCCGCCTCAAACTCCGCTAATAGCGCGTTGGCTTTCAGTAACTGCTGAAAGTTTTCCGTCACGAAGGTCTGCTTGTCGTTATTCATGATCTGCTCAGGTTCCTTTCCACTTAGCGCATAAAGATGGTTTAAAAATTCGGTGTAGAAAACATGCCACTTGCTGAAGGGGAGGCGCGCCTGGTCGTGTCCCAGACGGTTTCGGGCCGTTTTTACCAGCGTGGAGTAGTTGATAAACGGCCAGCCTGCCTGTGGCGGACAGCGGTTAGCGTCTGGCTTCACAATGCAGGTATAGATTGGCTGCCCATTGTCCACACAGCTTTCAAGCAACTGCTGGTAGCTTTCAAAAGGGTTATTAATGGCGGAAAAGGTTTTATGCTCAATGCCGATAATAAAATCCTGATGATAGATCAGCAGATCGAGAAACTTGCCGTCTTCTGTTATGACCTCCCGGCTGACCTCAAGGGACGTGGTATCCAGCGCGTCGCCCTCGTTGCCGATGTTCAGGCAATGTAGCAATGCGTTTAACAACCAGGGCGGTACCCCCGCGTTTTCCCCCATAAACAATGCCAGCAGATCCGAGGTGGGGTTCTCCAGATATCCCGAACCGCCTGCGGTAAAGAAATTCACTTCCGGAACGGCCTCTGGCGGCAGAGAATCCAGCTGCTGCAAAAAATCGGTGCTCAGGCCACTCATTTTCCAGTCTTTTCTATGGCTTACAGTCCGTTGATCCTACCGGACACAGGCGCCAGGCAATGCGCGAATTAACCCTGAAGTTTGGTGGGTTTTGGGCCTTTCAGGCGTATCGGCACGCCATGGCCTATTATTCAGAGAGTAATGACTGGGGTTACTGGAGTGCATGATGATCAAAACAATACGTATTGTGTCGCTCGCTTGCCTGCTGTTGGGTGGCTGCTCCAGCAGCCCACTGACCCCGCAGGAGCAGAAGTATCAGCAAATCAAAGAGGCGGCCCGCGTCTGCTCGGAAGAGGTGAAAGCACACACGATGGAGCTCTCCACCGAGGGGCAAACGGCCGACAGCACAGCAACGACCGTGGATTATGATATGGGGGATGGATTGCCGCCGCGTACGGTGGATTCCCGTTCATCACCGGTGATGGATAACGGGACGCCGGGCAATGCCTGGACTGCGTGCATGAAGCGCAAAGATGCGCTGGTGCCCGAACTGAAGATCTGAGCCCGAACAGAATCCGGGCTGCGCGGGGTGTTATCAGATCACCAGCTCGCTCTCTTTAATATCCGCAATGGGTGAAAGAATCGCGTTATCAAAATCACGCGGTGTCGTCCCCGCTGCAATACGGTTTGGCCAGTCATGATTGGCCAGGGCTCCCCGGCCCAGGGAGATAAAATCAGCTCCCATTCCCATGACTTCTTCCGCCCGCGCCTTATCATGCAAACTGCCGTTCGCCATTAGCGTCAACTGTGGGGCGTATTTACGCGCCAGTTCCACCAGCGAGAGCGGGTTGTCCGGGAAGGCCGGCTGCCAGGCTTCGTGCTCGGTGAGATGCAGGTAATCAATGCCCGAGTGCGCCAGCAACGTAAACACGGTGCGCGCATCCTCTTCGCCATTAGCCCATTTATGGAAAAAGTCATTAACCTTGGCCTGGGACAGACGTATGCCGACAACCACATCCGCCCCTACACGAGCACGCACCGATGCGATCACCTCCAGGCTCAGACGCAAGCGTCCGGCGATATCGCCACCCCAGCGGTCGTTGCGCGTATTGGTATAGTCGGTGAAGAACTGATCGAGAAGATACCCGTTAGCGCCGTGGATCTCCACGCCATCAAATCCGGCAACGTTCACGGCGTAGCTGGCGGCATCGGAGAAGCTGTCGATAATCGCGCCGATCTCGGCTTCATTGAGTGCGCGTGGAACAGGGTATTCACCTTCCCCCCGGTAGAAGGCCATCTGTTGACCTACCGGGCGAATAGCCGACGGGGCCACGGTACCGCTCAGATAGTGGTTTCCCTGTGAGAGGGCGCCCGCATGCTGGATCTGCGCGAAGATTTTACCCTGCTGACGGTGCACGGCGTCGGTGACGCTACGCCAGGCGGCCGCCTGCTGCGGGCTGGTTAGCCCCGCCTGGAAGGCATAGGTTTGTGACCATGCCCGATCGATATAGATCCCCTCGGAGATCACCAGCCCGAAGCCGCCGCGCGCAAAATCCTGATAGTACGACTTCATCCTTTCCGTGGCATGCCCATCGACGGTTGCGGTGACGCGAGTCATGGGGGCCACCACAAGGCGGTTTTTTAGCGCGACATGTCCAATGCGGCCAGGGATAAGAAGGGGGGAGCTGTTCATAGAAGTCCTGTCAGTTTTAACTCTTTTAAGCACTATAATCACTGACGAATACGCTATAAACCGGGCAAAATGATAAGGCTGTATATCATTTATCGTTATAATCGCCATGACGGAGTTGCTATGAATCTTCAGGATGTCTCGCTGTTTCTGGCGATCACCGAAACCCGTAGCCTGACGCAGGCTGCGAAGCGGCTGGATGTCACGCCGATGGCCGTCTCACGCAGGCTGGCCTCTCTGGAACAGGAGCTGGGCACCCGGCTGCTGCAACGCACAACCCGCTCGGTGTCGTTAACCCAGGAAGGGATGGAGTTTTTGCCCTATGCCCGGGCGCTGGTGGATGCCGAAACGGGGGCGAAAGCGCTCTTTTCACCCACCACACAGGGGGCTTCCGGACTGTTACGGATCACGGCGCCCACCGGCTTTGGGCGGCGTAATATACTGCCGCTGGTGCCCGGGTTGCTTGCGGCGAATCCGAAGCTCAATATTGATCTGCAGCTCGGCGAAGACGTGGTGGATATTGTCGGCAGGGGTATTGATGTGGCGATCCGAATTGCTCCGCTGAAAAACTCGAACCTGATTGCACGTAAGATTTGTGATAACCCCCGCATTGTCTGCGCCTCGCCGGCTTATCTGCACGCCTTCGGTCATCCCCAAACCCTTGCCGACCTGGCGGAACATAACTGCCTACGTCTGACCAGCGTGCCGCAATGGGTATTTGAGCGTGATGGCGAGATCATCAGCGCCGCCGTAGAAGGGCGTTTCAGCTCCGATAACGTAGAAGGGGTGCGCGAACTCTGCGTACAGGGGTTGGGGTTGGTACAGTTGACCCGCTGGGATGTATTAAAGGAGCTCAACGACGGCACGCTGGTCGAGATCGTTCTGGCGGATGTGCGTCCGCAGTCGCTCTCCATCTGGGCGGTACTGCCCACCACACGTTTCCTGCCGCTGCGGGTGACCACCTTTATTGATACCCTTAAATCGTCATTAACCTCTCCAGCCAGAGATTAACCCTGTTTAATGAATGGGCAAAAAAGGTAGGGAGAGGATGTTGTTTCGAATAATCAAGCCGTTAAAGAAAAACCCACTGCCTTCCTGTTAATGAATTATTACATTCCGCATTGTTTATGTAACAGAAATAAATATCATAACGAGAATCGTTTCGAACAAAGCCCGCAGGCTGAATACGATTCTTACCCCCTGTTTTTGCGCGATAAAGCTTCATCGTACGGCCTGCGTTACGTTTAACCTCCACCTACAGGAAACGTTACACCCATGCAGCGTCACTTTTTATGGGCTCTTAATCCTTGCCTGCTTGCACTTTTATCCACTCCAGCCTGGTCGGCAGCCGCCGAAGAGGACGAGCTCGTTGTCTCGGCCAGCCGTTCACACCGTAGCGTGGCAGAAATGGCACAAACCACCTGGGTAATTGAACAGTCTGAGATTGAGCAGCAGGTACAGGGCGGTAAAGAGCTGAAAGAGGTTCTTGCCCAGCTAATTCCCGGTATGGATGTCAGTAGCCAGGGGCGAACGAATTACGGCATGAATATGCGTGGTCGTTCCATGATGGTGATGGTGGACGGGGTTCGGCTTAACTCTTCGCGCAGCGACAGCCGACAGCTTGACGCGATCGATCCATTTAATGTCTCACGTATTGAGGTTATCTCGGGGGCCACAGCGCTGTACGGCGGCGGAAGTACCGGTGGCCTGATTAACATTGTCACGAAAAAAGGGCAGTCGGAGAAAGAAGTTGAACTGCAGACTGGGATAAAAAGCGGATTTAACAGCCATAACGATCATGATGAAAACGTGGCGGCCGCGGTAAGCGGTGGCACAGACCGCGCTTCCGGTCGACTCTCTGTGGCGTATCAGCGCTATGGTGGCTGGTACGATGGCCACCGTGACGAAGTCATTATTGATAACACCCAGACGGGGCTGCAGTATTCAGACCGTCTTGACGTGATTGGCACCGGTACGCTGGATATTGACGACCATCAGCAGATTCAGCTCACGACCCAGTACTACAAAAGCGAGTCGGACGGTAAACACGGTCTCTATCTTGGTGAGAACTTCTCTGCCGTTACCGGGCAAGGTAAAGCTTATAACTCGGGCAACCTCGACGCCGATCGTCTGCCAGGCACCGAGCGGCATTTGATCAACCTCCAGTACTCCAATACCGATTTTCTGGGCCAGGATCTGGTTGCGCAGATCTACTACCGTGACGAAAAACTGACCTTTTATCCTTTCCCGACGCTTGCGGGCGGCAGCGTGGGGAGCATTGGCGCCTCTCAGCAGAATACCGATTACTGGGGCGGCAAACTGACGCTCAACAGTCAACCCGTCGACGACCTGACCCTGACGTATGGGGTGGACGCTGACCATGAGACCTTTGATGCTAATCAGCAGTTCTTCGACCTGACGAAGGCCGCGCAGAGTGGGGGGATGGATCTGCAGAATGCGTACCGGGTGGGGCGTTATCCGAGCTACAGCATTACCAACCTGGCGCCGTTCCTGCAATCCAGCTACGACATTCGCGCCATTACGCTCAGCGGCGGCGTGCGCTATCAGTACACAAAAAACAAAGTTGATGACTTTGTGGGGTATAACCAACAGCAGGCCATTGCCCGGGGGGATGCCCTCTCTGCCGATGCCGTACCTGGAGGGGAGACCAGCTATAACAACCTGCTGTTTAACGCCGGTATACTGGGGCGTGTGACGGAACGCCAACAGGTGTGGTTCAACTTCTCTCAGGGATTCGAAATTCCCGATCTGGCGAAGTACTACGGCTCTGGCCGTTATCAGCTGGTGGACGGTCACTATCGTCTGATCGATAGCGTGAACGTCAACGACTCCAGACTCGATGGTATTAAAGTCAACGCCTACGAACTGGGATGGCGTTATAACGGCGATAACCTGCGTACGCAGATTGCGGCCTATTACTCGCTCTCTGACAAAACGATCAATATTAATAAAACGGATATGACCATTAATATTGAGGACGACAAGCGCCGGATCTATGGCATTGAAGGGCAGGTTGACTACTTCTTCCCGGACAGCGCATGGAGTACCGGTACCAATTTCAACGCCATCAAATCAGAAACGCAGGTGGATGGACAGTGGCAGAAGCTCACCGTCGATAGCGCCAGCCCGTCGAAAGTGAGCGCGTGGCTTACCTGGGCGCCGGGTCCCCTGAGTCTGCGCGTGCAGAGCACACAGACGTTTGACGTGTCGGACGAAGCCGGTAAAAAGATCGACGGCTATAACACGGTCGACTTACTGGGCAGCTACGAACTTCCGCTGGGTAAGCTGAGCTTCAGCGTCGAAAACCTGCTCGATAAAGATTACACCACCACGTGGGGGCAGCGCGCGCCGGGTCTCTATAGCCCGACCTACGGCGATGCCGGCCTCTATACCTATAAAGGGCGTGGCAGAACCTTCGGCCTGAACTATTCCGTTCTGTTTTAACTCGTCATCTTATGTGCTTTCACCTTCCGCTGGCCCCCTCCGGGCCAGCAGTGGCTTGACTTTATCTCCGATAAGGGATAAACCTGTCTGTATCCCTTGTAGGGGATATTCACCGCCACCCTGAGAGTGTTATGAAACCACCCATGATCTACAGCCCCGTGCAGCTGGCAAATTACCTGAAATTAACGCGTCAGAAGAATAACTGGACCCAGAGTGAACTGGCCCGAAAGATTGGTATCAAGCAAGCCACGGTGTCGAATTTTGAAAACAACCCCGACAACATCACCCTGACCACTTTCTTCAAGCTATTACAGGCGCTGGAGTTAACGATGGTGCTATATGATAAGGGTGAAACGGTCGAGGATAGCACCTCTATTCAGCATCAGGATGTAGAGTGGTAATGCCTAAGCTCGTGACGTGGATGAACAATGAGCGAGTTGGTGAGCTAACAAAGCTCCCTAACGGCGCGCATACCTTTAAATATGATCGTGAGTGGCTCTATAACCGCCACGCCAGGCCCATCTCGCTGTCGCTTCCCTTGCAGACCGGCACGCTCACCTCTGATGCGGTCTTCAATTTCTTTGACAACCTGTTGCCGGATAGCGCTGTCGTGCGGGATCGCATTGTTAAACGTTATCAGGCGCGCTCAAAACAGCCCTTCGATCTGCTGGCGGAAGTGGGCCGCGACAGCGTCGGTGCCGTGACCCTGCTGCCCCCGGATGCGATCATCTCTGCCCCGATCATGCGCTGGGAGACGCTGGATGAACCCCGGCTCGAAAAGGTGCTCTCTGCTTATCAGGCCGATATTCCGCTTGGCATGATTAAAGACGAGAACGATTTTCGTATTTCGGTGGCGGGCGCCCAGGAAAAGACGGCGCTGTTACAGATTAACGACGCGTGGTGCATTCCGAAGGGGATAACCCCCACCAACCATATTATTAAGCTGCCCATCGGGGAGATCAGACAGCCCAATGCCACCCTGGATCTTCGCGACAGCGTGGATAACGAATATTTCTGTCTGGCCTTTGCCAGGGCGCTGGGGCTGGCGGTTCCTGACGCCACCATTATTACCGCCGGGCAGATTCGGGCGCTAGCCGTGGAACGTTTTGACCGCCGCTGGAACGCCGATCGCACTATGTTGCTGCGATTGCCGCAGGAGGATATGTGTCAGGCCTTTGGTTTACCCTCTTCGTTGAAGTATGAATCCGACGGCGGGCCCGGTATTTTGCCGATTATGTCGTTTTTGCTGGGATCGAGTGAAGCCCTGCAGGATCGCTATCACTTTATGCAGTTCCAGCTCTTTCAGTGGCTTCTGGCCGCGACGGACGGGCACGCCAAAAACTTCTCGGTGTTCATCCAGCCTGGGGGCAGTTACCGTCTAACCCCGTTTTACGACATTCTTTCAGCTTATCCGCTGCTCGGCGGGGCGGGTCTGCACATCAGCGACCTGAAGCTGGCGATGGGGCTCAAGGCTTCCAGAGGGCGCAAGAACGCAATCGATCGTATTTATCCGCGTCATTTTTTTGCGCTGGCAAAAGAAGTGGGGTTTGCACAAAGCGAGATGGAGAGGATCATGCAAACCTTCGCCCAACAAGTTCCTGATGCGCTGCGTCGCGTGAACGATGCGCTTCCGGCTGGTTTCTCCAGCAGGGTAGCTAAAACCATTACCGCCGGGGTGCTGCGACTGCATCAGCGTCTGGTAAATGGATTATCCCTTACAGGGTATAAATACTGAATTATCCCTTAGCGGGGATAAGCCTGCAGGTTAACCTCAGATTCTCCTCACCTGCAGAGAGTGTGTTCAGGTATGAAGCATTACCGGGCTGGTGGCACGAAAGTACCTGATTTTAGGCTTATAATGCGCGGGGCAGAATATGATAATTCCTCTCTCTGCCATGCTATTTCTGTTTATTCAGAAGCCATTTTACTTAACGCGATGATGAAGCGATCGCCCCTGAAAGAAGATAACCGCAATGAAGAAAGTCGCCCTCTGTTCTCTGTTAGTTGTACTGTCTGGCTCCTCTCTGGCAGCTACTACCAGCGCCACAAATATTGCCGACGTGGTCACGCCGGTCATCACCGCGCTGATGAAAGAAGAGGCGATACCGGGTATGGCCGTTGCGGTGATTTATCAGGGAAAACCTTACTATTTCACCTGGGGGCTGGCCGATGTCGCGGGTAACAAAGAGGTCGATCGGCAAACCCTGTTTGAACTGGGTTCGGTAAGCAAAACCTTTACCGGCGTGCTGGGCGGCGAGGCGGTGGCGCGGGGAGAGGTAGCCCTGGACGATCCCGCCAGCCGGTATTGGTCCGCACTGTCGGGCAAACAGTGGGAAGGGATCACGCTGCTGCATCTGGCCACCTATACCGCAGGGGGCTTACCCCTACAGGTGCCGGACGACGTCACCGATCGGACATCGCTTGCAGGCTTTTACCAGCAATGGCAACCGCAGTGGGCTCCGGGTACGAAACGCCTCTATGCTAACAGCAGTATTGGCCTTTTCGGCGCACTTGCCGTGACACCGTCACGTTTAAGTTTTGAGAAGGCACTGGGTGACCGGGTACTTAAACCCCTGCAGTTAAATCATACCTGGCTTCAGGTTCCACCGAGTGAAAAACAGCACTACGCCTGGGGCTATCGCGACGGAAAGCCTGTTCATGTGTCGCCAGGTATGCTGGATGCCGAGGCTTACGGCGTGAAAACCACCATTGTCGATATGGCGGCATGGCTACAGGCTAATATGCAGCCCGCTGGAATAAAAGTGCAGTCGCTTAAACAAGGCGTGACGCTAGCCCAGTCACGCTACTGGCAAGCAGGCGAGATGTATCAGGGGCTGGGCTGGGAGATGCTTGACTGGCCGGTCAGCGAACGCACCCTGGAGGAGGGCAGCGCCAATACCTACGCGCTGTCGCCGCAGAGCGTGGTGAAAATCACGCCGTCGACACCGCCCGTGAGCGCCTCCTGGGTGCACAAAACTGGCGCTACCGGCGGATTTGGTAGCTATATCGCCTTTATCCCGGAAAAGGAGATCGGTATCGTGATGCTGGCCAATAAAAACTACCCGAATCCTGTGCGTATTCGGGCCGCGTACCGCATTCTTGACGCCTTACAGTAAGCCGCAGGGCCTGCTTCGGCAGGCCAACAGACCTACCAGTCGGGATCGTCATCCGGCAGGTCTTCCTGAGTCCACTTTTCACTTAGATGAATATCCAGAGTCTCAAGGGGGCCGGAACCGGTATTCTTGAACTTATGCGGCACGTTGGCCGGGCCGAAGAGTACGTCGCCGCTTTGCGCTTCAATAACCTCTTCGCCGATTTTAAACAGCGCTGTTCCACTAAGAATGACAAAGATTTCCGGGTAGGTATGGACGTGCAGTGATGGCCCGGCGCCATACGCTTCCTGGGTATAGCGCAGGACAGAAACCTGAGTACCAAACACCGTACCGTCGAAATTGCCGTTTTTAAGATCTGGCAGGGATAACCATGCGCCAGCATCGAGCTTCTGAGCTTTATCCGTCATAGAGGAACGCCTTTTTTTAGTCATGCCTTCCTAAAGGATAGTCTTTCGATCCTGAATTTCCTCACCCGTTTCGGGGTGGTAATAAGCATTCTCATTATCATTTCCGTTTGCTACTATCGGTCTCTCTAACTGTTCGTTATGGCTGTAAGGCGGTGTTATGTCGGCTGTGCAAAGTTATCGCTTATTCAACGTTGTGCTGGCGCGGAAAGAGAGGCTTTCCCCCTCGATGCTGCGCTGCGTGTTTAGGGGTGACGAGGTGCGTCATATGAAAATCGATGCGCCGGATCAACGTATTAAGCTGCTTTTCCCGTCGCTGAATGGCACCCCGGCGGCGTTAACGTCCGACGGTTCCTGGTGGGAACAGACGAAGGCACTGCCTGAAGATCGTCGTCCTGTACTGCGCACTTATACACTGCGTCGCGTCGATGTTGAGGCCGGGGAAGCGGAGGTAGAGTTCGTCATGCACGGGACTGATGGCCCGGCATCTGCCTGGGCGATGGGCGCACAGCCGGGCGATGCGCTGCAGATGGTGGCGCCAAACCGTGATTATCCAGAAGATAGCGGTGGGTATGAGTGGAATCCCCATCCAGAGGCCGAACGGGGACTGATTATTGCGGACGAAACGGCGTTGCCCGCAGTGAAGGGTATTCTGGAGCAGTTGGCCCATCGCGATACGCCGCCTCAGATTCAGCTATTTATTGAAGTGCCGAAGCAGGGCGATTGTAGCGATCTCAGCGCCTGGCCTTTTGCAGAAGTGCACTGGTTAGCGCGTGAACTGACCGGTGCCAGCTACGGCGAGGCGCTACTCCAGGCGGTAAAACAGCATGTGATGTTGCCTGACTATGCGCTGACCCGCTGTCAGGAAGTACAAGAAGAAGAAGAGGGCGAGTTACTGTGGGATCGCGCCGAAAGTGATAACCGCTTCCACGGTTGGGTAGCAGCAGAATCCACGACGGTTAAACATCTGCGACGTTACCTTATTGGTGAACGCAACGTGTCGAAAGAGACGATCAGCTTTTTGGCTTACTGGGCGCGTGGCCGCGGTGCGTAGCAGTGCAGCCTGGTATGTGGTTGAATAGGCCCAGGAATTAATCCGTCTGCGAGGTAGGCCGCAGTGACACTTCTTGAACAATTAACAGAGCTTGAATGTTCACTTCATAACGTCCGGCGAAAGGATGACGAATGGCTGGAAAAGATCCTTCATCATGAGTTCAGGGAGATTACACGTTCCGGTGTATGGGTTAGCCGTACAGAAACCATTGAAGCGCTGACGCATGAAGACGCCACCACGCTGATTCAGAGTAGCGATTTCCAGCTGATCTCCTTAAAAGAGAATGTCGCTCTGTTGCATTACCGAACCTTCAGCCCCGATGGCAGCAGACGCGCTCTTCGCACGTCATGCTGGATATGCGGTGATGATGGGCAATGGCAGCTAAGGTTTCACCAGGGGACACCAGAAGCTGATGGCGCATAGCGCGCCAGCGGGGTTGGCCTGGGGAGTACAAATAAACAACATTCCGGCTGCAACACCATTCCGGAACTGTTATACTGTATATAAATACAGTAGGAGGCATGAAATGGCTGTTGAAACAAAATTTGTAGTCGTAAGAAAAGGTGAAGAGAAAATGACATTTGCCAGTAAGAAAGAGGCGGACGCTTACGACAAACTGCTTGATATGGCAGATGCGTTCACCGACTGGCTGCTGCAAAGCGATATGCAGATGGATGAAACACAGGCTGAAAATCTGGGTCTGTATCTCGCCGAGCAGAAAGAGGCCGTGCAGCATATTCTGCGTACCAGTAAGCTCCCTGAATCAAATGATGCCGCAAGCGCAACGCCAGATGAGACCGCAGAGTCTGATGTGGCCGGCAGTAAGAAAATCAGGGCAGTGAAAGCAGCCTGATCGCCAGAGTATGTCATCGCTAATAACGACGCCGTAAGTGGGAAACCGCTTGCGGCTTTTTTTATGTCTGTGTGGCGCTGAGACTGAGTGATTGAGTAGAGCGTTGCCGAAACGGTTTGAACGTCGGCCTGGATACGTCAAAAAGATAATGCCGGTGATGAGAAGGAAAACGTCGCTAAGAGGCGGTTGTAGCAACAATCATAGAGTCCCGTGCAACAGACCAACGCAGCTGAGTCAAAGATAAGATGTTTGTGCCAAAGCCGGCCACAGCAATCAGTAACACAAACACCGTAGAATTAAGCTTATAATCATTTGGTGCGCATAATGTATATTATGTTAAATGCGATAATTACGTACTCAGCTTTAGATTCCCCGACCTCTGTTCCCCAATTAACTGGCCTCATTCCCGTCCTCTTCACGCATTTGCTCGTTCGTCCCCAATAAGAAAACTTAGCCATCAGCGAATTTTTACGCAGTACTGTTTTTATATACAGTGCACCGTATTTGCCACATTATTCCCCTTCTCTTTCTCACCCCGGAATGCAGGCGCTGCTTCGCTACACTACACTTCAACACGGCATGTTATCGCCATCCGATTGCCTGTTCACCAGCGCAACATTCATCCCGACTTTTATTCATTCCGCGAGGGGTCAATCATGTCATTTGTGACGACAAAAGATAATGTCAGTATCTTCTTCAAAGACTGGGGTCCTAAAGATGCACAGCCCATCTTTTTCCATCACGGTTGGCCACTCAGCGCCGATGACTGGGATAATCAGATGCTCTTCTTTTTATCCGAAGGCTTTCGCGTGATCGCGTCCGACCGTCGTGGTCATGGGCGTTCCAGCCAGGTCAGCGACGGGCATGATATGGATCACTATGCAGCGGATGTCTCGGCGGTGGTTGAACATCTGGATCTGCACAATGTGGTGCATGTCGGCCACTCCACCGGTGGCGGCCAGGTGGCGCGCTATGTCGCACAATATGGTCAGCCAGAGGGGCGCGTCGCGAAGGCCGTGCTGATCAGTGCGGTTCCGCCACTTATGGTGCAAACGCCAGATAATCCGGGCGGTACGCCGCTGGAGGTCTTCGATGGTTTCCGGCAAGGGCTGGCAGCTAACCGGGCGCAGTTTTACCTGGATGTCGCCTCGGGTCCGTTCTACGGATTCAACCGCGACGGCGCCGACATCTCGCAGGGCACCATTCAGAACTGGTGGCGTCAGGGAATGATGGGCAGCGCAAAAGCGCACTATGAAGGCATTAAAGCGTTTTCAGAAACCGATCAGACCGAAGATCTGAAGGCGATAACGGTACCCACTCTCATTCTTCAGGGTGATGACGATCAGGTGGTCCCCTATAAAAACGCCAGTCTGCTTCAGGAGAAACTCGTCTCTGACAGCACGCTGAAAGTCTATCCTGGCTATCCGCACGGTATGCACACCACTCATGCGGAGAGCATCAATCAGGATCTTCTCGCCTTTATACGGGGCTGATCGCCCTGCCCTTTAATGAGCAATGCCGCATGCGCTAAGGCGTATGCGGCATATTTCATGGGTAACTCAACCCGGCAGCGAGGCTTTCAGGCGACGCACTGCTTCCTGCAGGTTTTCATCGGTCACGCTGACATAAGACATGCGTAAGGTACTGTGGTCCGGTTCATTGCAGTAGAAGAACTCGCCCGGCACGTACACCACGCCGTTGTTGAGGGTCGTTTTCAGCCATTCCGTGGTATTCATCTCGTATTTGAATTTCGCCCACAAGAACATCCCGCCCATGGGTTTATGGAAGGTCAGATGATCGCCCAGCTCGCGTTCAACCAGCTGGCACAGCGTCTCGCATTTATGCTTATAGGCTTTGCGGATCAGCGCAATTTGCCCTGGCAGTCGACCACTTTCCAGATAATGATAAGTGAGGGATTGGGACAAGGTACTGGTATGCAGATCCGTCGCCTGTTTCAGGTTCACCACCTGCCGTTTAATCCAGGCCGGCACCACCAGCCAACCCACCCGTGCGCCTGGCGCGAGGATTTTTGAGAAGGTAGAGGTATAGATGACGTTATCGCTGTTATCCATCTCTTCAGCCCAGGCTTTCAGAGGCTTGAAAGTGTTATCGGTAAAGTTAATCTCGCAGTAGGGATCGTCTTCAATAATCACAAAATCATAGCGTTTAGACAGCGCCACCAGCTGTTTACGGCGATGCTCAGCCAGCGTCACCCCGCCCGGGTTGCCAAAGGTGGGAACGATATAGACGGCTTTGATTTGGGTGGTTTTCACCAGCGCTTCCAGCTCGTCGATAATCATCCCGTCGCCGTCGGTTCCAACAGACATCAGGTTTGCTTCGGCCAGCTGCATAACCTGCAGTGCCGCCAAGTATGTCGGGCGTTCAACCACCACGATATCACCCGGATCGATCAAAGCACGCGCCAGTAGATCCAGTGACTGCTGAGAGCCAGAGGTCACCACCACATCATCGATATCGCAGTGAATGGCGCGCTCCCCCAGCAACTGGCAAATGGCGCCGCGCAATTCCGGGCTCCCTTCGCTCAGACCATACTGGAAGGCCTCTTTCCAGGCGCTGGAGAGCACCTTCTCCATGGCCATCTCTAATCCTTCGCGATCGAATAGTTCCGGATTAGGAATGCCGCCGCCGAGAGAGATGACCCCTTCCATTTTGCTGTGCTTCAATAACTCACGGATTGCCGATGACTGAAGATTCTGGACCTTTTTTGCTATTTTGTTCTGCGACATCTTCCCTTACCCATTTATTAATGTATCTCAGACTTATTATCACATGCGCAACAATTTGATAACCGTTTAATGGCCCAAATCGATATGTCCCGCCATATTATCCCTCCCTGGTCTGCTTTTCAGGCACGGAATGGCGTTTTCGGACGCGTAAAAATAGCCAATCTGATGGCGTAAATTGTTCTTTAATCTCCTAAGTACGCACGCTAAGCTCCGCTCACACTCAGTATATTAAGAAACACTATCATGAAACTAGAGCAGTTCAGCGGTCTGTTAACCACGTTAACGCATGACTTCACCAAAACGCTGCCAGGGGAGCTGTTGCTGACGACCGAAGGCGATATCACCACCTTTTATGCCCCCTTTGACTACATTAATACCCAGGCAAAAATCGTCTTATGCGGCATTACGCCAGGTTTACAACAGGCCAGCCGGGCGCTGGAAGAAGCACAGCGTCAATTGCGGATGGGAGCCACCGTCGAGCAGGCGAGAAAAGCGGCAAAAGAGACGGGCAGCTTCGCCGGTCCAATGCGCAGTAATCTTATCGCTATGCTGGATCATATTGGTCTGCCCGATATTCTGAAAATTGAGCGCTGCGCCCAGCTATTCGGAACGCACAGCCACCTCGTTCACTATACGTCAGCGCTGCGCTACCCGGTGTTTATCAAAGGGAAAAATTACAGCGGTTCGCCTGGCATGTTGCAGCGCGCCAGTATGCGTCAGCAAATTGATACCCATCTGGCTGAGGAGATTGCGCTGCTGGGGCCTGAGTGTCTGTACGTTCCTCTTGGCCCTAAAGTGACGGAAGTGTTTCTGCATTTGCAAGCACGCGGGCTGCTCAAACCGGAGCAACTGCTTGACGGCCTGCCTCACCCGTCCGGGGCGAACGCCGAGCGCATCAGTTACTTCCTCGGTAAGAAAGCGCGCGCTACGCTATCAGCCAAAACCAATGCCGATACGATTGATAATGCCAAAGCCAGACTGCTGGCGAAGATGGCTACCCTGCAAAATCGTTAACAGTTTAGATGACAAAAGCCAGCAAACCATGAGCCTGCTGGCTTTGAGTAAGGTCCTTAACTCGCTGACCAGCGCGTTCCCTGCATATCTATCACAAACCGGTAGCGTACATCGCCTTTCAGCATGCGACTAAACGCCTGTTCGACTTCGTTACCGGTAATCAACTCGATATCGGCGGTAATGTTGTGAGTGCCGCAAAAATCGAGCATCTCCTGAGTCTCTTTAATACTGCCAATCGATGAGCCGCTGATGCTCAGGCGTCGGAAAACCATTGGCGTGATATCCGGAGAGAGATGCGGACTGTCCGGAATGCCCACCAGCACCAGTCTTCCGTTGGTTTTCAGCGTTGCGAGCAAGGGATTCAGATCGTGCGGGGCCGCCACGCAATCAATAATGATATCGAGCGAGCTCTGCACCTCGGCCATTTGTGCCGCATCGCGGGATACCACCACCCGCTTCGCACCCAGCTTTTTCGCATCCGCCCCCTTTTCCGGGGATGTGGTGAAGAGCGTGACCTCCGCGCCCAGCGCGCTGGCCAGTTTCACCGCCATATGCCCCAGCCCGCCGAGACCAACCACCCCTACGCGATCGCCCGCCTTCACATTGAAGTGGCGCAGCGGAGACCAGACGGTTACGCCGGCGCAGAGCAGCGGCGCGACCCCTGCCAGATGCAGGTTCTGCGGCACTTTGACCACGAAATGCTGATCGACAATCACATTCTGGGCATAGCCGCCCCAGGTGCTCTCACCGGTCACCTTGTCGATACCGTTATAGGTTGCGGTGAAGCCAGCCTCGCAGTATTGCTCCTCCTGCTGTTGGCAGAAATGGCACTCGCGGCAGGAGTCAACCATCACGCCTACACCGACAATGTCTCCCGGACGCAAGCGATCCACATTGCTGCCGGTCGCCACCACGCGGCCAACAATTTCGTGACCCGGAACCAGCGGATAACGGCTCACGCCCCACTCGTTACGCGCCATATGCAGGTCGGAGTGGCAGACGCCGCAGTAAAGAATTTCAATATTGACGTCCTGCTTTTGCAGGGGACGCAGGGTAATGTTCCCGGAGACCAGGGGTTGTGTCGCCTCATGGGCAACTAACGCTTTAACTTTCATGCCGCCTCGTAATGCACTGGCTTTTCTCAATCGAAGGCGGCAGACTTTACGTAAATGGGTCCACAATTGATAGTAGTCACCATTTGGTGACCATAAATGAGGAGCACGCCATGCCCGCCTGGGTAGACGGAAAACTGTTTTTTTACGCGGATTCACCGCCGCGCCGGTTAATGGATCTCTTCTCGGTCAAATGGAGCACCATGGTGCTGCACGCCCTCTACCACTGGCCGGACGATCGCGCCCGCACGGGCGAGCTGCAGCGCAGTCTGCAGGGGATCTCAAAAAAGATGCTTTTTCAGACGCTTAAAGAGCTGGAGCAGCGCGGACTCATTAGCCGACACGTCTATGACGTTATCCCGCCCAAAGTGGATTATCGCCTTACCCCGCTGGGCCGAACCTTTGCCGAACCTATAGAGCAGATGTATCAGTGGGGGCTGGATAACCAGGCGGCGCTGGATAAAATGCAGGCATGCTATCAGGCTGCGATAAACACGCAGAAAACCGGCGGATAATGATGTAACCTTTCTTAGCGATAAATGACAACAAACGGACACAGCATGTCAGCACAAATTTCGAAAGATCCTCTGCACGGCGTTACCCTCGAGATGCAAATTAACGCTCTGGTGGCGCGCTACGGTTGGGAAAAGCTGGGTCAGCTTATCAAGATTAATTGTTTCAACAGCGACCCGAGCGTGAAATCCAGCCTGAAATTTTTACGCCGCACACCGTGGGCGCGTGCAGAGGTTGAAGCCCTGTATCTCGATAGCCTCGACGAACCCGCACCGGAATCCGCGCCGGCGCCCACCGCCAGCCCCTGGTCCAATAATCGCCATACAAAGAGCTGACAAGCCATGATGCGAGACGTTACACGGTCGGGCATGCTGCTCGCCTGCGCCCTTTTGTTAGCCAGCTGTGCCTCTGAGCCGCCAAAATCGTTGGTCACCCCGCTGCCGCCAGTAGCCAAACAGCCGGTGCCAGACCAACGTCAGCAGGATAATCAGCCGATGCGTGGCGTCTGGCTGGCCACGGTCTCTCGTCTCGACTGGCCGCCGGTAAAATCGGTAAATGTCAGCAGCCCCGCGCTGCGCATTCGACTGCAGCAGCAGGCATTAATCACCAAGCTGGACAACCTCAAAAGCCTCGGCATCAACACCGTCTTCTTCCAGGTCAAACCGGACGGCACCGCCCTGTGGCCATCTCAAATTCTGCCCTGGTCAGATATGCTGACGGGCACCATTGGCCAGGATCCGGGCTACGATCCCCTGAAGTTTATGATCGATGAAGCACACAAGCGCGGAATCAAAGTGCATGCGTGGTTCAACCCGTATCGGGTTACCACCAATACGAAACCGGGCACCATTACGGCGTTGAGCCGGACCTTGCCGCAAAATCCGGCCAGCGTGTATGTGCTGCATCCTGACTGGGTTCGCACCTCCGGCGACCGCCTGGTGCTCGACCCCGGTATACCCGCAGCGCGGGACTGGATCACCAGCATCGTGGCCGAAGTGGTGGAACGCTATCCGGTAGACGGCGTGCAATTCGATGACTACTTCTATACTGAAACCAAAAGCTCCACCCTCAACGATACACAAACCTGGCAGCAATATGGCCAGGCCTTCGCCTCGAAAGCTGACTGGCGCCGCGATAACACCCAGCAACTGATTGCGCAGGTGTCGCGTACCATTAAGCAGATCAACCCTAACGTGATGTTCGGCGTCAGCCCTGCCGGGGTGTGGCGTAACCGTTCGCACGATCCCGCCGGGTCAGATACGCGCGGAGCCGCCGCGTATGACGAATCTTTTGCCGACACGCGTCGCTGGGTGCAGCAAGGGTTGCTGGATTACATCGCCCCGCAGATCTACTGGCCATTTTCCCGCGATGCCGCGCGTTACGACGTGCTGGCAAAATGGTGGGCCGAGGTAGTCAAACCGACCAAAACCCGGCTCTATATCGGCGTGGCGCTCTATAAAGTGGGCGAACCGTCGCGTAACGAGCCCGACTGGACGGTCAACGGCGGCGTACCGGAGCTGCGTAAACAGCTTGATCTGAACGACACGATGCCGGGCATCAGCGGCACGATCCTCTTTCGCGAAAACAACCTCAATCAACCGCAGGCCCAGCAGGCCGTTAGCTATTTACGCAGCCGCTGGGGCAGTTAGCCCTTCGGTTGTCCAGTTCTCACAACCCTCTGTCCAGGGCGCTAAAGCAGCGCCCTTTTCTCCTGCGCACAATGGAATGAAAACCACAGGAGATGATCATGCTGAGTCACCCGCAACAGAAATATCGCCCCTTCCCGCCTCTTAACCTGCCCGATCGCCGCTGGCCATCACAGCAGATCATCCAGGCCCCGCGCTGGCTCTCTACGGATCTGCGCGACGGTAACCAGGCACTCGCTGAGCCCATGGACAGCGAGCGCAAACGTCAGTTCTGGCAATTACTGCTGGCCTGCGGCTTCAAAGAGATTGAGGTGGCTTTTCCTTCAGCGTCGCAAACTGACTTCAACTTCGTACGTGAGCTAATTGAAGACGAACTGATCCCGGACGATGTCACCATTCAGGTGTTAACCCAGGCGCGGGAAGATTTGATTCTGCGCACCTTCGACTCTCTGCGCGGGGTGAAACGCGCCACGGTGCATCTTTATAACGCCACTGCCCCGCTGTTTCGTGAGCTGGTCTTCGGCCTGGAGAAAGCGGACATCATCGCCCTTGCTACTCGCTCAACCCGCCAGATCCGCCAGCTGTGTGAACAGCACCCGGAAACGCACTGGCAATATGAATACTCGCCTGAGACCTTCTGCTTCACCGAGCCGGAGTTTGCGCTGGAGATTTGTGAAGCGGTGGCGGATATCTGGCAACCTTCGGCCGACCGCCCGATGATTATCAATCTGCCGGCGACGGTTGAAGTGAGCACCCCGAATGTCTACGCCGATCAGATTGAATTTTTCTGCCGCCATTTTTCCCGGCGCCAGGATGTCTGCATTAGCGTACATCCGCATAACGACCGGGGAACCGGCGTCGCCTGCGCCGAGCTGGCGGTCATGGCGGGAGCCGATCGCGTGGAAGGCTGCCTGTTTGGCAACGGCGAACGCACCGGCAATGTCTGCCTGGTGACCCTGGCGATGAATCTCTATAGCCAGGGTATCCCACCAGGGTTGCGCTTTGATGATATGAAATAGGTGGTTGAGGTCGTAGAGCGGTGCAACCAGCTGCCGGTGCATCCTCGCCATCCGTGGGCCGGTAGCCTGGCTTATACGGCGTTTTCCGGTTCGCATCAGGATGCGATCAAAAAAGGCTTCGATGCGCGTAAGCCCGGTCAGCCCTGGGCAATGCCCTACCTGCCGGTCGATCCCCAGGATATTGGCTGCAGCTATGAAGCGGTGATCCGTGTGAACAGCCAGTCCGGGAAAAGCGGCAGCGCCTGGCTGATTGAGCAGAATCACGGTCTGAAGCTCCCGCGCGCATTGCAGCAGGATTTTAGCCAGCACGTACAGCGTGAAACCGACGCCCATGGCCGGGAGATGACGCTCAACGCCCTCTGGCAACTGTTCCGTACCCGTTACCGGCTGGTGCCGCAGCCCCCGCTGGCGCTGAAGGAGTATAAAAGCGAAAGCCAGCAGAATGGTCAGTTAAAGCTGAATGCTACGCTGCAGGTGGCCGGGGAACAGCGCAAAATTGAAGGATATGGCAACGGCCTGCTCTCTGCCGCAGCCCAGGCTGTCTCGGGCTTCAGCAGGCAGCCGGTGGTGATTAAAGATTACCACGAGCACACCCTGGGGGAACGCAGCGACAGCCGCTCAGTAGCCTATATCCGCTGTCTGTTTGCCGATGGCAGCAGCCGCTGGGGCGTGGGGATTGATAGCGACATCTCCCGTGCGTCGCTGCAGGCGTTCTTCAATGCAGCGCAGCTGGACGATTAACCATCCTGAAAATAGTCGCTGGGTGATATTCCCATCACCCTGCGGAACATGGTCGTAAAGGCGCTGTGGCTGCCATACCCCAGCTCCAGCGCGACGGTCAGTACCGCCTGCCCCTGCGCCAGCCGTATCAACGCCTCCATCAGTTTCGCCCGCCGCACCCACTCTCCCCAGGTGAGCTGGGTTTGCTGCTGGAAATGGCGGTTCAGGGTACGTTCACTCATGTTCACCTGTTTTGCTGCCCGGCTGCTGCTCCAGTCTTCTGCAGGCGACTCTCGCATACGCCCGCAGAGCTGGCGCAACACCTCACTGGTCGGTTCGGCCAGACCAAAAGGCAGCACCGACATGCCGCGTATTTCATCGAGAATAAGTTCATAAATGCGCTCGTCCCGGCTGCCGGGTGCGTACGCTTCCGCCAGATCGAGCGAGGCCACAATCAGCTCCCGCAGCAACGCCGTAACCTGCACAATCTGACAGCTGGCGGGGAAATCAGCCCGCGCCAGCGGATCGATAAACAGCGTTCTCGCCGCCACCTGTCCGGTGATCCGCAGCGAATGCCGCGTGCCGGCCGGTAGCCAGACCCCCCGCCCAGGCGGCACCACCCAACTGCCGAGCGGTGTGTCTACCCGCACCACCCCGGATCCAGCATACGAATAGCGTCAAAAGGATTATTCAGCAGTTGGCGTTGAGGCACTTTTAACGCCAGTGCCAGGGTGTTCTGACTGGATAGCATCTCCGACTGTGTTTCAAGCTGGCGAAAATTAACGACATCTGTTTTCAGCATATCCAGCGCTTCGCGACTGATCACATGGGGGCTGAGGGCTCCGGTTTTTTTCAGCTCTTGCAGACGATGGCGAAGCAGCGCATTCGAGTCCGCATTACGCGCAAAATATCCCTGGGCGATATCGTCCTCTTCAAGACGAATATGGGTCTGGCAGAGCACAAAGGTAGCTTTATTCTTGAGATCCGCCACCAGCATCACAAAGTGAACATTCTCGATAAACGCTTTGTTATCGAGCCCGTCGAGCATGCTTCTAAGCAGGGTATCGAGATCGTTCAGCGCCCGGCGCAGCGGGGTAATATGCAGGCGAATGAACTGATGATCGCTCTGCTTCTGGTTGGCATAGAGTGCCTCTTCAATAGCCGCCAGCGCGCTGCTTTTAATCTCACTGATTTTGATTAACTTACTAAAACGGGCTTCATCCAGCAGTTGCTCGGCCTTGTGATCCAGCGCGTCAATTTTTTCGCTGATCTCTTCCAGCTTTTGACCGAGGGTCTCGGTCGTCTGCTGCGCAGACATGATATTTATCGCTGAAAGCGAAGCCGTTTGACTGGCGAGCTGTTCCATTACCTCTGCATGATTCTGGCCCAGCTGTTTTTCAAGCTGCTCCAGCGGGCTTTTTTGACCAGGCTGCCCTTCTTGCGGGAAGATAAGATGTTTAACGATCTTACCTGCAACATCGCGAATAGTGCCGCCATGAATTTTTAGCTCCCCGGATTCAATACGGGCAATAATGTCTGCCGTCAGCGGTAGAGCACGTTCAAGAATCACTGAAAAAATCATAGGTCGATCTCACTGGCATAGTTTTCTGCAGCCAGACGTGAACGAATACTGCCAATAATCAGTACTGCCGGGATGGTCACGCTGTAGGCGGTGCCGGTGAAGGCAAACAGCACCCCTGCCACGCCGGTGAGCACGCCAATAAACTGTCCGGCGACCGGTATCGCAGCAACCACACCGCGACGCAAAATAAAGGTGCCGACAGCCATGAGCGCCGGGGTCATACCCAGCAGGCTTCGGGCGGCGGCGTTTTTGGCGTCGGTTAACATTTTTTGGTCGTCCAGGCTTTCCCGCAATACCTGTTCAAAAGCTTCACGTTCGCTATCTGAAAGTTTGGCTTTATAATCGGCAATCACTTTCTCGGCAATTTTCTCTTCGATTTTAATCAGGTCGCTTTTCATATCGACTTTGGCACCGACTTTCTCCGCAACATCGCAGACGATTTCACGGTAATTCACCCCGCGTCGGCGGAACAGATTCATCACCGTATCGCCTCCCATGCTTTGCAGCTCAATGGTCAGTTTCAACGGGTCACGTTCTTCTTTACTGATATCGGCGGATCGCTTACTCGCTATCACCTCGGCCAGAAATGCCTTCTCCTGTTCACTTGCCTGCTGCAATAGCGGATAAAGATCCTGATCGTTACGGGCAAAATCGATGCTTTTCATTTTTGTAGTTTCTGCTTTGCTGTGTGATTGATGGTGAGAATGCTACTCAAAGCAAGCATAACGTCAAGGAATCAATGAGATGAAAAGCAGAGCCAGCGTTAACTGGCTCTCAGGAGGCTTCAGGATTTGCTAAAGAGGGTGATACTGCGAGCGGCCAGTTGCCAGACCGTCTGGTCTTCCTGCGTCGGTGATGACGGGTTTTCACCGGCAGTCGATAGTTGCAGCATCCAGTCGTTGTCGTCGAGGCGCGGGAGCTGGAATGTCACCTCTTCTGTTAACGGATTAAACAGCATCAATACATCGTGCCACACGCCCTCTTCGCGCTGGAGATCCGGGCGGCTGATGACGACACCGAGCGTGGCGCTGGCATCCCAGTGCTCATCTTGCTGTGGCCCGCCGTCAGGGTTAAACCAGTGGATCTCCAGCCCGTCGCGCCAGTTTTCTCTGCGTAATAAGGGTTGCTCCGCGCGCAGCTGAATAAGCTTGCGGGTAAATTCCCGCAACGCATCGGCGCTCGGCGGCAGGTTTTCCCAGTGAACCCAGGAGATCTCGCTGTCCTGGCAGTAACCATTATTGTTACCCATCTGACTGCGGCCAAACTCATCCCCGGCCAGCAGCATCGGGGTGCCATGCGACACAAACAACGAGGTGAGGAAATTACGTTTTTGCTGTTCGCGCACGGCATTAATGGCTTCGTCTTCGCTCGGCCCTTCGGCACCGTAATTGCAGGAGCGGTTATCATTGTGGCCGTCGTTATTGTCTTCGCCGTTATCCTCGTTGTGTTTGTCGTTGTACGACACCAGGTCGTTGAGGGTAAATCCGTCATGGGCCGTAACAAAGTTGATGCTCGCCCACGGGCGGCGACCATGCTGATCGTACAGATCGCCGGAGCCCAGTAGCCGTGCGGCAAAATCGGAAGAGACATTATCCCCGCGCCAGTACTCACGCACCGTATCGCGGTATTTGTCGTTCCATTCTCCCCAGCCCGGCGGGAATCCGCCAACCTGATATCCGCCGGGGCCGATATCCCAGGGCTCACCAATCAGCTTCAGTTTAGAGAGCTGCGGATCCTGCATAATGGCGTCAAAGAAGCCGCCACGCGGATCGAAGCCCTGCGGCTCGCGGCCCAGAATGGTGCCCAGGTCAAAACGGAAACCGTCGATGTGCATGGCGTCCGCCCAGTAGCGCAGGGAGTCCATCACCATCTGCAGTACCCGGGGGTGCGAGGTGTTTACGGTATTACCGGTCCCGGTGTCATTAATGTAATAGCGGTGCTGATCCGGCAGCGTGCGGTAATAGGCGAAGTTATCAATGCCCTTGAACGACAGCGTTGGACCCAGTTCATTGCCCTCTGCGGTATGGTTATAAACCACATCCAGAATCACCTCGATGCCCGCGTCATGATAAGCGCGAACCATCTCACGAAAACCCTGCATTCCCCGTGGGCCGTAATAGTGCGGCGTCAGGGCGAAGAAGCCCAGGGTGTTATAGCCCCAGAAATTCTTCAGCCCTTTATCAAGCAGATGTTGATCGTGGGGGAACCAGTGCACCGGCATCAGCTCGACGGAGGTAATGCCCAGGCTTTTGATGTAGTCGACCGAGGCCTGATGCCCCATCCCTTCAAACGTGCCACGCAGCGCCTCAGGAATGGCCGGGTTAAGCTGGGTAAAGCCTTTCACGTGGGTTTCGTACAGCACCGTATGGGGCCAGGGCACCGCCGGACGGTTGTTATCCTGCCAGTCGAAGGCGTTGGGGTCGATGACCCGACATTTTGGAGTGAATGGCGCGCTATCGCGGGTATCGAAGCTCAGATCCAGCTCGTCATGGCCCAGTTCATAGGCGAAGTGGGACGGGTCCCACTGAAGCTCGCCCACCAGTTCCCGCGCGTAGGGGTCGATTAAGAGTTTGTTGGGATTAAAACGGTGCCCGTTTTCAGGATCGTAAGGGCCGTAAACGCGATAGCCATACAGCGCCCCGGGCTGAAGATCCGGGACATAGCCGTGCCACACCTCGTGGGTGAACTCGGGTAGCTCCAGCCGGGCAATCTCCGTTTTACCGCTGGGATCGTACAGGCAGAGCTCAATGCGCTCGGCATGTGCAGAAAAAATCGCAAAATTGACACCTTTTCCGTCGTAATTGGCCCCTAACTGATGGCTGGACCCTGCCTGAATGTCGAAATGATTACCGTTTGGCATGCTTATCTCCATGTGTAACACGCTCAGTCGCAGGCGACCAGTACCCGCCAGCACCACTGTGCAGAGGCTAATTCAAGGGTGTCGTTGAGGGCGAACACCTCTTCTGTAAAGAGATCCCGATAACGGCGTCCGGCCAGAGGCTCAGGCAACGCGACGGAAGTCTCGGGCCATAACGCGGCGCCGGTATAGCTGGCGGCGGCAAAAACCAGCCGGGGGGCGACAACAATCACCGCGTCGTTGCCGTCGGTGCGGGCAAAGGCGATGGCCTTCTCTGCCTGTTCGCCGTGGGTAATCAGCGCCACATAGTCACCCCGGCGGAAGAGCGCCGGTTTGTCCTGGCGTAAACGTAACAGTGTGGCGGTTACGAACTGATTAACCTGGCCGCTGCGCCAGCTGGCTTCCTGGTTAAACACGTTCCGATCTGCGTCGCGTAGCTGCTGCGCCAACCGGGGATAATCGGGCTCACGGCGGTTGTCGGGGTCGACGAGGCTGAAATTGAGGGCTTCGCTGCCCTGGTAGATGTCCGGTACGCCTGGCGCGGTAAGTTTGATCAGCGTCTGGCTCAGGCTGTTGACCAGCCCGGCGCGAATAAAGGGCTGCAGTGAATCGCAGAAATCCGTTAAGAAGGTCTGATTCTCGGCGCTGAGCAGATGGCGGGCATACTCCAGCACCACCGTTTCGTAGGCTTCGTTGCTATCCACCCAGTCGGTACGAAGCTTGGCTTCGCGCAGGGCTTTTTCCACAAACTCCAGGAAACGCGTCTCCAGCGCCTTCAGCCCGGCGTGATCATCCGGCCTCAGCGCAGGCGGCCAGACGCCGGCCAGCGCCTGATAGAGCATCCAGGTATCGGCGGCTTTCGGCGCCGTCCCGTCATTCAAGAAACGAACATGCGTCTGGTTCATTTGCCGCCAGCGCGCCACGCCTTCGGCCCACTGAGTGGGGGCTTCGGTCAGAGTATAGAGGCGAGCACGGGCATCTTCCCCGCGCTTGGTATCGTGAGTAGAGGTGCCGGAGAGCGCATCGGGTTGACGTTCACGACGGGTCGCCATCTCCTGATGAAAACGGGTCAGCGAAAAGCCCCGCGGCACCGGTTCGGCGCCGACTTCATTCAGCGCCAGCCCCATGTTCTGGCGGAAAAAGAGAGTATCTTCCACTGATTTGGCCATTAACGGCCCGGTAAGTTGCTGGAAGCGGGTGCGGAAGCTGTTCGCCTGGGCCTGATTCACCACCGCACCGGTCATGATTCGGGTAAGCAGATCCAGCGCCTGCGCATCGGCATCGACCTGCGCGATGACCTGCTGCAACAGGCGCAGATCCGCCGGGGGCAACCCCGCTTCGGTGCCGTAGGTGCGGTAGACCGGGAAGGCTAACAGCAGCTCGCGCAGCGCATGGCGCAACGTCTCTTCGTCGGGCTGCTGCGGCTCGTCGCAGGCGATAACGTTAGCCAGCCCTAACAGGGTGGCAAACTCGCCGGCAAAATTACGATCCACCATCAGCCGGCGGGCAGCGCGCAGTTCGGCATGAGGATCGGAGGTTTTACCCACTACCTCGTCCCAGGCCTGACGCAGG
The DNA here is from genome assembly GCF_017348915.1 of Leclercia pneumoniae. Taxonomy (NCBI): domain Bacteria; kingdom Pseudomonadati; phylum Pseudomonadota; class Gammaproteobacteria; order Enterobacterales; family Enterobacteriaceae; genus Leclercia; species Leclercia pneumoniae. The sequence goes on along the minus strand of NZ_CP071383.1, from coordinate 2,199,406 downwards.
GTATCCATCTTTTCATCATCCACCAGCACTTCCGCTAGCGAGGCGATAAATTCATATCCTGTTGTGCCCGAGATGGGCCAGTCGGCAGGCAGATGCTCCCCTTTGCCGAGGATCTTCTCGACGGTGATGTAGCACTCCGCCCCCGCCTCCTGGCGCAGACGCTCCAGATAACCTTTCGGATCGGCCAGACCGTCCACATGATCCACCCGCAGCCCGTCCACCGCGCCAGCGCGGACCAGGGCCAGAATCAGCGCATGGCAGTCATCAAAGACGGCGGGATCTTCAACCCGAACGCCGACCAGGCCGGTAATTTCAAAGAATCGCCGCCAGGAGAGATCTGACGCCGCATCGCGCCAGCTGCTGAGCCGCCAGGGCTGCTGCTCATGAAGCCGGGTAATGCCCTCGGGATCGGACAGGCTCAGTACCTCCTCCTCGCGCCCTGCCCAGCTGGCAGGCGTCAGGGGGTAGAAGTTTTCAAAATAGGCCAGCGCGGGGCGGCCAGTATGGGGGTCGCGCTGAATGGTGATATCCCCCTGGGCCACCACCTTGTCAAAATCATCCCCCAGGAAAGGCAGAGTCAGGCGGCGCGACCAGTCGATATCGAAGTGGTGGGCGTAACGGCTCTGCTCGCCGTACTCAATCACATCCCGCCACCAGGGGTTCTCCAGCGAGGTGGACATATGGTTGGGCACAATATCCAGAATCAGCCCAATACCCGCCTCTTTCAGGGCGCTAACCAACCGCTCGAACCCTGTCCGGCCACCGATGGCCGGATCGATTTCGTTTACGTCCGTCACGTCGTAGCCGTGAGTGGATCCGCTGGCGGCGGTAAAAATCGGTGAAGCATAGAGATGGCTGATACCCAGTTGCTGCAGATAAGGCACCAGACTGACGGCACGATCGAAAGTCATGCCATTACGAAACTGAATACGCCAGGTCGATACGGGAATCATCGGCAGGCTTCTCCCTCAGCAAAACAGACAATAATCGAATTTGGCGTCAGCGCGCCGGCGCCTTCAGGCCAGACAAACAGCGTGTTACCCGGCAGCTCAGGCGCGGGCAGCGTGCGGTCGCTGACATTCAGCGCCAGGGAGAGCGTGCCCTGCGCAAAGTGCCAGCAGACGGCGATATAGCCAGGTGCGGTGTGCAGGACTTTCCCCTGGCACGCCTGTGCGCCTGTCAGTAAAGGAACAATCGCCTGCTGGCGCAACAGCAGCAGCTGGCGGGTAAAGCGTAGCCAGGATTTACCGCTCTCACTGGTCAGTTTCTGCCAGTCAAGCTGCGAAGCGGTAAAGGTGGTCAGCGCGTTAGGATCGGGAACATCCTCTCCGTCGTGGCCCGTATGGCCGGCAAACTCTTTCGCCCGCCCTTCCCGCACCGCCCGGGCCAGATCGCCATGGAAATCGGTAAAGAACAGGAACGGATGGGTTTCGCCGTACTCTTCCCCCATAAACAGCAGCGGAATGTGTGGAGAGAGCAGCAACATGGCCAGCAGCACCCTGGTGCGCTCCGCACCCGCAAGCGTAATTAACCGCTCACCCTGGGCACGGTTGCCTACCTGATCGTGGTTCTGAATAAAATCGACAAAGGCCAGCGGCGGCTGATTACGGCTATTCACTCCGCGCGGTTTCCCACTGTGCGGCGACACCTCCCCCTGATAGGCAAACCCCTCGGTCAGCGCGCGGGCAAGCCACACCTCTGGCGCATCGGCGAAATCTTCGTAGTAAGCGTGAGTTTCACCGGTCGCAAAGACATGCAGGGCGTTATGCAGATCATCATTCCATTCCGCGGTAAACAGCGGCGGTTGCCCGCGCTCATCCCGGGGATGCAGATCGATACCGTTGCGGCTATCTTCCGTGGTCAGATGGATCGGCCGGTCGGTAATGGTTTCGCGAATACGTGTCGCGATCTCTTCCAGCACGTGCGGCTGGCGACTGTCTTCGATATGGTCAATGGCATCAAAGCGCAGCCCATCGAGGCGATATTCACTTAGCCAGTAGAGCGGTAGGCCGATGATAAACGCCCGGACCGGGTCCAGATCATAGGCGATACCATTGCCCCAGGGCGTCATGCGATCCGGGTGGAAAAAGTCCGGGGATAATCTCGGCAGGTAGTTGCCTTCAGGGCCAAAATGGTTGAGCACAATATCCAGCACCACGGATATACCCAGCCCGTGAGCGGCGTCGATAAAGGCTTTGAAATCGTCCGGCGTACCGTACGCGCTGTGCGGCGCGTAAAGCAGGACGCCATCGTAGCCCCAGTTGCGGTTGCCCCCTGTCTGGGAGACCGGCATCACCTCTATCTGAGTGATCCCCAGCTCTGCCAGGTATGGCAGTTTACTGATGGCACTGCGAAAGGTGCCCTGAGGCGTAAAGGTGCCGATATGAAGCTCGTAGACCACCGTCTCTTCCCACGGGCGGCCTTGCCACTCCGGGTATTGCCAGACGTAGCTATGGGGATCGACCACCTGTGACGGGCCATGAACATCCCCCTGCTGCGCACGCGATGCCGGGTCTGGCAACGCGGTGCCATCTGCAAGCACATACTGATAATTGGCCCCGGCAGGAAGGTCGTTCAGGGTGATGTCAAACCAGCCATCCCCCGCTGTCTGCATGGGATAATCGTGCCCTTCAACCCGCAATGTCATCTGCTGTTGGCCGCTGGCCCACAGCCTGAAACGCACCGCGCCTGTTTCCAGACGAACGGCACCCCACTGTTTTGATACCTGTTCTGACTGCATACGATCACCTCGTTTTACCCGAACTGCCCCTGGGCTGCTTAACTGGATGGTTACGCGGAGGAGAAAAGCCGTAACATGACGTGAATGCTTAGCGCACGAAGATAAACTATAGACCAGGTTAGCGCTGTGCTGTGGCGGGTGTGCGAACAATTAACAGGTGGCGGGGAGGCCCCGCCAGGGGAAGGGTTCAGGAGGCGATGTGTGGCCAGTTGATGGTACCCACGCCGTTAAGCTGTGGGCGGGCGAAGAGGAAGCCCTGGAAGCGCTTAATCCCGGCCGTTTCCAGCCAGCACCACTCTTCCATCTTCTCAATTCCTTCGGCCACCAGGGTGATGCCCAGGTCGGCGCAGCAGCTGACGATAGATTTCACGATCGCCTGTTTCGGGCCGCTGAGGTGAATATTGCTGACAATCTCGCGGTCGATCTTGATTTTATCGGGCTGGAAACGGGTCAGCAGGGACAGCCCCGCGTAACCCGAACCAAAATCATCGATAGCCAGACCGATACCGGCGGCCCGCAGCTGTTTGATCGCGCTATTAAACTGATTGAAACCGGAGATCATCTCGTTCTCCGTCAC